>JBEKNP010000004.1:0-64329 GCA_049522695.1 Bathyarchaeia archaeon | reverse complement strand
ATGGCTCAAAGGCAAAATAGGCGAATACAGAGACTGGTTTAACAATTTACGCTTTCACAGAGGCGTAAAAGCGTTCCCAGCAGACCTCTACGAGTGTAACGTTGGAAAGTTGACATGACAGTATCAAAACAATTAATTATGGAATTAGGCAAGAAAACACTACACATACCTGTAACAGGACTGTGCACATTCGATAAATTCAACTTCATGAAAAACATGATGGATTCAACGCAAGCCATTTTCCATTTTGGAGAAACTCTAAACCCTGCGAACCACAACAACTACGATTTGATAGTTGACGCCACAGGATACAGAGCCATGTTAGGGCAGCTATCAACAGACAAGTACTATTCAACGTACCAGATTAAAGCCGAGTTTATCGACCTTCCTTACCCTGACTTTTACATCCGTTTTCCATCTCATGAAGATTTAACAGCGACAAAATACTTGTGGATGAATCCTCTATCCTACAGCACGGCATACGTAGGATGTTCATCAATAAACGGCAAAAAAGCCTACAACTTAGTGCACAACTTTATTCAAGAAACGCATGCCACAATACTTGAGGAGCAAGCAAAAATGCTGAGGCTAAATCCACCGCAGGAAAGCCGACCATTCATCAACGGAAAAATTGTAGGTGTTGGCAACAGCATAGGCGCAATAACCAGCTTTGGAGAAGGAAACCAAACCTCAGCAGAAACCGTTAAACTTCTCACCCAAAACCTAACAAATCTGTCTCAATACCACAAACAAGTCTTGAAACATTTAGGATGGCTAAAATACGACTACAAAGCATACACCGCGCTAAAGCAAAACAAAATACTCTCAAACCTAACATGCATGATGAAAATGCAAAAAATCTACTACCGAAGGTCCCGCATGAAAGTTAAGATGCAATCACTAAGAAAGTTTTTTTCTAGTAATAAAATCCCTAAGCAAAACCCCGAAAGTAATCAAGAGGAAAGAATAAAATGAAAAACCCCTAAGAGTTATCAGAACCGAAAACCAAAATGGATATTATTTGCAACAGGTAAGTCTCCAATCCAATATGGCGGTACAGATATTTTAAGAAAACCTCGAAATAAGTAATCCTACTGTTAATGAAACCAGTAGCTAGAAAAATTGCTTGCTTTTTTGACTGTTTGTTTCAAAATCACACGTTGGTTTGTCCCTTAATTGGTGTAAAGTGGTTTTAACTATTATTCTTTGATTTGGAGTAGCACTAAACAGACGACAAACTTTTTACTTTTTGGCATGGCTAAGTCTCCAAATAAAATACGCTATAGCAGAAACCAAAAACGCTGAATCCAAGGCGTCAGGAAACATTGGCAGAAAAACCCAATGACCATAAAACGTCACAAGCTTCAAAGCAACAGCGACAGTGCCACCTGAAAAAACAACCAGGGGAATGTTAGACACAAGGGTTCTTAGGCTGATTGGCTTGAGTTTGAGTTTCCACATCGAATCTCCAAACATTCTGTTTAGATGTTTTACCAATTAAGCTTTGTCTAATAGCCTATCGCTTGTCATTCTTCTTCAGAAATACGGTTAACGCTTAAGACTCCCTATGACTAAACCCTAAAGCCTTCAAGTGCTTATCATGGCAGTCTTTTGCAGATAATAGCTCGCCCAAGCTTCTGAAGGCTTTACCACATACACTTATGCAGTCATTGTTTTTCAGCATACAGCCAAAGCAATTTAACCCACTATTCTAAGAACCGCTTTGATCCCTCACCAATTTCAGCACCTACAGAGTAGCCTAAAGCCCGATTCCGAAACTCCCTTGCTCATCAATATGCCTAGCAGTAGGGCTTCTCTTAGAGTGAATTCGCTGTGTCTTCCTAATTCCATAAGAGCCTTTCTTGTGACCTCTATAGCTCAAGTCAATACCTTAAAAGAAAAATATCATGTGACGACAGTTAACGAAAAAGATATTTGACACTAAGTTAACAGAACCCCATTAAATAAAATCAAGTTCTGACTTGATTAGTAATGACTAAAAACAACCTATCTACTAGACGGTTTTTTCACAGCGTATCACCCGATGCGCATCGCACAGAAGAAAATGCTCCATCACCCTAAGACGCACCAGAACCAAAAAACAAAACACTAATCTAAACCATCCCCGTTAGAAATATAGGTAATTAATACGACAAAAATATTAGAACAAAACGATCTAAGAGCAAAAGTTCGAAGAATACCAGAGTTTAAAGGCGTGGTTTTCTGGGATATTACCACACTTTTGAAAGACAAAAATTGCCTCCATGAATCCATTAAACAATTAGCAGACCATTACAGGGGAAAACAAATCGATGCAGTTGTTTCAAATGAAGCCAGAGGTTTCATCATTGGTGCTGCTTTAGCTTACGAATTAGGGGTCGGTTTTGTTCCTATACGAAAGAAAGGCAAGCTACCTTCCAAATGCGTAGACCTAACATACAAGAAAGAGTATGAGTGTGACACTATCGAAATTCATGAAGACGCAATCGAGAAGGGCCAAAACATTTTGCTAATTGATGATTTGCTGGCAACTGGCGGAACTGTGAAAGCGAATATTGAATTGGTTGAAAAGTTAGGCGGCAACGTGGTGGGCTTAGGCTTTTTGATTGAATTAAGTTATTTGAATGGTCGAAAAATGATTGGCAACAAATATGATGTGTGCTCACTTATTCAGTTAAAAACTGTAAACGGGTAAAAACTTGGTTTTGGACTTGGCTTTTTAGAAAGCACAAGTTAATCCTCCATTCTTTTCCTCCACGACGGCAACAAAGATTATTGCAAAATGGGCGCGGTTTACTTTCGTTGACCCTTCTGTAGAAAAAAGCTGGTTTACGCCAAGCCCCAGCTTTTTCCAGCTACATGTTCCCCAGTGCGGGCAGTTTTATACTGATTTGGTGGTGCTAGACAGCAACACAAGTTTAATAGCTACGCTCTGTGGAGTTAAAGTACCTAAGTGTGATGAATTGTTTGGAAAATGTTTTCGCTGATTTAAGTGCCCAAATAAGCTGTGTTTGTTCTGAAGGTGAGAATGACAAGCCCAAAAGAAATGCTTTCGTTTTTATAACCGCTGAACCTGATTCAAGCAAAAGCACATTTGAAGATTTGAAATTGGTTGAAGGAGTGAAAGAAGTGTATCTTTCTCATGGCGCTTATGATTTTGCCGTAAAAGTCAGCGGTGAATCCTTGGAACATCTTCGGGAGATCGTGTTTAAGCGAATAAAGAATTTGAGCAGCATTAGATCAACTTTGACTTTAATGGTAGTTTAACTTCTTGGGTACAGCGTAAAAGAAAAACGCCAAATGTAAGATTAAAGAAAGAACCAGAATTATTGCATTTTACGTTTCTCGGCTAACACTGCCTTGGATATTATCTCGGCCTTTTTAATGTATTCACTTAAATGTTTCCAAAAAATGTAGCGACTACGCCACGGTTGACTATCACAATATGGATATGTAAACGTTGGCTCTTTCATCCAGCTATCATCTTAACTAAGAAAAATGTTAAATGAACAATATATGACTATGTGGCTGAATTAAGATACAACCAAACTATCAGAATATTTTTAAGTTAAAATCTTGCTTCCTTGTGCCTCTTCAAGTAAAAGATAGGTTTACTGTATACTTGAACAGTTGATTTGTCAAGAACTCTTGACCGTAATTTAATTCAACGATTGCTTGAGCCTTTATTTTAATCTAAACTTTCAACAGTTCTTTCTTCCTACTGGGACAGAATAGACTTTGCGGTTCGCAAATAAACTTGAAATTTGTTCTCAGAAAATAAAACGAAAACCACTCTCTCAAGTTTATCTTCTTTTTCCAAAAAATCTTTTACAGTTCTTATAGCTATTTGGCTGGCATCTTCAATAGGGTAACCGTATGCTCCGGTGCTAATTGATGGAAACGCAATTGTTTTAAGTCCTTTAGCAACTGCAAGTTTTAACGAGTTTTTGTGTGCTTGTTTCAAAAGTTCCGCTTCAACATGGAATCCTCCGAGCCAAACCGGCCCAACCGTGTGAATGACATATTTTGCCTTTAAGTTGCCGCCTGAAGTAATGACTGCTTTTCCAGTTGGAAGACCATCAGGCCACTCTGTTGCCCTTATGCGTTTGCATTCTTCAAGGATATTCGGTCCACCTTTACGATGGATTGCTCCGTCGACTCCACCGCCGCCCATAAGCGACGAATTTGCAGCGTTCACAATCACGTCTGCTTCAATATCTGTGATGTCTCCCTTGATTAGTTGCAGGATTGCTTTTCCAACTTGAAATTCCATGAATATTACTCACTCTTAATTGCTATATAACTGTACTAATCACTGACCATAAGGCTGAACCCATAAAGTATGCTCCGAAAGCGATGAAAACTGCCACACAAAAAAGCGTGATTCCCGTAGCTACGCGCTCAGTCCAGAACCGTTGCGATTTAAAAATCAGCACTGCCGTGATTGTGTAAAATGAAAAATCGCAGAGCCAATGAACTCCAGCAAACACCGAAAAACCAATTAATCCAAACAGTTTAGCATTTAAAATTAAAGCTGTACCGATGGTTAGCCACCATAAGATGAAACCAGCATTTGCTGCTGTGGTCCGGACTCCTGCAACTAATGAATCTTGTTTTATTCTTACAAGTGAATCTTTAGTTTTATGCCTATTCTTGAAAGTTTGGGTGCCCATGAAGATCATCAGCAAGCCGCCGACCAATCCTACTAAAATCTGCACGAAACTTGGAATGTCAAACTGGCTTAGCACAAAAAAGATGAGGAACATCAATGGAAACTCCACTATTCCATGGCCAACTGCGATTAATGCGCCTGCAGTTTTACTTTTTGCCGCTTTTTCAATCGTAACAGCGAATAGCGGTCCAGGCATTAAAACACCTGAAAGTGAAATTAAAGCAACCGAAGCAAAAAACAGGTACGGATCAGTAATAAAAGCCATTGTTTTTCAAGTCACCATCATAAGCTACAGCTTCCTTCCACATGTTACAACCAAAATCCTTGACCATCGCCACAATCGCTGCTGAAACTCAACATTCAGCCCAGCTTGAGCAAACATTTCACGCGTCTTAGCAGCATTGTTACGTTTAAAATGGCGAATTACAACCGATAAACCAAAGGGCATCATAATATCCGCCAGCAACAAACTTCTTTGCGAACGCAAAACACGCGAATTTCAGTTACACCCTTAGCTTGATCACTCCAATGATGAAAAGAGAGCGTGCTAAATACGAGGTCAACTGAAGCATTAGGCAAAGGCAAAGACTCAACCATAGTCACATGAAATTCTGCGTCAGATAAAAGTTGAGTTGCCTGTTGTATCATTCCTTCTGCTGGGGCAACACCGATCAACCAAGCATCAGGCCAATGTTCCTTAGCTTTTCTAAGTAATCGTTCTGTTCCACAGCCAGCATCAAGAATACTTTCGTTGTCTTTTTCGTTTTTAGATAAATCTAAAACTATTCTCTGAACTCGATCAAAAATGTAGCCTTGTCTCCGTGAATTCTCGTAAGTTGCTGACCTTCGATCGGAATCTTGAACATCTGCCTTTTTCTGGTTTATAGCCATCAATTTTTTCCTTTAACCTTAATATAGCACTGTTTTGTAATTTATTCGTTTAAGTCTTCGTGGTTAATTAGTTTGTTTTCAATTTAAAGCAGTTTCTGTATAAATAACCGTCAGCAAAAATGTTTTTAAGTGCATTTTTTGCTCTTCAGAAGCTTAGTCTGCATCTCAACGATTTCGGTACTATTCTCCGCCTGCGCATAGCTGTCAAGCAATATGCTGTTCAATTCAAAAAATGTGTGCCCCCATGTGAAAATAGACAAAAGTTCCGCGGCTTTTTCTTTGAAACCAGCGATGTACAACGCGGCAGCAATAGCTTCAGCTGTAGTCAATTTTGTAAGTTTGCCAAAATTAACCGGGTTACCTGCAATTAAGATGGGTAAGCAGCGGCTGGTTCCCTTCACATGTCCCGATAAAACTTTCTGTGCATGCTCCCAACTGCAATCCAGCGCGGCTAGACCAAAATTTTCAACTCTATGCCTGTCCATAGGTGAAAACGCTATTTCAGAAAAAGGATTTAGCACTATGGCACGTTTTGGCAAAAATCGTGTCCTCGTGACTATCCTAGCTAGTCCACGGCGTTTTAGCCTAAGTCCCGTGCATTTTTTGGGGTCACATTGCGCTGCATGATAAACTGTGATCCTTGGAATACTAATAGTTGTCGATTTTTGGTTAGGTTCATGTTCCACTCGGTTTGCGCACCTTCAAGTGACTCATCGGGTCATCAAAAACCCGTGGAATCCAATCAATAATGTCAGTAGCGACCATGTGAAAACCAATTTCGCTTGCAACGAAATCGCCTGCGGCACCATTTACGAAGGCACCAGCAACCGAAGCTTCAAATGGGTCAACTTTCTGAGCCATTAAACCGCCAACGATACCGCTGAGAACATCGCCCGTTCCACCAACAGTCATGCCTTGGTTCCCCGTGAAATTCAATTTAACCCGTTGCGCGTCGCATATAATGTCAACTTTGCCCTTTACTAGAACAACAGCGTTAAGTTTCTTTGCGGTTTTCTGTACTGCCAAGACGCGTTCTTCTTGGTCTTCAGGTAAAATTTCACCAGTTAGAATCGCGTATTCGCCTGCGTGAGGCGTAAGAACCAGCGGCGCTTTTAATGGCCGTTTGAATTTCGCGAAGGCTTTTAATCCGTCAGCATCCAAAAGCAGAGGTTTTCCAGCCTTCTCAACTTCTTCAATGCAGAGCTTGACAAACTCTGAAGTTTCAGGGTTTAATCCTAGGCCTGGACCCATCGCAACCGCATCAACAATACTTAGGTAAGGCTTTAGTGTTTCCATGTTGCTTGGTTTCAAATTGTTGCCTTCAAGCTTTATCGTTATCAAATCAGGAGACATTGAAGAAATGGCATATGCTGTCTTTTCAGGGGCAGCAAGATAAACAATGTCCACGCCTGTTCGCATTGCACCAAGTGAAACCAATGTGGGCGCTCCAGAGTAAACCTCGCTTCCGCCGATGACTAGCAGACGCCCGGAATCTCCCTTATGGGCTGTTGGGCTACGTGATTTTGTGGCAAGGTTGACATCGCCTGGACCAGCATATTGTTCTATTTCATGTGGCAAGCCTATGTCTTTCACAACTAGTTCGCCGACGTATTTTCTTGCTTTTTCTAAACCTTTCTTTGTTTTATGGAATGTGACTGTTAAGTCGGCTTTTACAGCGGTTCCTAAAACTTCACCCGTGTCTGAGTCTATGCCTGTTGGCACATCAACCGCTAATTTAAACGCATTCAAAGAATTAACGTAATCCACTACCTGAGATGTTGGAGGCTTAAGTTTTCCTTTGGTTCCAGTTCCTAGCAAAGCATCAATGACTACGTTAGCATTCACTTTCGGTATGTCAGAACTGTCGGTTACTTCAATCGGCAAAACTTTATCCTGCAAAGACTGGAGGATCAAATAGTTTTTCAATGCAGCTTCATGGTTAATGTCGCGACCTCTGCCCACAAGAATAACTATAACGCTGTAACCAGCGGCTAAAAGGTGTCTAGAAGCTACAAAACCGTCACCGCCGTTTCCTCCTAAACCGCAGAAAATAACGATTTTCTTTTTCTTTGGGAAGCGTGAAATGGTTTCTTGGGCTATGTTGCGTCCAGCGTTTTCCATCAGTTGAAGCAAACTTATGCCATAGTATTCCGCGTTGGTTTCTAGGGCACGCATTTCCTTGCTTGAAATAATCAAATTTTGGTTCTTAACCTGCATGTTTGATGCCTTATTAAATTATTGTTGCAGTTAAAAGATAAGCCTATCCTTTACGGTATACAAAAGCATCAACAAAACAAAGTAAAAAGTCACTTGATTTCAGGCTGGTAACATTTTCCCCTGTACTCTTTTAAAATTATCATGGTTGAGGTCACAAGAACGTTAGGAACCGATCTAACTTTATCCGAAACGAAATCTTGTAGCTTTCCCAAATCATCTGTTGTTCATCCGTGCTATCACATCATACTCGCCGAAAACTACGTCTGCCTGCATAACCTCACTAAACTCAATGATTTTTTGAGCTACCTCCCTTTCTGTTCCGGAGGCAACCTTGAAAAGAACGTAGGCTAAAACTGTCCTGATTTCACTATTTCATTAAACTCATAAAAGCTTAATTACTTTTCCATGATCTCCTGAGTCCCCACAATAAAGTTTATTCAATAGTAACGCCTTACCTTACATGGACGCTTGAGTAATTTTTTAAAAAAACTAAACAATTTGAAAATAGGTGTCTTGTTTGAAAAAACCCTTTAACATAACAAGTTCTGATGCCCTTTTGATAACTGATATCCAAAAAGATTTTCTGCCAGGAGGTGCCCTGCCCGTTGAAGGCGGGGACGAAATAATTCCTGTACTTAATGAGTATGCAAGGCGTTTTAAAGATGCCAAAGCCCATGTTTTTGCTTCAAGGGATTGGCATCCTCCGAATCATATCTCGTTTAAAGCACAGGGTGGTCCTTGGCCGCCTCACTGCGTTCAGGAGACGGTTGGTGCAAAGTTTAGCCCTGATCTTAAACTGCCCGTCGGCGTCGTGGTTATTTCTAAAGCTACAAATCCCGAACATGAAAGTTACTCTGTTTTTGACGGAACAAGCTTCGCTCATGAATTGCGAATGTGTGACGTTAGAAGGCTTTTTGTTGCTGGTTTAGCAACGGATTATTGTGTTGTAAACACAGTTCTTGATGCACGTAAACTTGGCTACGAGACAGTTGTGCTTATGGACGCAACGTTAGGCATTAACGTGGAGCCTGGCGATGTGGACAGGGCGGTTGAAACAATGCTTAAGGCTGGAGCTCAACAGACTACAAATGACGATTTTCCAGACGCAGTTGACGCCTTGCCCTTAGGGGAAGCTGAACCTGATGCAATGCAAGAAAAACCTTCAAGGAGGGCTACTGTTAAGAAAAAAGCTCGAATGCGTTCCAGAGGGTCTGCTAAGAGACTTCGCACAGAGAGTACAAAGTAAATTTTCTCGAATAATGACGAAGCTTATATAATCATACCTCTTTCTTGAATAAAAACGCTAATTTGCTCCTCTTGCAACTCGCTTTAACGGGGGAAATTGGTGTCAACTTGTTTTTTATCTTGCCGGAGCTTAGAAATAGGTTTAACTGAGCTTAATTATGCGTTTTTCAAAGTATATTTTAGTGTTTACAGGCATTTGATAGGCAATCGTTAGGCAGTTTTTAGCTCTAAGTGCTCTTTGCCTAGGGTCGGGTGCACAAGTGGACTCTTGTAGGCAGCGAAATTCTTCCGAATGATGCATTTTTACAATAAATAGTTAAAAAAGCGTATGCTAGCTTACGTGATTACCATTAAATCGTTAAAATACCATATTGACTAACATGTTTTCTATGATACGAGAAGCGAAAAGTAGAAACCTTACAAAAATTTATCAAGCCCCGTAAAAAGGTGCCGGCCGGTTGATTGCATATTTTTTTATTGCTCTCCCATGACTTGGATTATTATGGTTCTTTTTCTCGGGTAAACATCTGTTTCCACAAAAAGCAACGACTGCCAGGTCCCAAACGTGACATGCCCATCAATTACTGGCAGGGTTTTATCTGGCGGAAGAAGCACGGAACGCAAATGTGAATAAGCGTTAGATGGATGCTGATAGGCCTTGTTTTTTGGCGCCAGCTCCTCGAGCAACGCTTTGATGTCGTTTAGTAACGCGTAATCGTTTTCTGTTAAAATTAGTATGCCTGTCGCGTGTGGCGCATAGATATGAGCTATCCCGTTTTTGATGCCTGAGAGCGAAACCTCTTCCTGCACTTTGTCAGATAAATCAATGAAGTTTATTTCGCCCCTCGTGCTGAAGCTATAGCTTTTGTTTACAACTTTAAAGTTTGACATTGCAAACTCCTTCCTAATTGTTTATCATATAGAAGCGTTGAAAAACGTTTCGAAGACTACGAACTTTAAGAAACCCGTCTATTCGCAGCTAAAGCAAAAACAAAAATCTTCGCCATCCGAAGCCCTCAAAAACAAAAAAGCGTGGGTAAATTGCTTTGAATATTTATTTTTTCTGCGAAAGTTCATAATCTTTTAACTTTTATTTGTTTAAAATGATCGCTCCTAACGGCTTTCGCTCAATAAAAAAGTTACACAGCAGTCACTTTCTTCAAATCAGTTCAGTAAAAAACCGAAAGACAACCCTTACTGACCCAAGACCGATTAATTTAGCTCTAAAAAAAGTAATTTTAAGCGATACCACGCTTGTTTAACGACTTATGGCGTCTGTTTTCAAACTTTAAAAGCCATTTGCACGCTCGGTCGCTATTTTTGACTAACTTTGGTTTTGCATGTGTAATGTATATTTAAGGTTCGTTGGGTTTCGAAATTTTGGAAAGCTTAAGCCGTTGAAATTATGGCAGTAAAGCATTTTTAAAGTATGTTTGGTTGATGCTTTTGTGTACAGAAGCAGTGAACAGCGTTTTGAAACCTTAGTTGCCATGACAATCATAATTGCAAAAATGGCGAGTAATCACTAGCTTATCTAACAGTTAAACCAATAATGAAAATTTCATATTTATTTAGCTCTCAACTTTTTGTTTTTCGACGTTTTTGTGTGCACAAGCCTACCTTCCCGGTCTACTAGATGATCCTAATAGGCTCCAAATATGATCCAACATAAAGCTGAATAGACTCAATATCCCGCACTTTCAATATAGAAACGTGTTTTATTCATGTAGTTTTGAGTTTCCTCAGTCCTTGGTTGTCACTTGTGACGGTTAAGAAACTGAGTAATACTGATGCCACTACACTCACGCTCCGCAATTTCGCAATCAAGCGATAATTAAGATTTAGCGCCGTTTAGAGAAGGGCTTAAGACATGCAATATTGCGCTTGCTCAAAAATATGAGCTGAAAAAAGGAGACTATCAACAATAAATCAGACTATTTACGGCCTGCGTGGGGGAACGCCGTGCCGGCAATCAGAAAAAAACTGTTCACCTACATTAGTCTCTTAACGCGCACCGACAAGGATAACACACACCGAGAAAAGCATCTAACCCGGCTTGTTACGTCCTCTATTTCTTGAAATTATTCTACTAAGTTTGCTTCGATTGGTCGAATATTTTACGAATGTAATAAACTTTGAAAAAAAAATTACAATCAGAAAACTTGCACTTTACCGATAATTAAGGCCAGGGGATTAGGCAGTATCTAAGTTGCAGGAACAAGATTTGCCCCTAAGTTAAATACTCCCGTTATGTTTAAAACGATTTGCATAACAAATGCTTGATTGAAGCCCGAGGTAATTGTGAAACCGTCTGATGAGAAGCTCCCGATACCTGGATCAAAATAACCATGTGGCGAGCATGAATACGTTAATGTATTGTCGTTATCGGTAGCTGTTATGGGCGAATAAAATGAGTAGGCAGCGACATATACTCCAACAACAGGGGCTTTACCTTCCGTGTACATTTCTAATATCGCATCCGTCGGGAGAGCTGAGCGACCTGCATTTTCTTCAGTTAAAGCGAAGGTAATTTTGCATGGATACGGCGATGGAGCACTTTCGACGGGGTTTGTTAATGTTACGCTAAGCTCATAAGTTCCACTTGGAATTATAGAAGTAGTATTGACATATGCAATTTGGGAGATACTGCTATTTGCTGTACTCCAAAAAAACTTTAGCGTCGGATTAAACGGTGCGGTTATTTTTGTAGGTGTAGAAGAAAGTGTAGGCGTTATTGTTACTGTTGAGGTTGGCGTAGACGTCGATGATGACGTTGGGGTTGGAGTAAATGTGAGAGAAGGCGAACTAGTAGGATGCTATTCAGAAATGACTGTAAAAGCCACTCCTAAAGATACTATGGCTACTACCAAGACTATTATTGCTATTACGGCTACAGCCATTAATTTTTAATTATTCTATCTCTGATAATACTGCCTATGCTGGAGATTTAGATTTTTCTTATTTTAGGCTAATTTTTTGTTGGTTAAATCGTTACACCTAAGCAAACCCATTTTTTATATCTCTATTTTAACTGTTGTTAATATTTAATTGTCGAATGAGAAAATTTCAACTAAAATAAAAATTTAGAAAATAGAAAGTCATTTTTCAGCGGATGCGGCCACTCAGCATCTTCCTGCACTTTACACTGAGCCTTACTAAAGCCGGATAACATTTTAATTTTTTTGCCAATATTCTGCTTTCTGAAAATTAGGAAAGCAACTGTTCAGCAAAACCCCGCGTGGATCTTAGCGATCACCAAGAAAACTTTAGCGCGCTTTGACGCCGACTAAAGTGCATTAGAGTAATTCTGCCTCTTACTACCGGGCACCCAAATTTAGCTGAGCAGGTTCTAACGTTTGCTGTCCCGCTATAGCGGAGGGAAAAGTTAAGCCGAGACTATTAGACCAAACAAGCTTTGAGTGCAGTTGCTTTTAATTGCAAATTACAAATTAGTTTGCTACCGACTCGACTGACGTGTGAGCTTTTTTTTAAGAAAAATTTCAAATTTGAAATTTTTCCTCTTATTAGCCTTAAAAAACGGTTTATCGTTTGCCTCATTTAATTAAAATACTTATTTTTACAGGTTATTTTGCCATAAATTGAATGGAGCGTGGGTGTTTTGGTGCGAAATAGTAAAGCTTGAAAATCGATCAGTTTTTTTCCATGGAGACGATAATTTAAAAGCCTGATTTAGGGTTAAAACGTCAAAATAGCCTTAGTTCAGCCATTTACGCTCTTGCTATAGAGCAGTGGCATGGGGAATATCGGGGCCTCATATAAGTACCCTCGAAAATCTCCATACGAAGCTAACGCCTGCTTTTTCGGTTCACCTTCGAGCATTTTGCAACTTTTGCCAAGACCTGTGAAAACTTTGCTGATTTAGCACAAAGACTTAGAATTGAAATTTTTGTAATCAAGCTTTTAGTTTTGCAATTTGCAGGTCTGCTCAGCGGGCTATGTCTGGGTGAAGTAACTCGGTGCCGGAATTCGTCGATGGGTGTCAGTACCTATCTTTTTACAACAAAATCACTCAACAAAAAGTGCGCTTCCTCTCCTCGATAGTTTAACCAACCTGAAATTGAATGGGCAGCTGAGTTTGCCTCTGGCCGTTTCTGATCCCATATGGTGGGTGTCTGCTACTGATGAGAGGTGCATGCTTCTGCGTGATACTATAAGATGGGTTGTTTGGTTGATGCTTCTGTATACGGGTGGCAAGTCTTGAGCGCTTTTTGCGGTCTCACCGAATTTGAAACAGGCAGATTTTGTCTCTGAGAGACGTTGTTTTTGGGCCTTTTAGGTTCAGCGCTTGCTTTTGAAGTGGTTAGAGCACTCTAATCAGGCAATATTTTGTGCATGTGGATGAAAGCATTTACGTTGCCAGTAACATTGGTGAAGTTGGTATTACATTGAATTTCTAACGCCACCAGTGTTCTCCAGAAACACCAGCCCACTTCATTGTATACAAAAGCATCAACACAACACTGTTTTCTCAGTGGTTCTGGGCAACAATTTTTATCTCCAACGCTTGATAAAGTACAACATTAAAGGGGGGAGAAAACCGTTGAGTACAGAATTAGATAGAGTAAGACTTCGCCGTTGGCGCAAAAGAGGCTTCTATAGCGAAACAGTACTGGTTAAACTTCTCCAGAAGAAAGGCTACAACGCTGTCCGCGTTCCAGTTAGCAACCCAAGCCTCAACCCCCTGCCAGACATCATGGCAAGAAAAGGCACGCATAGTTACGCTTTTGAAGTAAAAAACGCCACCTACTACGCCTACTTTCCCAAACAGCAAATCGATAAACTCTTCAGGTTTCTCGACCTCTTTATCACCGCCGATAACAGGCATAAGCACGCCGTCATTGCAGCGCATCTGGGCAAACGGTGGCTTTTCAAAGAAGTCAGTTGGGTAGATTGGGAGAAAAATAAGCTTCCAGAAAAAGTTAGAATTCTCAAACGGGACAGGGGAAATCTAAACTTGGATACAACTTATACTTAATAATGTAAGTAATTGTACCTCAACATATATTATCTATTATAGTTAACATCTTTTTTCACAGTAAGGGATAAGACTGTGCCGGAAAAAGAAGGCGCCATGGTTTATGCGGAAGCCTTAGGAAAAGTCTACCAAATAGGCAAAGTTAAAATTGAAGTGTTAAAGGACATAACTTTTTCAATTCCTAAAGCAAAATTTGTTGTAGTAAACGGTCCTTCGGGTTCAGGCAAAACAACGCTGCTAAACATTATTGCCGGAATCGACAGGCCGACAAGTGGGAAAATTTTTGTTCAAGGAGAAGATTTAAATGATAAAAATGAAGATTTTCTGTCAGATTTTCGATGCACCAACGTGGGCTTTGTTTTTCAAACTTATAATTTAGTTTCTACTTTAACGGTGGCTGAGAATGTTGCTTTTCCAATGGAATGGAGTGAAAAGCCTGAAGAAGAAATAGAAAAACGAATAACTGAATTGCTGGAAACTGTGGGGTTACAAGACCGGGCGAATCATTTCCCATCTCAACTTAGCGGTGGAGAGCAGCAACGAGTAGCTTTTGCCAGGGCATTAGCGAATGACCCGCCGCTTTTACTTGCGGATGAGCCAACAGGCAATTTAGACGAAAAAAATGTTCAGAAAATCGTTCAAGTGCTTCAGTTGTTGAAGGAAAGGGGAAAAACGGTTATTGTTTCAACCCATAACCTCCAGATAGGGCAGCTAGCGGAACAAGTTTTAAGCCTTGAAGCTGGCAAATTGGCGAGCGAAAATGAGTAAAGCAGCTTTTCCAATTAATGATTTGCTCCGAAGAAAACTTCAGACAACCTTAACCATCGCCACTTTAACGTTAAGTGTTGCCTCTACTCTGTTTCTTTTGCTATATGGCAGTCGTTTAGGCTTTAACTTAGCCTCAGCCACTGGCACGTTAACTGAAGGCTTAACCACCACCCTCACTCAGTTCTTACTTTTCATCGGCATACTGATTTTTGCTGTAGGAGCAGTGTTAACATCCTTCCTCGCTTTTTTAATGATGGCTCAACGAACGCGCGATTTCGGCTTGATGAAAGCAGCCGGATGCCCAAATAACCTTGTTGCCGGCTACTTCATGACCGAACTTTTAACAACAACCCTCGCAGGATGCATTTTAGGCATAATTCTTGGCTTTGTAATGGATTACGCCGCCGCAAACATCGTTTTTTCTGCTTATCACCTGCCCAATTTTTGGTTTATACCCTTAGTTTTTGTCGCATTTTTTGTTCTTTCACTAATTTTCGGGGCTCTACCTCTCCTTAAAGCATCTAGAATGTCACCAGTAAACGCGCTTTCACCCGTAAACTATTACAGTTTAACCGCAGAAAACAAGCATAAACCGCTATCACGGCATGGAATAACTTGGAGAATCTCTACCAGAAGCTTGTATCGACGGCAATCAGCAAATCTCCGAATCATTATTTTGCTTTCAATAGTTTTCATTCTTCTAACGGTTTCTGTTGCGGGAGGCATCATTGCCAGCGGCACCACGATATCATGGGTTCAACAAACTACTAATAAAAACACAATTGCAATAGCAACTAACAGCATGGGTAACCAGTATGAACTGCTTTTATCAAAGTTTTCCGGAACCTCAAAAACAGGCGTTTTTAACTATTCGGACCCAAAACTGGAGATTCCATACTCAATCATTACTCAATTGAGTGCTTTGTCAAGTGTGAGTTTGGTTGATACACGCTTGGTTTTAAATGAACATATTCAAGAGGGTGCCAATTTCACTTTTGACGGTTCGACTGGCCAAACCTTTTATGTAGGCGATAGTAGACAGGGAGACGCAATAGTTATCGGTGTTAACCCAGAAAACCTTAGCGGCACATGGAATGTTGAAGGCAGTTTTCTGAATGCAAATGACGATTTTGCAGCTGTTATAGGAGATTCAGTTGCTCTATCGATGTATACGCCTGATCCTAGTAAGGGTATAAACCAGTCAAATCCTCTTGTTGAAGGCATATCATTTGAGAATACAACTTTCAGCATAGTGGGCGTTTGCGTAGACCCCATAAACAATGGGTTTGTCACCTACGTGCCTATTGAGAGACTGGAAAATATCACTGGTCTCTCTAACCCTAACATACTATTAGTTACAATAAATAACTCAACGGACCAGTCTGCAGCCATTGCCCAAATCAAGACATTAATTCAATCGATAGATCCGAACTTGAATGTTTTTCCGTTAAATAGCGTTGTTGAAAAGAACACGAATTTTTTAGCTTCAACTTGGCAGACGATCATGCTTCTGCCGATCTTTATTTTAGCGTCTGCTGCTCTTTGCCTAGTTGGTTACATGATGCTTGCGGTGGATGAGCAACATCAAGAATTCGCTGTTTTACGGGCTGTCGGTGCTAAACCAAGAATAGTTATCTTTGTTTTGGCAATTCAAAGCTTAATTGTGCTGATTTCAAGCTTTGCGGTCGGAATATCGCTTGGGGCCATCATAACTTTGCTTATTTTGATGCCTCAGCCGATAGTTACAAGCGTTACAATCTTGGAGATAACAGGTTGGCTTCTTGCGGCTTTAGCTGGAATGTTCCTTTTTAGCCTTTACCCAGCCTTCAGATTGGCCAAAGCTTCAATTTTAAAAATTATGACTTAAAGAGTTGAAAGTTTTCGGAAAATACTTTAGCGATTCGGTGTAGACTGGCAGTTGGTTTAGGAAATCTTGCAGTTGAAGTATAGGCACTATCGGAACTTCGTAATAGAACTTAAATGAGCTTGGTATAAGGAATAATATGGATGGAATAAACTTTGCCTCACTCCACTTTGTGCAATCAAGTTTTAGGCTGATGTTTGGCAACAAATTCGCTAATGCTTTCGTTCGTTCCACCTGTGAATCAACGATTCTCTTCAAAGTTGAAGGTGCAATCGCATGCTGCCAATGTTTGCAATCTATGCAGACGACTAAGGGTTTCTTGCAGCCGACTACGTCTATTTCCCATTTGCGAGTTGCATTTTTAAATCGAACGTTATTTGACACCACGTATCCAGTGCTTTTCAATGCCAAAGCGGTAATTTCTTCAAACTCTTGCCAACAAAGCAAATTGCTGATGTGCTCTACGTCTGCTCCTAAGGATACTGCTTTAACTGCTAGCTTAAGCCTACTTTTGCTTTCTACTTCAACGCTGTCCTGTTTCAAATAAATGAGACCTTCGTTTTGCAGTTTTGCCAGCATTTTTCTTGCAGTTGCTGATAGTATGCGGGCATCTCTATTGACATTTTCAGTTAAAACAGCACCTTTTTTTGTCAATTTGAGTAGCGAAATTAACAAGTTAACCTCAACGCTCACAGTTAGCCCTCAAATAAATTGACACTAAAGAAGCAAAAACTGGTAATCGCTAGAAATGAAAGAAACTACCCAGGCATACCTTTCTGGACCAGTATACAAAAGCATCAACCAAACACACTTTTTGAAACCTCTCAGACAATCGCCTCTTCCAAGGCAATCCCCTCTCCCTTGTTAATATGTTCTCCCCTATTACCCCTTGCTGAAAGCGAAATCTCGCCTTCCTGAAATAGCCTTCTTTCTTTTCGCAAAAACCAAAAACAACAAGCCTTCGCCATCCGAAGTCCTCAAAAACAAAAAAGGCATGAATAACTTAGCGGGCTTGATTAAATTTGACAAAGACTTAGGTGCCTTTTTTAACTTTTATGTATGAAAAATTGCAATTCGATTGGTTTTCGCTTACAAAAAAGCTTGTACAGCACAACGTGCCCAAATAGCTTGATTAAAAAATCCTCAAAGTAAGCTGTCGACAGTAAAAATAGCTTGAATTAATTTTAGGAGAGCTGAATTTTAACTGTTACTTCGCTTATTTCAAGCCATTATTTGTCTCCTGTCATGTTTTAAAAGCCAATTGTGACTGTTAATTCTCTTTTTTTAAATCAATTTGATTTTGCATACGTTATGTATATTTAAGGTTCGTTGATTTTCGAGAAATCCCAAGCGTTTAAGGTGTCAAAATCAAGGCAAGCGGTGCTTTAAAGTGGTTTCGTTGATGCTTTTGTATAAAAAACAGGAATACAACCGTAAAAACAGACAGCTTAGCCTGTAAGTAAGTGTCTAAAAATAGAAAAGAACAGTTGAGAAAAAGCTATTTTATTACTCTTTCTCTTGGATTTCGCATTGAAGCTTTTTTATGATCTCGTCAGCTCTTAAAGGCTCAATTTTCAGCGTATAAAGTTGGCGAGGTGTGCGAAGTTTAAGTTTAACAGTATCCTTGAGCCTTTGCACTGAGCAATACTTTGCCTTGGCGCTCATAGCTACAAACTTATCAACATCAACAATTTCAGATGGCATACGCATTTTCCCTTACTGTAGCTTTCAGTGATACAAGGTGGAGTTTTTATTTGTTTTGGTGAAAAAAATAGATTAATTTTCAAAAAGAGAGAAAACGCTCTAAACTTTTACTATTTATAATCAAATATTTGTGTTATTTAGCTTTAACTTTTATTCATGCTATCGTGGGGCTTTTCGCCAGTGCGTCATATGGGTTAAAATCCTGTGAAATTTCCAATTGTTTATTTTGATAATTTCCCAACCGTGGTCTCTTCAGCTTGATTCTTTACTTAGAAAAAAGATGGCATGGGACAGCTGAAACAGAATAAATCGCTTTTTTCCAATAATCTATATATCCATTTGAGACATTGGTTTGCATTGTTTTAGTTGTTAAAACTTAAATCTGAGTGCAGTGCTTTATAGAGAACTAGCTCGGGGTAAGATGGTAGAACAAAGAGCTGTAGGAGAGAGTATAGTCAGTAATCAGGCTGATGGCATTAATCTGGGGATAGACGACCATCTGCCAATTACCCGCAATGTTCTTCGTTTGCATAGTTTTTGTGCAGATAACCTTATATACATTCATAATACGCTCTCGGATATAACAAGTGCAAATTTAACTCTATCCTTGAGGCTACTTTAATGATTAAGCCCAAAAGCATCAGTGGAGACATATCAAATGATTGTTGAAGCCCTCATCGCATTTACAATAATATTTATAGCAACATTAGTAATCTACACTTTAGGCAAAAGGTCAGCGCCAAAAACCACCATAAGCGAAAATGAGCAAGCATCATATGCGTGCGGAGAACAAGCTTCATTTCCCGGGTTAAAAGTCAACGTATCACTATACAAGTACCTAATTTACTTCGTAATCTTTGACTCATCCGTACTATTACTCGCTTTTGCATCTTTCGCAATAGCAGGCACCAACTCGCTTTTCTTAATCCTTTACCTTGGTATACTTCTTGCCGCATGCTTGGTTCTTTTAGAAGGAGGTAAAGACTAATAGCAAACACAATAACATGGGCGCGAGTAAAATCACCATGGGTCTTACACTTCAACTCAGGTGCCTGCAACGGATGCGACATAGAGATAGTCGCCTTACTTACACCAAAATATGACGTTGAACGCTTCGGCGTAAAACTCGAACCCTCACCAAGACACGCTGACGTCCTACTAGCAACAGGTTGCGTCACACAACAATGCGCAGAACGGCTAAAACGAGTATATGACCAAATGCCACAACCCAAATTCGTCGTAGCCATCGGTGCGTGTGCATGCTCAGGCGGCGTTTTTGCAGGAAACTACAACGTGGTTGGCGGTGTAGACAAAGTGATTCCAGTCACAGCGTACATACCTGGATGCCCACCGCGACCAGAGGCAATCTTGGATGGTGTAGTTAAACTTCTAAGCGCTCTAAGCCCACCCAAACTAAAGAAGCAACCTAAACAAGTAAAAACTTCTGAATTGCCTAAGGAAGAGGCAAAGCCTGAGGTTGCAAAACAAGAAGCCGTAACCCAGAAAGAAGTTAAACCGATAATTGAGGAGGCAAAACCAAACGTCAAACAATAATATAGACATTATTAAAGTAATTGAAACCAAACTCAAAGACAAGGTCCAAATTCAACTAGGCCAACTTGGCAAAGCCGCAATAGTCACTATCAATGGCTTACACAGAGACGTGCTCAAAGCCATGGTTGAGGCAGACGAGAAAACCGCTATCACAGCTATCACAGGCTTAGACCTTGGACCAAGTCTAGGCGTACTATACCATATTCGCACTTCAAACGCGTTCCTGACCATACGAGCAGAAGTGCCAAAGGACAACCCAAAAATTCAAACCGTAATCGACATTATTCCTGGTGCCATATTTCATGAATTGGAAGTGGCTGACCTCTTAGGTGTAGTCTTCGAAGGAAACCAGCTCGTAGGACACTTTGTTTTATCAGAATATTGGCCTGAGGGCGTTTACCCATTAAGGAAAGATGTTAAAGCAAACGAAATAAAACTAAACCCGCCACCAACTGAAGAAAAAAAACAACTGGAATATGGCAAAGTCGTAAAAATCATTATAGGTCCACAGCACCCCGCGTTATTGGAACCAGAAAAATTCGCCGTAACAGTTGATGGAGAAACAGTAACTAAAGTTGAACCCAGAATCGGCTACGTGCACAGGGGAATAGAAAAAGCAGCTGAATCACGCACTTACCTGCAAGATGTTTACTTGGTTGAGCGAATCTGCGGCATATGTAACACCATACATGCTTGTAACTTCGTTGAAGGCGTTGAAAAAATATTAAAAACTGAGGTTCCGCCAAGAGCCAAGTATCTGCGAGTAATAGCTTTAGAACTCAACCGGCTACATAGTCACTTACTAACGTTGGGCCACGCAGGGTTAGAAATAGGTTATGAAACGCTGTTCCAGTATTTCTGGAGAGACCGAGAGCCAATCATGGATCTAATTGAGTTAACCAGCGGTAACCGTGTTTACTCGTCACTCATGACTGTAGGCGGCGTAAGACGAGACCTAAAAGACACTGACCTCCCCAAAATCAAGACGACCTTGGAAGACCTGAGGAAGAAGCTGCCGTTCTACAGGCAAATCTACGAAAACGAACCTTCAATAAAGGCTCGTATGAAAAAGGTAGGTGTACTTAAAAGAGAAGATGCATTAAAACTGTGCGTTGTTGGTCCAGTAGCCCGAGGATCAGGCGTTGACATTGACGTACGCAAGGATGAGCCTTATGAAGCGTATGGCGAGATTCCATTCAAAGAGATAGTTTATACTGAGGGCGATACGTGGGCAAGAATGAATGTCCGTATGGATGAAGTTGAAGAAAGCATCAATATAGTCGAGTACGCAATTGACCACTTGCCAACAGGACCATTCAGAGGTAAGGCGCCGAGAGTTGTTCCTGCAGGTGAAGCAGTTAACCGTGTTGAAGCTCCAAGAGGCGAGCTATTCTGCTACATTAAAAGCAACGGTACAGCTTCTCCAGAACGCGTCAAAGTGCGCACTCCAACATACGCTAACATCCCAGCCTTCCTCAAAACGGCAATAGGTGAAAACATAGCTGATATTCCTCCGAACTTTGTTAGCTTAGACCCATGTTTCTCATGCACAGACAGATGATTAATCAATGATTGATTTAGACTTGATCCTCAGAATACTAATTTTCCCTGGCTTCACATTTATACTTCTGTTAACTTTATTCTGCGATTGGGTTGAGCGAAAGCTCGAAGCCCGCTTACAAAACCGCGTTGGACCCATGGTCGCAGGACCAGGTGGAATTCTTCAGCCGTTAGCGGACTTTATAAAGCTGTTAACAAAAGAAGACATTGAACCAAGAGACGCTAAAAAAACCGTTTTCAAGTTTGCGCCCCTTGTAGCTTTCACAATTATGGTTTTTGCAATATGCTTTTTACCTATTGATGGTGCAAGCGTACTTTCCACAACTGGGTTTAATGGTGACTTAATTGTTATTTTGACATTCTCCACAATTGCTAGCTTTCTCTTGTTCCTTTCAGGATGGGCATCATGCAATCCTTATGGCACTATAGGCTCAGCAAGAGTGTTAACCCAGTTTCTAGGTTATGATATACCGCTTTTCATGCTTGCGTTAACACCGGCATTTGTCGCTGGAAGCTTAAGCATATTCGTCATAGCTTCAAGCCAGACAATTCCATACATACTTTTGGCGCCATGGGCTTTCGTCCTGTTCATAATTGCTATGCAGGCGGAACTGGAAAAAGGTCCCTTTGACGTCCCCGATGCAGAAAGCGAAGTGGTCGGCGGATTAGAAACCGAATACACAGGCGCTAAATTAGCCTTCCTTCACCTGACACGAGACGTGCAAATTGTCTTCGGAGCAGCCTTGGTGGTTGAATTGTTCCTTGGCGGACCATACGGGCCAGTATTCTTTGGGTTGCCGGCGTTCTGGTATTCCTTGTGGTTTGTACTTAAGCTGTTGGCCATCGTAATAGTTGCTGAGTATGTAACAACCCTTTTTGCAAGATTGCGCATAGACCAGGTATTATCAGCTAACTGGAGGATAATCTTACCAGCAGCAATATTATCGTTAATGTTAACCGTAGCAATGGTAACATGGGTGTATCCGTTGGTGTAAAAAATGACGAAGACAAAAAAATCACGTATATCTCCAATGTGGAAAAGAACTGTTTCGCATATCTTCACTAAACCAGCCACAACAAAGTATCCCTTCGTGAAACCTCAGCTTCCCGATGACTTCCGAGGCCAACAAGTATTCGATATTAAATTATGCGTTAGTTGCGGTCTATGCAGCCGAGATTGCCCAGCAAAAGCAATTGAAATGGTTGAAGTTGAAGGCAAAAGACGCCCTCAATTCAAGCTGGACCAATGCATCTTCTGTTACCAATGTGCGGAAAGCTGCCCCAGAAACGCAATTAAAAGCTCAGTTTTCTACGAGTTAGCCACAACTGATAAATCCTCATTAGTCCTGAAGCCTCAAACAAGCGTTCAGAAAGGTGCGTAGCAGTGATCCTTGAAATCCTTTCAATAGGCTTAATAGCTTCCGCTTGCCTGGCGCTGTTCCTTGACGAAGTTATATATTCTGTTGCTGCACTATCAGGAACTTTTCTTTTCACAGCATTACTGTACTATGTTAACGGCGCGGTTTATGCAGCTATTTTCCAGTTCGCCGTCGGTGTAGGCACATTAGCCATCCTGTTCTTATCAGGGGAAATGCTGAGCGAAAAATCTGCAAAGAAAACGTCACCTAAAAAGCTCTCAGCTTTGGTTGGTGCAGGTTTAGTCTTATCATTGCCTGCAATATTTCTTTCAATCTCCAGTTCAACAGGAGTATATTACAATACCTCTTTTGGTAATGCCTTATGGCACTTGAGCGGCGTAGACGTTATTTTACAAGCCCTAGTTATTTTGACAGTGGCGTTAGGAATCGCCATCATTTTGTATGAGAAGAAAGGTGAGAAATAATGGACTTCGTTATACTATCACTTGTAATGCTGGGAATAGGCATCTATGGCTTGCTAACTAATCGGCAACTCTTGAAAGTCTTTATTTCAATCGAGCTAATCGCTACTGCCGCAACGTTGAATTTTGTAATGCTTGCTACTTCTGCGGGTCAAGGTTTAGGACAGGCATTTCTGATATTGGCGTTTTCCACAGATACTGCCCTTAGCGCGGTAATTCTATCGTTGCTAGTTATTGTATCTAAAAAATACGGAACAAGTAACATCAATGAAATACTAAAAATGCAGGAAAACAAGAACAGTGAGGCTGAATAATAATGGTGGCTTTTGATATTATTTCCGCATGGCTTGTTTGGATATTTCCGCTTGTTGCAAGCGTTTTCGTTCCGGCTATCGAAAAAAAAAGTGACAAAATTCGAAATTACTATGTCATAGCAGTTGCAGCGGTTACTGCTGCATTCGCGTTTTCACTTGTACCTGGCATCTTTTCGGGAAATGGGCTACCGACGGAATCGACAATTCCCTGGTTTGCAGGTGTTAGCGCCGGAGTTTACATTGATCCGCTGTCCGTATTGTTTGCGTGCCTTGTTGGCTTCTTTGGATTAATCATCGTCATATATTCTTGGGGTTACATGAAAGGTGAAGAAGGTTTATCACGATATTACTTCCTAATTCTGCTTTTCATAGGTTCAATGATAGGACTTGTGATCTCAGATAATCTGCTTCAAATGTTTATTTTCTGGGAAATGGTGGGTTTTTGCTCTTATGCGCTAGTTGCTTTCTGGTATAAACGGCCAGCATCAGTTAATGCAGGCAATAAAGTTTTCATTATGACACGCATAGGTGATATCTCCCTTCTTGCAGCCATAGGCATACTATACGCGGGTCCTCTCGTTGGAGGACAAGCTATTGGGTCATTCAGCTTCAGCACTATTATAGCAGCCCTTACTGCAGGTGCAAAAGCTGGAACTCTGAATACAGGACTCTTAGTTACAACATTCTTCTTGGTTTTAGGCGGCGCCGTCGCCAAATCCGCTCAGTTCCCACTATTCACTTGGCTCTACAGTGCAATGGAAGCACCAACTTCAATCAGCGCCTTGCTTCACGCTGCGACAATGGTTAAAGCAGGTATCTATCTTCTAGCACGATTCATACTCATAGCTTCGGTGGCAGCTCCGTTAATCCTTGCTCTTCAACCGCTCTGGTTCCCAACAGTTGCTTGGATAGGTGTCATAACAGCACTTATCGGCGCTACGCTTGCTATAACCACAACCGATATCAAAGGAGTTCTTGCATACTCAACTGTTAGTCAAATCGGCTTCATGATGGCAGGGTTAGGTGCAGCTGTTGCAGGAGCAGCATCTGTAGGCTGGTTCGGCAGTTTATTCCACATGGTAAGCCATGCCTTCTTCGAAGGTCTCGGATTCCTCTTAGCAGGCGGCATCATCCACGCGCTTGGCACACGAGACATGCGGTTAATGGGCGGGTTAAGGAAAGCCATGCCAGTCACATTCGTCTTGATGGGTATAATGGTTATAACTACAAGCAGTTTACCACCGTTTGCTGCATTCTTCAGCAAAGGTCTCATTATTTCAAGTGTTACGAGCATTAGCGCGGTTAGCCTTACGAACGCCAGCACAATACAGGCAATAATTCTTTATGCCACAGCGGCAATCACGTTCGCCTACGTAATACGAATGTTCAGCTTAGTCTTCATGGGCCAAGAATCAGAGCACTTGCAAAAGCAACATCCACATGAAGCTCCAAAAGTCATGCTAATCCCTGCCGCACTCCTCGCAGGCTTATGCGTTGTTTGGGGCTTATCCATGCCTTTAGTCGCTGACTTTATGCATTTAAACAACCTTGGGATCTCGATACTTGGCTCATTCACTGACTGGGAGACACCAATTTTCTTGGCGATTCTAGTTCCGACTGGTTTGATTGTGTACTGGGCTTATTACAAGAACGTTATGAGCATAAGACGCGTCGGAGGCGGCAAAAATCCAATTGCAACAATGCTAAACCACGGTTACTTCGTTGACGATGTTTACTATGCCTTCGCCAAAGGGCTCGGAAAGTTTTCTGACGGTCTTAAATATGTTGATGATTTGGCGAATCTGGGCTTAGCTGCCTTTGCAGGTTTGTTTGTGACAGCCTCTTCAAAGCTGAAAAAAGTGCCATCTACGACAGTTCAAAATTATATTGCTGCAGGAATAGTTGGCTTCATACTAATTGTGGTGCTGATAATATTGACGGTAGGAGTGTAATGAAATGACGTTTGCTCTTCTAGCGGTATTTGCAATTCCAACTCTTAGCATACCGTTTGTTTATTTGGCTGGAAAGAAATCGCCTAAGTATGCAGCGGTTTTTATTGCTTTAATTGCCTTAGTTAACATTGCGTTGCTCTTGACGACTGTTCCAACGATTCTCAACAGTTCAACCCATCAATACATTGAATCCTACACATGGGTTTCTGTAATTTCAACGTCATTTACCCTTTTTTCCGACGGCATAAGCGTTTCCATTGCGATAGTAAGCCTAATTCTTATTCTGGTTGCCGCAGTGTTCTCAATCTCCTACATGGCTGGAAAAAAGAATCTACCAACCTTCTACGCACTGCTATGCATGCTCACAGTCGGGTCGGTAGGCGTCTTTTTAACATCTAATCTGATCCTATTCTACTTCTGTTGGGAACTAATGCTTGTTCCAGCATACTTCATAGTAGGCGAATGGGGCTACAAAGACTCATACAAGAAAGCATTCAAATTTTTTATATACACGCATGCAGGCGCCGTTTTTGTACTCTTAGGCATCGGCGCAACCTACATAGCGACAGGAACCACCGATATGTTTGCAGCCCATACTGCCCTGTTAACGGCAAGCCCGGTTCTTGTCCAGTGGATTCTGATAGCATTAACTATAGGATTCGCCGTTAAAATGGCTGTTATACCGGTCCACATGTGGCTGCCTGATGTTTACGCTGAAGCGCCTGCACCAATGTCAGCGTTGTTAGGCGGAGTCATGATTAGTGCAGGAGCTTACGCGATGCTGCGGATTTCATTGGGCATGGTTTTTCCGGCAGTCGGATTAACATTTGGAACAAACTTTCTGCATGCGTTAGCCATTGTCGGAGTACTTTCCGCCTTCTTTGGGTCACTCGTATCGTTAGTTTCAACTGACATAAAACGGCTTATTGCGTACTCAAGCATCGCCCACATGGGTTATATAATGTTTGGGTTATCACTGTTCCCAGTTAACGCTACTCTTGGAACAGCTGTACTTCTGATATCATCCATCGCAATAGCTGGAACAGTCCTTCACATCATCAGCCATGCACTAAGCAAAGGCCTCCTCTTCCTCACCGCTGGAGGGGTAATGCAGCAAACGGACAACCGAGATATCCGCAAAATGGGTGGGTTAGCCTCGAAGATGCCGTTTACAGCGGTTTCATCAACAATAGCTGCTTTAAGCATAGGTGGAGTACCGCCTTTCGCATGCTTTATCAGTGAATTTCTAATATTCGTAGGTGCGTTCCAAGTGATAAAAGGCGATTCATTCTACATCATACCTACTGCTCTTATGCTTATAGCAACAGTGCTTTCGCTTGGATACGGGTTAAGATTCATTTCAAACGTTTTCTTGGGTCAATCCAAAAACCACGCTGGCGAAATAATTGAAGAGGGCAAAGAGGAAAAGAAAACCTTTGAGGTGTCAAACTACATGAAATTGTCTTTCGCTGTCTTAGTGGTATTAATCGTTCTTGTAGGAATTTACCCAACAGTTTTTCTGCATCTAATTCAAACAGTGAGCTTTAACACAAGGTGACTTTGATGGTTGAACTAATAGATGTCATATTGCCGATATTCACTCTCGTCATAGCTGCTTTGCTGACAATTCCAGTATTCAGGTTAATTAGAAAAAGCAACAACAAAACCGCCTGGACCCTTGGCTGGTTCATAGCCGTTTTTGCCGCGGCAGGCGCAGCGGTAGCTAACCTAGCGTTAAGCTATTACAGTACGCCTTCACCAGGCATCGTGACCTTAGGCTTTGGCGGCAGTGCCACAGCAATGTTCTCAAGCGCCTTCATGATTGACGCCATATCAATTTACATGTCAATAATCATAGTGGCAATCAGCGCCGTAGTCTTAACCTACACAGTCTTCTCCGTCGGCTCAAACAATCGCCCCTCAGAAAGGTACTTCGCAATTATGCTAATGACTGTAGCAGGCTTGCTTGGCGCTGTCCTCGCAGGCGATCTCTTGACACTCTTCATATTCTGGGAAGCTGCAACGGCCGGCGCAGCCTTCTTAATGCTTTTCAAGAAAAACGTTTTCTCCATCAATGCTACACTAAAATACCTCATCATGGTTATCATCGCGTCTGCGTTCGTGATTTTTGGGATTTCAATAGTTTACGGTTTAACTGGAACTCTAAACTACTTGGCAGTCGGCCGAGCTTTAACAACTTTAAGCAATAATCACCTGCTTATCATAGCCTTCATATTTATAGCCGCAGGCTACGCCATTGAAGCAGCAATTGTGCCCTTCCACTTCTGGCTGCCTGATGCTTACACTGCAGCCCCATCGTCTTCTGCTGCTTTCCTCTCAGCCCTTGTTGATCAAGGTAGCTACTACATTCTCATACGAGTACTCTTGTACATAGTAGTTCCCAAAGGTCCAAATGCAGTGTTAGATTGGACTTTGATGTTAGCGGTTATGGCGTCATTAGCTATGATTGTCGGCAACTTGTTTGCATTAATACAGACTGACGTAAAACGCTTGATTGCGTACATCTGCGTTGCTGATGTCGGCTATAACCTTGTAGCAATATCAAGCGTATCTTCAGTGGGCTTGCTCGCCAACCTTTACTTCTTCTTAATCGGCGGCATAACCACCGCCCTCGCTTTCATGACAGTCGGCATCCTAAACAGCCGCGGATTCAAAAGCATAGAAGACTTCGCAGGCATAGGCAAAAAGATGCCGCTGGTATGTTTAGCCTTGGTAATGGCTGCATTATCATTTGCGGGTGTTCCGCCCTTCGGAGGCTTTATAGGGAAATACTTAGTCTTCACCGCGGCAATAGAAGCCAACCTAAGCTGGCTAGCAGTTATCGGAGTTTTGACCAGTGTCCTTCAAACAGCATTCTTGTTCAGGCTAATCTATGTCATGTACGGAAAGAAATCCAAAAACGAAACATCGATAAAAGAGTCAAAGCGGATACTTATCCCAATCTTCATCCTAGCTGGGTCACTAATAATCTTAGGACTGTTCCCAAGCATCGTGCTCAACCTAATCCACCCCGTTGTACACCAACTCCAAACAATTATACCAAATCTACCAACAGTATAAAAAAACCCGGCTTAACCACAAGCAAACGGAGACCCACTCAAGATAAAACTTTCTCACCTTTCTTTCTTTATTCCTAAACCTAAATCGATGCAAAATGGGCGACCTAAGTTTTTTCATTTTTCAATAAGTGTTTAATTTTTAAGGTGTGTGTTTAGCTGGCGCCTTTTTGTTCAAGAACTAGTTAAGATGGACTTTGTACAATTTTCTTAGTTTTGTGGCTTCATTTTTGATTAGGTTTCAATAATAAAAATTGGTCTGTCTCTGTTTTCTGATAAGGGTGATTGGGTTGCTTTTTAGATTTAGGGCTTATCAAGGTGTTAGTTTTGTTTTCAGTTTAAATTGTTTTGGGAATCCAATGAATAATAAATTGGAAAGCCGGGAGTTGATTTGAACCCCCGACAGAGTGGAGATATCACCGGTGCAACCTATTTTTTGTCCTGAAAGCTAGCAACGAAAAAAAACTTAATGGATGCCCACTTTATCTATTTATGGAATGAGGGATTAAAAGCGACGGTGAATCCCGAGCTAATTGCACCATGTGGCATGAATTGTGCGTTATGTTCAGGCTACTTGGCATTGAAAAACGATGTAAAAAGCAAGGGTGTTAGAATGTCTTACTGCACAAGTTGCCGACCGCGAAACAAGAACTGTTCATTCCTCAAAAAAAAGATGCCAAACGCTATCAAGCAGCGAAGTTACCTTCTGTTTTGAATGCAACAACTTCCTTTGCGAACGACTCAGAAAAATCGACGCTAAATACAAGGCTCGATACAGAATAAGCATGATAGATAATTTGAACTTCATCAAAGAAAACGGCATAGCCAAATTCTTGAAAGATCAGGAAAAAACGTGGAAATGCCCTGACTGCGGTGAATGGTTTGCTGCCACAACGGCATCTGCTTCAACTGCGGCTTAAAAAAACTGAGAAAAAAGAAAGCGAAATACCGCTGGAATGATGAAAAAACCTAAACGATGCCTAATAGAGCGCACTTGAGCCATGCTCAAGAGGAGATTTATGCAATTTCAAATTTTTCTATATGATATAACGAAAACATATATGTTCATTATGGCAAAACCAACCATCCACAGTGCTATCGCATAAAACATAAAGTCGAAATAAGCAGGTATACAACCTAAACTCAGAAATATAAGAGCACAAAGCATTAAGGTTTTTTTATTGATGCCCAATTTTTTGACCTCTTTTTGACAGCTTTTCAAACGCTTCAATAATTTTGCTGGTCCAACGAAAATAAGGCTTATGAACCGAAAATATACATAATAAATAGATTGACGATTTTTTCTTCTTCATTTATGCAAAAGAAGCTTCCATTTGAATGCCTTATGTGTTTAGGAAATTCGTTTTCTTAAATTTAAGCCCTTTTTTTCAATGGGCTCGGCTGTTTTCGCGGTATTACGGGAGATGGTTACAATATGAGTTGGAGCAGCCTTTTCCAGCAGTATTCTTCTTAGGATACTGAAGCCGTGAGTTAACTTCAGCTTCTTCTCGCCTAACCGCGCTCTGTAGCAAATTGGTATTTCCTGAATCTTGAAACCGCGCCGCGCTACCAGATGGTTCAGCTCGACTTCAATGTCAAAACCTTTGGACTTCAGAAGCCACCCTTGCAAGATTCCGGCACGTATTACTCGCAGTCCAGTCAACGGATCTTGAAGCGAGACTCCGTTAAGCATGTTATGTGCCAAAGCTAGCAGATTGTTACCAATATGGAAAACGTCGTGTAAAGCTTCCTTGTCAACGTGACCGGTGAGCCTGTTGCCGCAAACCATGCCAATAAGCGGGTTTTCTTCGAGTATTCTTATCATAGTTGGAACGTGTTTGGCTGGATAGGTGTAGTCCGCGTCAGTAAGAATGATATAATTCACGGTTAGGTCCGCATGTTCGAGAGCCTTAGTTAAGGCGTCGCCCTTGCCAGTGCCATCTTGGTAAACAACCTTTGCGCCCATGTTCTTAGCTATCTCGACTGTTCGGTCGTTGCTTTTGCCATCAACGACTAGAACTGGAATTTCACCCAGTGTGTCTTTCATCTCGGCTATTGTAAGCCCGATTCCTGGCTCTTCGTTTAATGCTGCAATTATTAGTTGCGCTGAGTAGCAGGTTTCCATCTGTTGAACTTGAATCGTCAAATCCTTTACTCATCCTTTCTTGTTGCTATCTACATCGCAAATATTGTTACACATTATATAAGCCACATTTCTAAGAGGATAACATGTCAAAAGTCGGAATATTAGAAGACTTTTTGATAACTTCGCTGCACGGCCGCTGACGTAAGAAACGGAACGCGAACACTCTAATTTTTGGAAAGCGCGCGATAGTTAACATAAACCCTTTTTCAAATTGTTTCCCTTGAACATTTGAATACTTTAGCTTTTAGCGGAGGTTATGCTCAATCTTTTCCCTCCTAAATTCCGATCTAAGAATGACCTTTAACGTCAAATTTCAAGTCTGAACTTTTTATAAAAAGGCTTTGCAGTGATTGAAGAACTTGCAGTAACACATATGAAAGCACGAATACCCTTTGCATAGAATCGTATAGTCTTCGGCTATTGCACGCTATTTAATATATTCGTCTAAACAAAAAATGGTTAGGTTTAGAAAGGAGAATTCTCATTAGCTTACTCGGAGGATAACAGCTGCTAACAATCACTTTGCTCAAGGAACACGAAGAAGGCAGATGGCAATCGGAAAATTTAGAGGTTTTGCCTGAAGAAATTAATAAGACTGAAGTTCTATGGGTAGACGCCCAAGACCCGACCGATTCCGAAATGAAAGAGCTAGAGGACTATTTTAGCATAGATGAACACAACCTTCAAGAGCTTACCCAAGAAGGCGTGCGTTCAAGAATTGATGAACATGAAGATCGCGTGTTCTGCCTTCTTAATTTCCCGGATCAGCAAAGTTTTATTTCTGAAGGGAAAATGGAACGCTTGGCGATGCTCGTTTGTTCAAGATGGATAATAACGCTGCATAAGGGCTACTCAGAACTGACTTGTGCTGTTTACAAAAAAATAGGTACTCACGGCTATTTCTCGCTTTCACTTTTGCCCTCAACTGATATTATGTTATATATCTTCTTGGATTTAGTCACGAGTGAATATTACCCGGTTTCAGACTCGGTGTTCGAAAGGATTGAAGCATTGAGTCAAGAAGCCTTGGGGTTTTTCAGAGAAGGGTCAAGGCTGGCGGGGAGCAGTTTTGGGGTGCAAATCGTTAAGGTAAGAGAGAGACTGGTGGCTCTTAGACAGAGTTTGAGTCCGCTTCGCGAGATTATGGGAAGAATAACAAGGGGAGAATTTGCTCTGGTGCAAGGAGTGAATCTTCCGCGTTTCGGAGATCTTTACGATAGAACAATCCAGCTGGTGGAGGTTGTCGATGCTCACAGGGAAGAAATGAGCAACATCCGAGACATCTTGGTCAATGTTCAAACGGTAACTACTAACAACATAATCAGGGTTCTCACGATAATTTCAGCCATTTTTCTTCCGCTGACTTTGATTGCTGGAATTTACGGAACGAACTTCAAACAAGGATTCATCCCGGAAACAGCAAATCCTTATGGCTTCTACATTATGATTGCAATAATGGTCACGGTTGCTTTGACTCTTACGCTGATTTTCAAACGAAGAGGATGGTTAAGGTCAAGTGCTTAAATAGCGCTTGCACCCTAACTCCACGGTGTAAAGTAGAATTCTAATTTAAACCAAAATCTTAAGGAAAAGCTTGAAAATTTAGGGTTTGAATTGTTTTTAGGTTGGGTATTAAAAAGTCCGCAAAGTCCCTGCGCGTCCCTTCGCGTCCCAAAAAGTCCAAAAAAAGTCTTAAAAGGCATTTTGCTATTGAACCACAAGGTTAAAAACCAAATTACAAAACTTTACACCGCAATTGGGGCTAAACGCACCCTTTTTAAAAATATTACATCCAAAGTTCATATAAAATTACGCAATAACCCTGGTCAAAGAAAGTTTAGATGAGCCTGAAATAGAAAAAAGATGGTGGAATAAGGCGCTTTTGCGGTGTTTATCAGTGTCTACTATTGCTAAGCTTCTATGCTTGTCTTTTTGCTCATGGCAACTCCAGTAGCTACTTCTGGAAATTGTTCTCTCAGCCTTTTCTCTGCAGCTAACTCTGCTTCCTCTAAGATTTTTGCTGCATCTGCGTTTGCTGTTCCAATATTCACGGGCATTTCTGTGGATTGATTAGTTGAGGTTACTATGTCCGTCAGCAGACTTCCGATATTTTCAAGCTCCTGACCTGCCTCGGGCAAAATAGTGGACATTCCAGAACGAATGTTGTTTAGCACGTTCGCTGCTGGGGCTAACACTGTAACTATGTCACCCATTTCTGAAACTGTGTTTAGACGCATAGACACGCTTTCCAAAGCAAGTAACTCCTGCATCAGCATTTTCTCTACTTTGCGTATTTCCCAAAGTTCGCTGGCAAAAATATTTGCCCGTGCCCTATCCCTGTCTGAAAGGGCTTTCACAACACATTGGAAGAGGTCAGCATCACGGTTTTCAAAACGTTTTACCGCGATGTCCAATTTTTTAGTTTGAATGTCTAAGCGTTGAATAACCAGATCGATTTGTTCTTTTACATTTTCGGAAGGCTTGCCGATGCTTTTGATCTTCGATGAAAGAGACGGTTCTTTCTCCTTGTTTTTCCATTTGTCAATGAAATTAACCAAGATATTTTCTCCTAGATTTAATCCGACTCATCTTGGGAATGACAATATAAAAAATTGTTTGAAACGATAAGTTAAAACGCGCCCTCGCAAAAACCACATTTTTAATTTTTTTTCTAAACTACTAACTTATTGAAATGCCTTTATACCTCGAATTTAATTGAGAGTCAAGGGAAACCGTTGAAATTTTATATTTAAGCTGCTATGATCTGTAGGCATCTATTAGAGCCAAAAAAATGTAATGGATTATTATAAGTTAGGTACCCAACTTAAAATAGTACATTAACTGTTTTGGGTTTGGGGGCTCACTTTTTATATAATGGGAGGAGTGCTTGAAATTAATAGTCTTTCCTTTTATTTTCTTATTTGTCCGCTACCTAAAATAACGTATTTTGTAGTGGTTAGATGTTGTACGCTCATGGGTCCTCTTGCATGAAGTTTCTGGGTGCTGATGCCCATTTCTGCGCCTAACCCGAACTGGTTGCCGTCAGTGAATCGTGTGGATGCGTTCCAGTAGACAGCTGCTGAATCGACTTCCCGAATAAAGCGCATGGCTTTGTCGAAATCGGTTGTGAGAATGGCGTCTGAGTGTTTGGTGCCATACTTGTTGATGTGCACTATGGCTTCGTCTAGGTCTTTCACCACTTTCACGCCCATGATTAGGTCTAAATATTCAGTGTACCAGTCCTGTTCAGTTGCCGCCTTGACATCAGGAACAATCTTTCGGGTTTCTTCGTCGCCCCTAACTTCTACGCCTTCTTTTTTAAGAGCAGCAATCACAATGGGCAGGTAACGTTCCGCGATTTTAGTGTGAACCAAGAGTTTTTCTGCGGCGTTGCAGGTTCCTGGTCTTTGGCATTTGGCGTTTATCACTATAGGTGTTGCTTTTTCTAGGTCTGCGTCTTCTTCAACGTAAACGTGGCAGTTGCCGGTTCCTGTTTCAATAACTGGAATACGCGATGTCTCAACTACAGTTTTGATTAAATCTGCGCCCCCGCGGGGAATAAGCACATCAATGTACTGTCGCATACGCATCAGTTCCTCCGCAACTTTGCGGTCAGGAGAATTCACCACTTGAACAGCGTCAACCGGCACATTTGTCCCCGACAAAGCATCCTGTAGTACATCGCCGATAGCTACATTTGATTTTAAAGCGTCAGAGCCGCCCCTTAGGATTACTGCGTTTCCAGATTTAATGCAGATTCCTGCCGCGTCAGAGGTTACGTCTGGGCGTGACTCGTAAATTACTCCTACAACACCTAAAGGCACACGAACTTGGCTGATTATCAAGCCGTTCGGTCTTGTCCAGGTGCTTATTATTGTACCGATTGGGTCGGCTAAGGCTGAAACTTCTCGAAGGCCACTAGCCATGGCCTGTATTTTGTGTTGGTCCAGCGCTAAACGGTCAAGTAACGCTGATTTAAGGCCTTTGGCTTTGGCAGCTTCCACATCTGCTTTGTTTGCAGCCAAAATCTTATCAGCATTTTTCTCAAGAGCGTTCGCCATCCTGCAAAGTGCAGTGTTTTTTGCTTCCGCCGAAAGCTTCGCCATTTCAACGGATGCAGTCTTTGCTTTCTTGCATATTTCAGTTATCATTTTTCTTCCTCAATTAAGTGTATATTTCTATGTTCAATAACTTCTTTAGGCTTATCGGAGCCAAGCTTCTTTTGCGCCTCTATTATTTGTAATCCTTTAATCAGGTTCAACTCGGCACTAGTATAATTCGGGTTGCCCTTTGCAAACTCAACTTTGTTTTCGTCAGTAATGCTTACTATGTCGCCGACGTTAAAGTGCCCCACAACCCGTATTATGCCGACTGGTAACAAGCTTGAACCTTCAAGTATAGCTTTCTTGGCACCCTCGTTAACGTGGATTTGACCTTTAACTGCGGCACCGTACGCAATCCAGCGTTCTACCGCAGGCATTGGATTCTGCGGCTTAAAGAAGGTGCCAACATCTTTTCCTGCAAGAATGTCAATTAACACGTTTTTTCTTCTGCTGTTAGCTATTATTACTGGAATTCCGCATGAAGTGGCAATTTCAGAGGCTTTAATTTTGCTTTGGATTCCTCCTCTGCCCAATTTACTCTTTCCGTTAAGCGAACTTTTCAGCTCAGCCGTTATGGCTTCCACGGTTTTTATTAATTGTGCACCCGGTTCTTGAGGGTCAGTAGTATATAAGCCGTCAACATCTGAAAGTATTATTATCATGTCTGCGCCAATTGCGCTCGCGACAAGAACGGAGAGGATATCGTTATCGCTGAAGTTTACTTTGTAGCCTTCCTTTAGCCTAAGCTCATCTACTGATGTTACATCATTTTCGTTAATTATTGGAATAACACCTATTTTCAGAAGCATCCTTAACACATTACAGGTGTGCACGTAGGATGCCCTATTGGAAAGATCTTCCGCGGTAAGCAGAATTTGTGCAACCTTTAATCCCTGCACCTTGAAAAGTTCACGGTATTTCGCCATGAGCACACTTTGGCCTGTAGCAGCCGCAGCCTGTTGAAACACCACATCATTAGGTTTAGAGGGGATACCAAGTTCTGCAATTCCTGCAGCTACCGCTCCTGAAGTTACAAGGACCACTTCGTCTCCTTGTTTGATCGCAGCGGCTATTTGACTGGTTAATTTTTGCATTTCTTCCTCGTTAAGGTTCCCTTCGCTGGTTGTTATACCGCTTGTGCCAACCTTAACAACTATTAATCTTGAAGGCATCACTTAATCACTTTTTAAAGCACAGACTTATTGAGTTATGTTCGAAACTCCCTTAAAAATGCAACCAAATTTGCATTGACAGCATTTGTTTGATTCATACAAATTCTCAATTTAAACATAGCATTGCCTAAACATATTAGAAAAATATATAAGGAAAATGGCTATGGCTTGTTAAACCATGTTCATGCCCTTACAAGCCTTAGCATCATTAGTGGTTAACTCCCCCATGGTATTTTGGCTCGCACCAATATCCGGTGTGATCGCAGTAATCGCTTCGCTTTTGCTCATGCGCAAAATAGGCAAAATGAGCCCAGGCGCACCAAAAGCAGTTGAAGTAGCCAATGCAATTCGCGAAGGCGCTTACGCCTTCCTCAAAAGGCAATACCGCACTATAGCCATAATCACCGTCATCGTGTTTGTTCTGTTGGCGGTTGCCCCAGGCTTCGGGTTAGGCACTGCCTCGGCGTTCTTAGTGGGCGCCGTTGCCTCTTTGGCTGCAGGATACATAGCCATGGACAATGCCACGAAAGCAAACGTGCGCACCGTGGCAGCCGCGAAAGAAAGCGGTGCAGAAAAAGCCCTCAAAACCGCTTTTTACGGCGGCGCAACGATGGGCATGGCGGTTGTCGGATTATCTCTTTTGGGTGTAAGCTTTCTATTCTTGATTTACGGCGGCTACCACGCTATGTTTGGCACGTTAAGTGTCGCTCAATCAGCAACATTAGGCAGACAAGCTGCAAGCGGAATCGTAGGTATGGGTTTCGGAGCCTCATTGATTGCCTTGTTTGCCCAGCTAGGAGGCGGAATTTACACTAAAGCCGCCGACGTCGGGGCAGACCTTGTAGGCAAAGTTGAAGTTGGTATACCTGAAGATGACCCACGCAACCCCGCAGTTATCGCCGATAACGTCGGAGACAACGTGGGTGACTCCGCAGGAAGAGGCGCAGACCTATTCGAATCTGCAACTGGAGAAAACATCGGCGGAATGATTATCGGCGGCTTAATTAGCATAGCCACTGGAAACCTCATATTCCTATTTTTCCCGCTCATTGCACGTTCTCTCGGTATCTTTGCAACATTAGTAGGTATGCCTTTCGTGAAGCTCAACGAAGCAGAAGCTAAGCATCCGATGAAAGCTCTAAGAAAAGGTCTCATGGTCACAACCATAGTTGCAGGCGTTTTGTTCTTGCTTGCCACGATCTTCCTGTTAGGTAATATCTACCTATACTTCTGCTTACTCGCAGGTTTAGCAGCAAGCGTAAGCATAGACTATATTACAGACTACTACACAGGGCGCGACCGAGGTCCAGTCATGAGGATAGCTAAAGCCAGCGAAACAGGAGCCGCAACTAACATCATCACAGGCTTCGCAGTAGGACTAGAGACAACAGCGTTGCCCATAATCTCACTAGTCACAGCGCTCATCGTGTCCTATTTCTTTGGGCTTCAATTTGCATACAGCTGGAATGCCAGTCATGTTACACAAATTTCGCCCTTCATAGGCGGAATTTACGGAACTACTCTAGCCACAATGGGTATGCTTGCAGTAATGGGCATGGTACTGGCACTTGATGGCTTCGGACCAATTGCTGATAACGCAGCAGGAATAGCGCAAATGTCGGGTGAAGGCGGCGCTGAAGAAACAATGGAAGCCTTAGATGCGGTTGGAAACACTACCAAAGCATTAACAAAAGGCTTTGCCTTAGGTTCAGCTTTGCTTGCAGCTCAACTACTATTCCAAACATATGCTTCGGAGGTTTCTTCCCACTTCAATATCACTTTTACTGTGAACATCGCTGATCCTGTCATATTGGTCGCTGGCTTCATTGGTGCTATGATACCCTTCTTCTTCTCGTCGCAGGCAATCAGTGCGGTAGGAAAAGCAGCCGCTGAAATGGTTGAAGAAGTTAGACGGCAATTCAGAGAAATCCCTGGCATCATGGAAGGAACTGGCAAGCCTGAGTATGGCAAAGCCGTAGACATCAGCACAAAGTCCGCTTTAAAAGGCATGGTCCTTCCAGCACTGATCATTTTGGTTGTTCCGTTACTTGTTGGTGTTCTCTTGGGACCTGAAGCTGTAGGCGCACTCGTAATCGGTGCAACTCTAACGGCAGTTCCGCTGGCCTTACTCATGAACACTGGCGGAGGTGCATGGGACAACGCAAAGAAATACATCGAATCAGGGCACCTCGGCGGTAAGGGTTCCCCAGCTCACGCAGCTGCCGTTGTAGGCGATACAGTCGGCGACCCAATGAAAGATACAGCAGGACCAAGCCTCCACGTAGTCATAAAACTGCTCAGCACGCTGTCAATCGTCTTCATACCGCTGTTCATAAACGTGCTATCGCACTACCTACCCGCACTCGTATAGTGCGCCAAACCCGGGGAAGCTTTTTCTTCCCATAACTCTTTTCTCGTTATAGAATGTTTTTATTTCTTGGTTTCGCAACTAGCTAAGAGAAGTGTAGACTTTGAAGATTATAGAGAAGAATCTGCAACAAGATTTCGTTAAAGTGGTTCCTGACTCGCCAGACGACCTTTGGCACTTATACAACATCATCTATCAAGGCGATGAGGTTTACGCTTACAGTTCACGAGCTATAAAAAATGACACTGAAGCTTCGCGTCCGAAAAGTGGCGAGCGCGTTTCAGCCTTCATGGGCGTAAAAGTGGAATCGGTCAGCTGGGATAAGTTTCTGGGTAAACTGCGGGTTCACGGGTTGATTTGCCATGCGCCCGATATTTTTCCTACTGGCGCCCATCATACGCTTAGCATAGCACTGAATCAACCATTAACTATTGTGAAGAAAGAATGGCCCAAACACATAGTGGACAGGCTTACAAGGGCAAGTCAAACTGAAAAGCCCATGCTGATAATCTCCATTGACGACGAAGGCTTCGCCATCGCAGAAACCAAACAATACGGTGTAGAAATCAAAGTTGAAGAACGCATGAAACTGCCTGGAAAGCTCGAAGCAGACAAACGTGTCGAAGCTACAAAAGCATATTTCCGGCGTGCACTCAACAGCCTAAACCAACTTTGGAGCGAAAACCATAGTCCAATCGTTGTTATCGGTGCAGGTTTTGTTAAAAATGACTTTGCAAGATACCTTTCTGAAGAAGCACAGGAAATGTCCAAGGCAGTTGCAGATGTGAAAAGCGTTAACAATGGCGGCACAGCAGGAATCTACGAGGCTTTACGCTCCAGCGTTTTGCTTCGGGCGGCAAATCAACTGCGCGTTGTCGAGGAAGCAGAAGCTATTGAAGAAGTTATGAAACGGTTAGGCAAAGGTGAAGGAACAGTCACTTATGGATTAGATCCAGTGGAAAACGCTGCTAAAATGGGTGCTATTGAGAAACTGATGCTTGCCGATGTGACCCTTCGTGATACGGACGAGCAACAGCGATTGAAACTTGAGGAGCTTATGCGGGAAGCTGAAAAGCGCGGTGCAAACGTAACTGTAATCAGCACTGAGCATGAAGCAGGCGCAAAGCTGCTGGCCTTGGGTGGAATTGCAGCTTTACTCCGATTTCCAATCTACCGTGATACTGTAATTAAATAAAACTCTAACATAATCTTAAGTTTTGACAATACCACTTTTTTAATATGTGCTTAGCGTGTTCTTTATATAGATGCTTTATATACCCCCTGCGTTATTTAAATACTCAAGCGCGTGGTTGACATGAGCAAACGAAAACCAATCATTAACATACAAAATATTGTAGCTTCCGTATCGCTTAACCAGAAAATCGACTTACAAAAAATCGTAGAAAAATTTCCTCAAACTGAGTATAACCCAAGCGTGTTTCCAGGTTTAGTTTTCAGACTTAAAAAACCGAAAACAGCCACTTTAATTTTTGGCACTGGCAAAATGGTTTGTACAGGCGCTAAATCAGAAAAAGAATCCCGAAGCGCCGTGGAAAAAGTCGTTAAAGAACTGCGCAGTGAAGGAATCCAAATCACAGAAAAACCCATCGTAAAAATTCAAAACATTGTTGCCTCAGCAGAACTTGGCGGCGAAATCGACCTTGAAAGCCTCGTTTACAAACTCAGTAAAGTCATGTATGAGCCTGAACAGTTCCCAGGCGCAGTTTACCGTATGGATGAACCCAAAGTAGTGTTCCTAATCTTCTCAGCTGGAAAACTCGTTTGCGTAGGAGCCAAACAAGAAGAGCAAGTTTACGAAGCCGTAGACAAAATCCAACTGCTACTCGAAGAAAAAGAGCTTATCTACTATCCCGCTCCCCCTTAAACCTATTTTTTCATTCTTCTACGAACCGCGGGATTCAAGTCTGAGAGCTTTTTGAGTGCTAATTCAAAGGTTTCGTCTGGAGCCAATTCCTTTTTAACGAAAACTCCCGTTCTGCCCACTGTATCGCGCTTCAGGAGTGTGTGAACCCTGTCCAGCACGGTTTCAGCGGATATACCCAAAATTTTAGCGGCAAACTCTTCTTTGCGGATGACGCTGCTCTCTACATGGCCCTTATTGGTTGGTTCAATGAGCATTAGCCGTTTGTCCACGCCTGCAACCCGAACACTCGCTTTAAGTTGGTTAAGGTTGCTTTCCCCACCGAATCTGTAAAATTCTCTCTCTACCTTGCGCATTTGCATCAGCGGAAATGAAACGGTGATTTGCTCGCTAACTTCAATGTGCGCTTTCATGGCGTAATTTGGGGTGGCTTGAACGATTAAGCGGGAGTTTATCGGTATTGCGGCTTTTTCCAGGGCGATTTCTACAAGAAAACTATTCTGCACCTCAGGAATGAAAACGTCGATGTCGCTGGTCTTGTGCACATCTCCTCTGGCTATGCTTCCGTGCGCAATTGACTGCAAATGAAACGCCTCTAAGGCAGCCATAATTTCTTCTGCCTTGCTTCTGAGACCACTTAGCAGTTGCCAGCGTGCGCTATTGTATGTTACTTCCTTGTAATCTGCATGTTTTGTTGGTTTAACAGCCACTTTATCCAGCCATTTAAGGAGTTAGTGCGGCATTGTTTATTTAGTTTAACAGTCAATCAAATGTTAAATCGTGAAAACCCAATGACTGCAACTGTCTGCTGCGCCTGCAAAACCAGAGAAGCCTTCTTTCATAGGCTGTATTCAGGTGAAACGCTGTGCAAAAAATGCTTCACTCAATCCATCGAAGCTAAGGTACGTGCAACCATTACACGTTACCACATGCTCAATTTTGATGACCATTTAGCAGTGGCAGTTTCAGGCGGCAAAGACAGCTTAAGCCTGCTACATATTTTGGCTAAGCAGAAGCGGTTTCGCCCAAAAACCACGCTGACTGCGGTAACAGTGGACGAGGGCATAGCTGGCTACAGAAATGAAGCCCTAGAAATTGCAGCCGCAAACTGCAAAAAACTAGAAATTCCCCACCGCATAGTCTCATTCAAAGAACTTTACGGCTTCACGCTAGACGAGATAATACTTAAAGCACGCAGCAAAGGCGAAACAGAGTTAACTGCCTGCGCTTACTGCGGCGTTCTGCGGCGAAAAGCCATAAACATCGGCGCAAGGCAAGTCAAAGCAAACAAAGTTGCAACTGCCCACACGTTAGACGATGAAGCGCAAACAATTCTTATGAACATTTTCCACGGTGACATCACTCGGTTGGCAAAAGAGAAACCAGTCACCAGCGAAGTGCATCAGCTATTGGTGCAGAAGATTAAGCCTTTCTGCGAAATCCCTGAAAAAGAAAGTGCCCTGTACGCTTACGTCAAAAAAATACAGTTCCAAGACAGTCCATGCCCCTACGCTTCTGGAGCACTGCGCAACGATATTCGCTGGATGCTTAACCGCATGGAGGCAAAGCATGCTGGAACAAAATTCACCGTTCTCAAATCCATAGAACGCATAAGACCCGCCCTAGAGGAGACGGCTAAAAAAGAAGCTTTCAAAACATGCGTTGAATGCGGGGAACCCTCAGCTTCGGATTTATGCAAAACATGCGAGATGTTGCGGCACGTGCGTTAAGGCTTGCGGTTAAATCCTTGTTCACGTTTTAGTTTGCGTAGCAGTTCCGAAGCTTCAAAGGCGTTGCTTGCTGAGGATACCTTTTGCGCTAGCAATAGATTTACGTGTGCGCCGCAGTAAGGACAAACTTTTGTTTTTTGCCCCTTGGCGGTTAACATTAGACCGGCGCATTTTGTACATTTTACGATTAGTGTTGGCTTCATTTCTTGTATGTCTTCCGAAAGGCTTTTCCACACACAGGTTGATAAGGTTTAGTAGGGAAGAGAGCGAGCATCATGAGCATTGGAGAAGAACAGCCTAAGCCCAGATCGCCTTTAATGGATTTAGCAATTAAATACTTCAAAAAGGAAGGCTACAAGGTTAACAGGGAAAATGTTGTGCTTGAAGGCTACAGCGGCGAAAATAGGCACTTTGACCTTATTGTGCAGAAGGGTCGCTTGGAGCAGGGCGTTAGGGTGAGAGACTGGAATAGAACCATAGGCGTAAACGTAATCATCGGCTTGGACACATCTTCAGAAGATGTTGGCTTAGGCAGCCCCATCCTGATTGGTGATAAGTTCAGCGACCACGCCAAATCATACTCCAACAGACGCAAAATCACGCTGTTAACTAAGCAGAAAATAGGCAGCTTACGATAGCGCTTAGGTTTTCAAGTACTGGTCTGTTAAGCCTTCACGTTCAAGCATGCCCAGCCAATCAACAATGCCACTATAGCATTTTTTACCTTTTTCCAAAACATCCAAGATATCACTGACAACTGCCTCAACCGTTCTGCCTGTTATGTCTAACTCGCAAACCTTGCCCGGCTGCATCTGCACCGCTTCGATTAGGCAAACGTCGAGGATTTCAGCGGACAGGTTCTCCCAAAGTTTGATGCCCTCAAAACCGCATTTTTCCATGTACTGTTTGAGTTCTTTGGGGTTTCGGCGCAAAACAAAAACATGGGTGACAAGGTCTGCTGGAGTTACAGCAGCGGCGTAGTGGCCGTCGATGATGATGTTGGCCTTATCTATGGTGTTTATGGTTTCGGCGAGTTTTGTGCGCATTTTTTCTTCGTCAATTATGATTGTTTTTCTTTGTTTGTCTTCGCATAGCGTTAAGCCGTAGGTTTTGGCGTAGTCGGTCAAGTTAATGTATTGGGCATCCAGTATCGGAGTTAACTGTTTAGCAGTGGTTGTTTTTCCCGTGCATGGTGTGCCAGTTATGAGGATAATGCGTTTACCCATGAACTGTTATTGATGAGTTGGGAAATTCTTATTGCTTCCGATTACACATTAGGATGTGGGCTGGCGAGTTGGTGTGTGGCTGTCGGACCCAAAAATGCTGGGTCTGAGGAAACTCCGCCCACGTGTAGAATTGCAGTCCTTCTGGGACAGGGCGAGAGCCTTGGCAACGGAGCAGAAACGAAACGTCCAACTGGACTTGGCGATGACACCTTTGTGAGGTCGAGTGCGCCAGATTGGAAGCGATGAAACGGCCGTCCTGCAAGTGGAAAGGGCAAACAGCCGCCGATGAGGCATCTACCTGAAGGCGCGGGTAGCCCGATTAGCCGAATGCCACAATAACAGAAGGCGGGTTACGTCCAACACACCAGCCTATTTTACTAACCCGCCTAGCTGAATCTTATTTGCGTTTTCTAAACATCATTATTCCTTGTGGTGTTGTACAAATGTATTGAAAACCGCTATTTATTAGCTCTCCAGCTTCTTTGTCGTCTTTTGCGGTTGCATGGTTATAGCCTTCGGCATCGTCGTCGAAAGGAACTAAGTGCGTATAGACTAGAGTGCTGTTAATGTTTCTATGACCCAGTAGCTCTTTACCGTGTAGGCTGTTTCTGGTTTGAGCGTATTCTTTTGATGCTTTGAAATGTCTTAGGCTATGGAATTTTATTTGTTTGAGCCTTGGATTTTGTAGTTTTATGGATAGTGCTTTTTTCTGTTTGTCGAATCTCCATCTGTGGCTGTTTAGATTTGTGTTAGCGAAGATGTATTCGTTTGTTTTTGGCAAAGCTAAGAGCATTGAAATTAATCTGCTTGATATTTTTAGTTGTCTTGGGTTGCCATGTTTTTCTGCAATGCATTTTAGAGTGCTGTTTTCTTCATCTAAATCTGTCCATTTACATTTCCAAAGTTCGCCTATTCTGAAGCCCGTTTCTTTCATGGCTAGCAATGACGTTGCTATTTTTTTGCTACACCCAGATATTAAAGCATCAACTTCCTTTTCGGTTGGAACGAAAGGAAGCGTTCTGTTGTTGTAATAGAAAGGCGGTTGCCATTTTATTGAAAGCATTTCTGCAAAGCCGTCGTAGGCAGTAACTGCTATTTGTTTGTGTCCATTGCTCCATGTGTCCCGTTTAGCGATAAAGAGCTTTACAGCTTCAGAGTCATGTAAGTTTACGCATTGCTTGCTCATCAGTTTTAGTATTTTTACTCGAGTTTGAATTGTTGCGTCGCTGTATCCTTGCTTTTTTAAGTGCCATAGGAAGTCTATAATTGAGCCTTGGTTTGTTGTATCTCCCGCAACAGTCTTTGTTTCTGTTGCAGTATCCAATTTTTTCGCTTCCTCTAAGATAGCGCATAATTGGCTACTCTCATTAAGTAAGCAGTCTTTATATGATTTTTCACTAAATCTGTAACCGCAATCTCGACAGTAAAAACGCTGGATTGAACCAAAATTGGTTTCTCTTATTCCATCTTTCCAATTTCTTTTACTATGACAATTAGGGCATTCTTTACTTGCCTCTTCACCTCCCGCTATCTCTTGAAGCATTATTTCGCCAAAAATCAGAAAGCAAATCGTGTATTTATGCAGCATTTAACATTGATACTTATTATTGATACTTAATTCATACTCGAAATTAATAGTCAAAATTCACTTACTCGCATACTTAGCTAAAATGGGGAAGTAATGCACATTTTTTCTAAAACTTTACTGCATATCTCCAATTAAGCATTATGATTTTTGAAATAATTTAGAGAAAATCAGTCATCCGTTATTTATCTTATTTCATCAGTCTTTATCTTAGCAAAAAGAGAAGTTTTCTATATGTATACAAGGAAAATGCTCGCCCAACATAATCTGAAGTTTCGTAATCACTTTAACAAGTACAGGCTCGCGCTCGCTTCGCTTGCGCTCGCACGACTCTTGACCGTGCGTTCCTTGAACGCGCTTCTAATAGGTAGTAGCTTGACCCCAAACTCCAGAACCCCTATCTCACAGGGGTTCTTACAAGCAATCGACACCTCAGGCAGTGGATGACCCCTCCTTAAAAGGCAACCCCCCCACGCCTAAGGGCTCAGTCGATTGCGTTAAGTCAGCCACTTCAATGAAGTTTATGCTATTTTTTGGTAAACTGTTCAAGCCATGAAATGGGTTAGCGCGCGAACAGTCAGAAACTTATAGATGAAGCGTTATAGAGATTAACACCTTTAGAAACGGAGACTTGAAAGATTTAAGCACGAATAATAGCTTTGAAGAACGAATTAAGAAAGCGTATGTGGAATTCTACAAGTCGGTAACCGTAGGTAAGGAGCATGATGTACGAGGCAGATTTATTAGACATGTCATTATTGACGGTTTAGGCTATCCCGAGGATTGTTACTTAAATGAGAAAGATTGGGCTGATATTTGGCTTCTTGATAGAAAACCGCTTGTTAGACCTTCACGCCAAGATAAAGACGAGTCACGATTCAGGGTTCTTCCTTCCGTAATAATTGAGACAAAAGAATTTGATACTCCCGATAACAAGCTTCCAAGCAAGGAAAATCTGTATCAAGTTGTAAGCTATGCACTGAAAACACGCACTACAACTCGTTACGTTGCATTGACCAATTTTAAGAGGTTTATTATTTGGAGATTTGAGCCGCCATATAATGTCGACCAAATGCCTAAGGCTATTGTTGATGTGAACCTCGAAGCTGAAATGCAGCATTCTGTTTTTTCGAGCGGATTACAAGGATTGTATTGTATCAGCTACGAAGAAATTTTGAAAACATACGATAATTTTGTTTTGTCAGCTAACATTGACCTGACAAATGATGAGAACTTTGAAGTCTTTACTTCAGTTGTAAAATGGAAGATACTTGATGAAAATTTAATTCCAATGTTCAGGTCTTTGGCACTCACTCTTATTTTTGAACATAAAACCTATGTGGATAAACGAAATAATTTAGAATATCTTAAGAAAAATGGTAATTCTGCTGACAAAAGACTGAGTGTAATAGATATTGATAGGCAAATACGACGCCTTGAGAGTTCTTATGAAGCTTCAATTAAGTTTAATGAAAATTATGACAAATGGGAGCACACTGTTTATTCAAAGAAGAGCACCTCAGAAGACGAACAGAAGGAAAGAATAGATAGGTTTGCACGAGAAACAGCTTATACCCTTCTCAGCAGATTGCTTCTTGTAAGAATAGCAGAAAGCAAACAATTACTCAAACAGAAATTATCTGATGGAGGTTTAGTTTCTGCTTTAAATCTAATAACGCAAGTTAATGAAGCTTTCAAGAATCTTCTGCACCTTGCATTTAGAGACGCACGGTATATCTATGAACACCTTTTTTTGGATGGATTGTACGATTGGTATTGGGAGAAGGATGGAGAACTAAATAATTCAATCAAAAAATGTCTATGGTTCCTAAATCAGTATGATTTTTCAAACGTAAAAAGAGATGTCTTCAAGCATGTGTACCAACATCACATGGACTCACAGGAAAGAAAGAGAATTGGTGAATATTACACACCAGATGAAGTAGTCAACTATATACTAAATCGTGTTGACTTTAAGTCATCAAGAGACCTGAGACAAGTAAATCTGATAGACCCGTCTTGCGGTTCAGGTACCTTCCTTGTCGAAGCGATTAATAGAGCCAAAGATTCTGCCAATAAACTAAGCCCTAAAGAAATTATTTTAATGGTTGCTGGAAGACAAAATGGACAAACGCGCGAAAAAGGGAGCATTTTTGGCTTTGATATAATGCCATTTGCGGTATATTTGTGCGAATCTAACTTGCTCTTTCAACTTATTAAAGAAATTTCAGCGATTAAACAAAGAGAACCCAATTTCAACTTAGATAAATTTCAAGTCTATAGAGCAAACAGTTTGTTACCGCCGTCTACCGAGGAAACAATGGATTCGTATATAGCAGATGTCGAGGTAAGCGAAATTGAAGCAGTTAGGCGAATGAAATTTCAATATATCGTTGGCAATCCTCCATACGTTGAAGTTGAAAATCTAAAGGATAAGAAAAAGGAAATAATTCAAGACTTAAGGGCAATGTTTCCTGAACTAAAAAAACAGAAATTTGGTTGATTAGAACTCTACATAGCCTTTTTAGCACGTTCGATTTTGTGGCTAGAAGAGGGGGGACGGCTGGGTTTCATAGTTTCATCAAAGTTCTTATCAACAGGAAATGGACAATGGCTAAGGGAATTAATATTAAATCAGTGTGTAATTGAAGAAATAGTAGATTTAATGCGTGTTCAGGTATTCACGCAAGATGTTTATCCTTTGATAATAATACTGAGAAAGGAATCCAATGAAACAAAGAGAGATACAAATGAAATAACTGTAAAAATCATATCAACTAATGATTTATCCTTACTAAAGGAAGCAGAAAATCAGCCGATTGAGGAATATCCAGAATATCAAATAAATAGGAAATCAATGTGCTACAAAATCCCTCAATCTTGGTTCAAGTCAAATCCTCGCAGTATATTTGAAATAAATTGCTCTAACACTTTGAAACAGTTTAGAGATAAGGTAACTGACCCAGAAACTACGGTTTCTTTGAAAAAAATCTTAGATGTACGCCAGGGAGTAATCGCTGGAGGAAATGCTAAGTGGAAGAAACGACTTCAAGACCTTGCTTTACCTGAATATGGAGAAAACTTTACAGTTTTAGAGAAAGACCTTCCTAATGTACCTACAGGTGATAGAGGTTTCCTAAAGAAGCTTGTAAATGGAGATTCAGTAGGCGAGTTTATTCCAAATTGGAGTACACATAGAATATTTCTTATTTACGATGAAAACCATTTAACAGCGCCTAGAGAGCCTTCTGTCTTTGAACAAAAAGAAAAGCTGATATTAAAGGCTAAAACTGAGTTTCTAATGGCTTCCATTGATTATGAAAATATTTTTGTGACTAACGATACTTACATAGCTAAATGGCAAGACAACCCTGAATACAGACCCAACATAAAATACTTATTAGGACTCCTGAATTCAAAGGTATTGGACTTATTTTACAAAATACGCCATTGTGAATACGTTCAAGGAGGTTGGTTTGTGCGTTATGGCGTTTTTTTTGATGAATTACCAATTAAAAAAGCGAACCCAGCTCAAGAGAAAGAGGTTGTTACGATTGTCGACCAAATAATTGAAAATAGAAAGAATACTTCGGAGGATGAAAAGGCTTTATCTTCCCTAATTTTAGCTATGGAATCTGCAAAAATTGATGTCACAACAGCAGGATTGTCTACTGTAATAGATTTGAACAGTAGAAAGGGCGGTGAAGAAGCTGTAGACAAATTATCAATTCGCGGGACAACCATCTATTTCAATAAACTCCGAACCGCTTCAATAACGTGTATTTCCGAAAATTCAGCCCAATGTATTTTTGCCTTAATGGTCGAGCAGTTTGAAACTCTGAAAAATAGAAGTTTAAATGAGGTCATGTCGTCTGTGAGAATTCCAGGTAATGCTCTTGAATTGCAAAAGTTTAATAATTTTATTAAATCTAGGGAGCAAGCCATAATTAGACGAAAGAAGCAGATTGACAAATTAAAAGCGAAACTTGATGAAAAAGTTATTGAAATTTATGACGTAAAGAACCACCTTGAGACAGTATATAACTCGCTGAAGATTATAGCTGGAAAAATTCAGGAAAACGAGAAGCATTCTTGATAGAAACTTCACAATTATTCTTATTTTAGCAAATGCTTATCAAATTAATACACTCCAAGCCTAAAAATTATGTGGAAAAGTGGTTCTTAAGGATTGGAGTTAATTTTCTAACTTCTTGTAATAGGCGTAAATTTTGCTATAATCAAATTTCTTCTTAGGTATCGGTGTAAAAATTGTCCATACTATTCCATATTCATGCAGATATTTTGGCGAATCTATGCAACAGTCAACTGTTTTAACCGTTAAATTCCCAAGTACACCTTGACGTTTCTCAGGAAGCCTTCTCCAACGAAAACGCTTCTGATGACCTGGATTTGGCAAACAGCCCTTTTCTATATTTTTATTCCATACTTCAATGGCTCTTTTAAAAGGTGAATGTTCTCTTGGTTCAATGTTTGGTGATTGTCTCATGTTAGCGTAGACCTCGCAAACTTTACGGAACCCTTTTACAAATCCAGGGTAAACCCATTGTTGACCGTAGCTCATTCTTAAAACAGGTTGTTTAACAAAGTATTGACCTACTAGATACATAGAAAGCCCTTGACTGCTGTTAATTGATACTTCGCTAATTGAGGTGTTCCATGAACCCCAGATTTTAAACCATTGTCTATGCAACCAATTCTTAGGAATAGGCGGGACATTGTAGCCCTTCCTAAAAACTATATGCAGCACCCCGCCCCCTTCAGAGGTTTTTAACTTAAAATACTTCAGTTTAAAGCGGAACATTTGCCAGTATTCAGGGTATTTTATGCTTTTTTTACGACTATGAATCTCAAAAGGTTCTAAATGATTTTTGTGACAAAAGCTCAAGTACATTTTTCTTTGAATATAATATTCTATATGCTGTTTTAGCTTGGTAAATGCGTAATTCAAATCTTTAATTCGCTTCAGCCTTTTGTGTGGTTGCGTTTTGTCATACTGAGTGCTTAATGTTAGAAAACTGACCCTTTCTTTTTGTGCGACAGCTACACTGAAACCGCTTTTTATCCGCATAAGATGCCTTTTTTGCTTTTTAGAAAATGCGCTAGGGTTAAAGATTTCAAAAGGAATCATATCTTAGGCAAGGAAAGCGCCTAATTATCACAGAGAAAGAAAAAGGGAAGATGTGCGGGAGATATCACCATAGGAGCGGAATTACGTCCAACACACCAGCCTATTTTACTAACTCCACTACATTTTTAAGAATTATGTCCGCTTTTTGAACAGCATAATGCCTTGTGGGTAGTGCAGACATTGAAAGTTTTGGTTTATTAGCTCTCCAGGGTTCCTTGTCGCCTTTAGTGTTGCATGGTGATACTCGTCAGCATAATCATCTAAGATCTCAGCGACTTTAACGGTGAATTGTCGCGCTAGCACTTTGATTGGTATTTTTTTTCACTTTTCCATTTTGCATACGCCTTTGCCTGGCTTTGTGACGAACGCTGTTGCCTCAAACCCAGCAGACGTAAATCCTTCCTTCATAGCCGCAGCAACCTTAACTGCATCAGTCTGATTCTTGTTAACCACTGCTATCACCGCAGGTCCTGCGCCACTCATAGTTACTCCGCATGCACCAGCGTTTAACGCGTTTTCCTTGACCTTAAGGTATCCTGGAATTAGGAAAGCTCTAGCTGGCTCAATTATGGAGTCATGCATTGACTTTCCAATAAGTTCTATGTCGCCTGTGGCGAAGCCGCTTGCCATGGCGGCAGCCTGTCCGATGTTATAAATGAGTTTTTCCAAAGGAATCGTTCTGGGCACGACTAAACGGGCTTTCTCAGTCTTGTTGGTTGGTGTGTTCATATGCGGGAAAGCCACGCAGCATTCCATGTCTGAGGGCGCTTTTAAGCAAATGATTTCCACTGGATTGTACGATTTTATAATGACAAAGTCTCCGCAAATGGCAGCTGAAACGTTATCCGCGTGTTCATATCCAGCGGAAACAACCTCACCCTTTGCGGCAAATTTAACTAACTGTTCGTTGGTCAGTTTGAGGTTAAACATGTGATTTAATCCATATGCCACGGCTGCGGCTGATGCTGCGCTACTGCCCAATCCTTTGCCCGGCCAAATGCCCTTCTCAAGCGTTATGCCGAGACCTGTTTTCAGCGAGAACTCTTGTAACATCAGGTTTGCGACAACGCCTGCTGTATTCTTCTCAGGCACTACAGAGATAGTTTCTGCTGAGAAGCCTGAAACTTGGATTTTCACACCCGTTGCTGTCTGAACTATTGTGACTTTATCGCTTGGCTTATCCAAAGCTAATCCGAAGACATCGAAGCCTGAACCAACATTAGCGCTTGTGGCCGGCGCTTTCACTATGATCTCGCTAAGAGGCATTATTTCATCTCAGCTTGAAAGCTTTTCTTTGAAAAGACGTTCATAGGCAATTATTGATTTACCCCAAATTAGTTTGCTCGAAACAGCAATTTCAATATTCCTGCAAGGAATTGACAAAAGACAGTATTTCGCCATGATTTAAGATGGTCTATGTAGCTTAAAAAAGCTACTAGCAAAACTAAAAAATTGTCAAAAATTTCTACACAAAAAGAGTAGATTCACCAAGGCACACTAAACTAAAAAGAAAAGGTGTGTTCACTATTATTCTATTAAGAAGCCACAAAAACCTCAAAAAAAGAGAGTTTTCGGGTGATTTCTCCCGCCCCAAGTGTGTTACATCCAGCACACACCAGCCCACAAAAGCTAAACTTAGGGTCTTTCAGACCGCAAGGGTTTGCCTACGTCGAGTGCGTTTTCCTTGGGTTTGTAAATTATGAATGTGTCGGGGTCTGTTTTGTTTATAGATCGCTTTGTTTTCCATGTACTGCCTGCTTGGTAGGTAAGTTGGTGTTTCATTAATATTTCTTGTATGCATTTTTTTGTTTCTTCATCGAGAGCCGTTTTTATAGTAATTTGGTACCCTCCCATCATTGATGTAGAGACGTTAGATGGTGATAATTCCAAATAATGATCATCAAGACCACTACAATTGTCAAGAAGTTCTTTGAGAACCGATATTGCTTCTTCCCGTTTCAAAACAATCCCTAACAATTCTCTTAAGAACTTCTCATAAAAAAGATTCGGTAAGAGGGAAGATGACGTTTGGGCGCTCAACCGAAAATAATACATTGATGTCTAGCTTCAATATTAAGTGATCCATTTGTCGAAAAAGAAATACGATACCCTTGAAGTTGTGCCGCATGTCGATCTAAAAAAGTACTTGGGCAAATGGTATGAGATAGCGCGTCTTCCCGCCAGATTTGAAGAAGGTTGTTCTGATATATCAGCAACTTATTCTCTATCTGGAGATGGCAGTATATCTGTTCTTAACGAGTGTAAAAGGAATGGCAAAGTGAAGCGGGCAAAGGGCAAGGCAAAAGTGGTTGACAAGAGCACTGGAGCGAAACTTAAAGTAACATTCTTCTGGCCATTTTATGGTGACTATTGGATTATAAACTTGGGGAATAACTACGATTATGCCGTTGTAGGCACACCAAACCGCAAGTATCTTTGGATATTGAGCAGAGCCCCACAAATTGATGACAAGCTATTTTCCCAATTAATAGAACTTGTAAAGTCAAAGGGTTTCGATGTTAAAAACCTTATTAGAACCAGCCATACCTAATGAAAAACCCTGTCTATTCTGAGTTTCCACCCTTTTTCCCGAATACCGCCATAATCCTAAACATATAATTCAAAAAAAGATGACAACCAAAGCAACTACACTATCAACTTTACAAGAAAATCACTAGCATTCTTAAGCAAATATACAAACCAATCCAACCCGAAGCGTAAAACACCTTATAGCTCAACTAAAAACAAGAGACAAACAGGAGTATAAACAAAGACCAAGAAGCTAAGATAGGCAGAACATAACCCTTAAACTTTGAGAAGAGTGTCCAAAACAATCCCCTATATGTTGGGGAAACCTAGCAAATTCGCATCTGTTCCATCAATAAACTTATATATTAATAGACATAAACTAAAAAAGTGGGCATTTGAATGAGTGAAAAACAATTTTATGCAAGTAGCAACCAAGTGGTTGCAATACTTCTGGATGTTATTGGAATAATCTTAGTGCTCGTTGGAGCATCAATTGCTCGTGCCCATTCAGGTCAAGGCGTGGGCTTAGGCATATTTTGGGTGGGTTTTGTCCTGTTAATTGTGTCTCTGATACTATTTGTGTGGAGTATGAGAAAACCGAACGTGGAAAAGACTTAATAGGGGTTCTAAAGTTTTCAAAAGAAGACTCTCCAAATAAATTTTGGAGAAGTCTTTTAAATTGCCAGCTGAACAGCTTATATAAGTATCTAAAAAAAGTGAGTTACAGCAACTTTTTTGTGCATTATTCAACTTGAATAACAGCAAACTATTCTTTAAATAGTTTCCAAAGAAAAAAAGGAAGCCAGACGCACGCTGGCTTGTCCCTAAATTGGTGTAAAATGGTTATAACTCTTATTTTTTGATTTGGAGGCAAATTTGAGCTGTTTAACCTCTTACGGAATGGTTCGAAGTTTACCAACGAATTGGGCGCCATGGAAAACAAATGCTAAGTCCCAGCCGCGCTATGTTCTCAAGAATTAGTCTATCACTCGAATACCACAAAAAGACGACTTTTAACCATTTTAAGTCGAATAATCCTTGCGTAGTTTAATCATTTCCCAACAACCCCTTTTTTGGGATGTTTTAGCCTATTTCTACGCTGTGCAGATTTAAGACTTTTCGTGCTTTCAAAAAGTCAAAAAAGGCTTCTTGAAAAGTCTTTTAAACAACGTAGGAATAGTATAAATTAGGGTTAAGAAAAGAAGAACCTGAGAATGAAGATAATCGTTATAGTTGCCATAGTGATTGTTGCTGTTGTAATTCTTCTGGCAATTGTTGGAGCAATAGTTTATTTTTCAACATCTGCTAAATCAACGTCTTTCACAGCACCAACACCTGCACCCGCAACAACTTTAACTCCAGCTCCAACACCATACCCAAGTCCAACTTCAACACTTATAATTAATGGAATCCAAGTATCAGGCACAATTACTATAGCAGGTGTGGAAACTCAGCCTACATCAATGGAATTTTTGGACACAGCGACTAATTCAGGATATTTCACAACAGTTCAAAATGGATTGTATAGCACATCTCTTCCAAATCAACAAACTTATGAAGTGTTTGCCACTTGCGGTGGATTAACAGTTAGTATGGGAACATTCAATCTTAATGCAGGAGTTGGGATAACTTCAATTACGAAAAACTTCTCAGGCTAAAACTTTAACTTTTTTATCCCTCAATTCTCTATTTCTACACTATGCAGATTTAAGACTTTTCGTGATATTGAAAAAGGGAATAAAAAAAGGGAAAATATGTTTTTTCTTACTTTGACTTCTTATGGCTTGCATGAAATTTTATGCGTATGATAGGAAATGGCAGAAAAGGCAGTATTATTACATCGATTTCTATGGCGATTTTGTTCCTAATTGACTTCATATAAGAAAAAAGCGGGAATTTGCTTAATCCTGAAAAAACAAAGTCAAAAAGCTCTGGGTTTTGCATTCAGTATAGTCTGCTGAAGCGGTTCAGCAGAAACCGATGTAATAACAAGAAAAAAGAATTGAAAAACTTGGAAAGGTAGGATTACAGAAAATATAAGACCAAAATTAGAATAGTGAAAATAGCGACTGGAACGAATCCACCAAAAAACTTTGCAAGAGGTTTAAAATATTTGTTTTTAGCAAGTGCGTCCGTGAGTGCAGTTCCAAGAAAGTCATAAAACCATTGTACAATTAAAGCAATCAAGACACCAATTAATAGCCAAATCACATCTAAATTTGTAAGCATATAGTCTATTTCTACGCTATGCAGATTTAAGACTTTACAAAAAGTCAAAAGGGCTTTGTTTCAAAACCCTATTTTTTCAAAAAGTCAAAAAACTTAGGGTACGGGAGTATTTTTGGATATTCTCTTTCTGATTAATGCAGTTGAAAGTATTACTACTGCAAAAAGTGGCAGAATCATATAAGTGGGAAACTCTGGAACGGTTGATGGGTTAGTCGGTAGTGGTGTAGTGCTATAATCTAATGGTGTATACTGTTCATTTACTGTGCTGTAGGTGTAAATGGGGTTTGGGTCAAGCCCTGACCCTGATTGAGTGGTAAAACCACCAATTAAGTAAAGCAAGTCATCGACACTTGCCACGCCAACGTCATAACGCCCATTCTGCGTAGGACTGCATGTTTGCCAACTATCATTTTTTGGGTCATAACTCTGAGTTATAAACCCCTTTGTGGTTAGTTGCCAATAAGGCAGTTGAGCATTAACGCCAAATACATAAATCCTTTCTGGTGCATATACCCCTGAAGTAACTCCAGCGTTTGCCAAGATTATGGGTAAAGGTGCGGGTGTTCCGTTGCTCCAACTATTGTTTGTTGGATTATAGATTTGCGTTACGTTGCTTGTGAATATGTAGATTTTCCTATATGCTACTGCTGAAGCATAGGAACTTACAGCAGTTGGTATGGGTGCTTTAATTGTCCATAAATCAGTCAATGGGTTGTATACTTGGTTTAGCGTTCCATTGTTATTGCCACCAATCACATAGATTTTACCATCAATAACATTTGCACGGACATTTAGTTCTGGCGTAGGCATTGGTGCTTTTGTGGACCAAGAATCAGTCGTTGGGTCATAGACTTCATTAACATTAACTGCTAAACCCTGATTATTACTCAAGGCATATCCACCTATACAGTAAATTTTATTCTGGAAACTTGCTATGGCAAAATCGCTTCTTGCAGTTGGCATGGATGCCTTCAATGTCCAAGTTCCTGTTGTTGTATTATATTCTTCATTATAACCGCAAAAGCCGTTAGAAGTAGCTCCACCAATTGCATAGATATTTCCATTGAGAGCTACCACCCCTAAACCACTTCTACCTTCAAGCATCGGGGCTTTCAATGTCCAAGAATCATCAGCCCAACAAGCAGAGAGCAAAGATGAATACAGCACTAAGCAAATTGTAATTGTGATAACTATAACCCTTTCTCTTTTCATATGTTGTCCCTGATTAGCTAATCATCTTAAACTTATAGCTCTCCCCTAAGAACAGTCTGTTCCTCTAAAAGAACAGTCAAAACTTCCTTGACTGAAGTTAGTCAAAGTTTCTTGACTAAGAATTAGTCTATTTCATCGCTATGCAGATTTAGACTTATCGTTTCCCTATAAACAATGAACCTCAAATATACACTTTAAGGGCAAACGAAATTAATCATCTTACCCCGTTGATTGATGCCACGTTTACCCTCACGCTAACGCGAAAATGATTAAACTAAACTATGGGCTTTGCAAGTAAAGTTCGACTTTAACCATTTTTAACCATTATAGCGACAAGGCAGCGCGCAACGTAAAGAGAATGAATAGTCTGTTCAGATGCGTTGTTAACTGTGCTGGCTCTAATTACGGTTGCATCGCTAGGTAAGCAAAAGATGCTTCTCCGCTCTGATTTGTACATACTGTTAAGGGTTGCATTCCATCTCGCGTTATCGTAACAGTTGCTTTATCCAACAAAATGACTCCATGGTTGCCTGCTGCTACCTGAAACGTTACGTTTTCGCCTACCTTTGGGTTAAAAGGCATTACCATCTTTCATGGTGATTGGTTGCGAAGAGTTAGTTTTTTAAATGCCTACTCAGATTAGAACCATGTCGATGTCACTTAGTTTTGAGGTGTGGTAGTTTTTGGAGACCCATAATCATCGTAGAATACAGAAGCTAAGCTGGGGAATGTGGCTTTGAGGCGAAGAACTGCCGCGGTAGTCTTGGCGGTGTTGCTTGTTCTTGCGCTTCTTTTCACGCTTGCCGACGCCGATTTGCAGTCGCAAAAGGAAGCGAGTAAACCTGAGGTTTTTGTGGGGGTGGACGTAGCATATGGCGGCGAATCTGCTGTTTATGCAGTTGCAGATGCCGTCTATGGGTATGCTAACTTGATTATTGTGGGTTCACTGAATGTCACTGAGAATACGGCGGCATTAACGAGGGTTTGTAATTTCTTATACGAGAAAGGGTTTTACTTTATAGTTTATGTGGGGTTTGCACTGTATGACTATTTGCCTCCTCGCGGTCCGGACCCTACATTCTTCAGCATGGCGTCTGCCCAGTGGGGGGACAAGTTTTTGGGGGGTTACTTTTTTGATGAAGTCGGAGGAAGCCAGCTGGACACTCAAGAGAAAGTTGTTTCCAGCGTGCCGAACAGCCAATTCACCGCAAGAGATTACACATTTGCGTCAGAAGCGTATGTTGCCGGTTTGATTGGCGATTTGTCAATCAGCCTGGACTGGTTCAACCCTTCACCCGTGCAATCGGAACTATTTACGTCTGACTACGGGCTTTACTGGTACGATTACTTAAGCGGCTACGGCACGGTTTTCACCGAGTTCGTGGGAAACCAAAGTAGGCAAATTGCGGTGGCTCTTGACAGAGGCGCAGCCCACGCCCTCGGCGAAAATTGGGGCGTAATAATCACGTACCAACCTTCAGGATTGCCAGGAGCTCCGCCTGGTCCAGAGATCGGCGTGGAAAACGCTACCCAACTCTACAGTGACATGACTTTTGCATGGCAGTCCGGCGCAAAATACATAGTTGTCTTCGACGGCAACTCTACCGATGCTTCGTCGTCTGGAGTTTTGACGCAGGAGCACATAGATGCGATGAAGCAGTTCTGGAACTACACCAAAACCAACACACGCAACGGCGAGTATCCCGCGGACATAGCGTATGTGCTTCCTGTAGACTACGGTTACGGGTTCCGCAGTCCAAGCGACACAATCTGGGGTCTATGGAACGCGGATGCGCTCTCAACTAAAGTGTGGAACGACGCAAACAGCCTATTTGTGACTTACGGCAACAACTTAGACATCGTTTACGAGAACAGAATCGACAGCCAACCCATAGCGTTGCCTTACAAAACGTTGATTTTCTGGAACGGCACAACCATCCAAAGCAGCTCTACGCCCTAGCCGTGCCCTACTTTATCTTTTTGAGCCCAGTTTCTAAGAACGGTCGAAAGCCGCTAGCGAAGCTTCTGAAGATATTTTAAGTTAAGCAAACAGCCTATAGAAGGATAACTGATTGGTTTTATTTGCTATATCTAGGACGTTTGGATTCTCTTTGCCAAAATTGAGGGTCATCAACCAGTATGATTTGAACTTCAACAACATTTCGTGGATTTGTTATTGCGGCTCGGAATTTCGAAGATAAATCAGGCTTGCTCAGAAATGCCATTCGGGACTCTTCCAACTCATCCGCGATACGTTCACTCTTTTTGTTAGCGTAGCCACGGTACTTTACGCTTTTTCCTTCAACGATAGCTTTATCAAAATCCTCTTTACTGCACTGTACCAGTTTGGCGCCGTCTCGGATAAACCAGCAGGCAAGAGTCTGAGAAGTCTTGGTCATAATAATCTGTTAGCAATATCGTTTAGGTGACTCTTAATTAACATTTTCATTGCCAAAAGAAAGAGCGCCTCAGAAGTCAAATTTAAAGCAAATCATCTCGAGAACTAATCCCGCTTCAGACTGACGTGTTTATCATCATAGGCACTTCAAAAGATAAATCGGACAAAAAAGAGACTCAGCCTTATGAAACAGTTCATCAGTTTCAATTAGACTAGTAATCTTGCGATATTAACGTTTGATGATGAGCATGTGACCCTTATGGTTAACAATCCTGTGGATTCTTAATTCTTCAGGATTATTAAATTTCGCTGAACAAATTCTGCACTTATATGTTTCTCCAAACATGATTTTGTTATCTAACATCAAGCCCAACCTTCTCCCTATTGGCTTTGCAAAAATCATTTCTTACAAGCCATATCAAATAGAAACTAAGCCACTTATAAACCAACAATTAATTTCAGCTAAAACCACCATACTTTTCGTCGAATTGTGTTAAAATTCTCCTCGGATTTTTTCTGATACTTGACTGGTCTCTGAAAACGCTTTTTCCAATTCCCTTAATCTCAGCTATTGGATTGAAAGGTTTCAAAAATAAGCCTTCGTCTGTTTCATAAATCTCTAAAATTATTCCCTTTCATATGTTAAATTTTCTGAAGTTTGTTGGGAATAGCCACTTGTCTACGCATACCTACTTTTACTTTCTAAGAAATAACATCGGTTAGATAATTAATATTTTCAGGCAAATGACTTTTCTCACGTTCTTTATATATTAACATAATAGATGAGCGTCACAGCATAGCACCTCAGAACGTAATAAATTTCAAGTCATCTCTTGGGAAACAGCAGTAAGCTGAAACCCTTATCCAAACGTGCAATTATCTTCATCGGCGCCACTAATACTTCAGTAGCCCTGTTAAAATTGGTAACTAACGTAAATATCTGCATATTCCGATGAGATCGCCTACCTGAAAGGCGCGGGTAGTCCGATTAGCCGAACGCCACAAGCTAGTCGCACTCTATCGGTTTTTACCCACGGACCATTATCTTTAGCTTTAACTAATCGTGCATTAACACGATTTCTCCAGGGGCAAACCAAATATCATTATAAAACTTAAATGCACGCCAACCGAAAAGCTGCCATAACCCCAGAAAACCCATTTTTCTGAAACATTGACTGCTAAAAACCGCTATTGAAGCAACGTTTCTCCTTTGCACAGAAACGAAAACCGCGTTTGCGCCATCATCCTTTAACCGCGTAGTTCCAGCATTCACAAGTGCGTTTGCAATGCCTTTTCGGCGAAACTGCGGGTGAACGGCTAGCCAAAGTATGCAACCGAACTTGCCGCCGCCCAAATTAAACTCAACTAACTTAGCGAAGCCAACAACTATCCCTTGCATTTCACTTACAAGCACATCCCCCTCCTCATGCAGGCTATGAGCGGCGAAGAAGCGGAAGAATCTTGGAAAAGACAAATCTATTATTTGTTTAACCCTGTCTGCGTCACTTTGCACAATTTGTCTTATTGTAAACTCTGAGTTCACAACAGCGACTCCTATCTGAGATTAATTAAAAATTAATTGATTAATAAAACATTAGAGTTAGATCTAACTAGGGTTTACAGGTGGGCCGCCAGGTTTCGGCTCCAGCTGTGCCTCAGGATTTTTGCTGGAAAAAATAAGGCTGGTTGACTTTACAATTTGTGGCACACCTGCAAGGTCTTCAAATATGAGCAAACCGCGAGCAAGTAAAGCGAACGCAGCAATTGGCGCTACTAGTTCTGGATGGGCAGGAACATTTGTTATGAGCCCAAATATACCGATAATTCCGAATTCTTGTACGCCAATTCCAGCAGGGGTTATAGGAACAAATGCTAAAGCAGTCACCAATGGGTGAATTAGGAAGTATGCTATCCACGGTATCTGCGTAATGCCCAGCGCAAAGCCTAAAAAGTACCATTCAAAACCTTTGATAATCCAGCATGCAACAGTTAAAATAACTATTTCCGGAATCGCCTTGCCAGTGCTGTTAGAGCTTTCTTTGTATTCTTCAAGTCGTCCCATTAAACCGCCCGTGAATCTTTTTAGGAGTCTGGAATTTGCAATTCGGCCAAATACTGAAATGGCTCTTTTGGACCAAGTAAAAGCCGCAAGCACTATTGCTCCAGTCATCATTAACCCTATGCCAAGAACCGCTAACAGCAAACCTATGTTTACTCCTGCAATTTGAGTGGGAAATAGTAGATTCCATGTTTGCGAGGGTACATACTTTACTAGATAGATTACGGCTCCTATTCCGCCAATCACTTTAATCAGAAATTCAAACGTTTGAATCCCAAGAACGCTTGAGAGACTTTTTGATGTAGGAACGTTTTGGTCTCTTAAATAAACTGGCGTTAGAATATAGCCTGAGCGTCCAGGAGTGACATCACTCGTTAGCATGCCGGCATACTGGGCGAGTAATGTTTTGCCAAATGATGTTTTTACATTGTTCTTGCTCAGGACTCTTCTTAGCCGCACTGTGAATAGGAGGTTTATTCCAAAGTACATCAGGAAAGCAAGAAGCAGGTATTCCACCTTAATGTGTAAGAGAGCGTTGTATACAGAGCTTATACCTACATACCAAAATAATGCTGCTAAAATCGCTACCATGAACACTACTTGGAGAAGAATCCTAACAATTTGCCTTGAAAAAAGCGATTTTCGTTTATGATTACGGGGTAATTCTGCGGTTGTCAATGTGAAGGAATCATCTGTCTTGACTGTTAAATCTCTTACGGAAAAATTAGGCTTTTAACCTGAAATGAAATAACGCTCAATTTTGTTTTTTTATGGTCTTACGCATTCAGCTTTAGGCTTATACGGACGCTTAGTTGTTCTTCTGCGCTTATGATATTCACATTCGTTAATCCGAGTAAGTATCCAGCCTAGATCTTGGTATACGCATCCACATGGCAACTTTACGGTTTTTTGATCCTCAGTTTTCACAATGCCTTTTTTAGCTTTCGTCATTGTTTCATTCATTCTTTCGTCATGGATGCTAAATAGCGTAATTAACTTAATCCGTCTTTTTAAAAGTAATCATTTATTCTAGGCAACACACACATGAACTAAGACTAAATGGACAAAAATCGAATTGCTTCTCGCAAAGCTGTGATTAAAACAAATGAAGCAGTAAGCTGTAATCCTTAAATAACCAGCCATAACAATGCCTATACAGGTTCAAATGAAGCTTCGCATATCCCTTGCTCTCTTTATCGCTATGGCATTTCTCTTGATAATAGCGTCTTCAGGAAGAGTACAAGCTCAAACTTACACCCAGTATAAAATCCAACTCAACAGTGATGGCTCAGCTGCATTGACGATAATTCAGGTATCAGGCTTAAACGGAACAGTTGATACCTGGGCAGACTTCCAGCAAAAAGTAACTGCTCTTGTTGCAGCAGCAGCTACTCAAACTCACAGACAGATGAGTGTAGACAATGACACGTTCCAAACAAGCACTACTATCACTTCAAGCGACTCGAAAACCACCGAGTACATGTTCACATGGCAGAACATCAGCAAAACAGAAAACGGACGACTGATAACGGGAGACGTTTTCAGCGTCTCCGGTTTCTTTAACCAACTGTACGGTGACGGCGCGTTACAAATCATTTATCCTGCAAACTACACGTTAGAATCGGTTACCCCAACACCTGACGAAAGGGATGATTCCACGCAGACTCTACAATGGCTGGGAACCCAATTTTTCGTTGCTGAGCAGCCAAGCATAATCCTTGTAGCTCAAGATCAGGCTTCCGCTAATTCTGGACAACAACCATATTTGCTCATAGGTTCCGTTTCTGCAGTGGTTGCCGCGGTAGCAGTTGCAGGATGGTTCTTCCTTGTTTATCGACGTCGTAAACAAAGCAGTAAAGAATTGCCTGTGGCGTCAACTATGACTTTGCTGGAGACTGAGGAAGAAAAAGTTATCAGGGTGCTTCGCTCTAATGGTGGCAGTGCATACCAGTCTGCTATTACGGAGCAGTGCAGGTTCTCTAAAGCCAAAACAAGTCAATTGCTGACTGCTCTGGAGGCAAAAGGAGTTGTGCGAAGGTATAAAAAGGGAAGAGATAAAATAGTGAACCTTAATGAACAAGCAAAGGGCGAAAAATAAATGCGCTTTAACCAAAAGAAAACAAGCATAGTTGTACTATTATTTGTTGCTTCATTACTAGTCGTTTTACCTGTTCAAATGGTCAAAGCTCAAACCTCAACGACAACTGTAACCGTTACACCACAAACTAGTACACCTGTCGTTGGTCAAACCTTAACAATTAACATTCAACTAAACAACGTGCAGAATCTTTATGCAGTTGATGTAACGCTTAATTGGAGTACGTCTTCGCTTAGTCTTCAAACAAATCAGTCTTTTGTCGGAACCTCCAACGGGGTGCTTAATAATCCAACATCGGTGGTTATTGACACGGCTTCCCAACAAACAGGCGAATACCATCTCGTCGCGACCTCAGTGAATCCAGCAAGCGCCTACAGCGGAACCGGAACTATAGCAACCTTAACATTTAAGGTAACAAGCGCAGGAGATTCAAATTTGACATTGGCAAGTACACTTGCTGACTACGCGCCCGGTGGAATTTCAGAGCCCATAGCTCACAATGACTTAAGCGGCACAGTTGATGCCACTGTAAGTTCAACATCGTCCTCTTCACCTACCCCAACATCAGCTTCCCCAACGCCTAGTATTCCAGAATTTCCAATGGTTGCAACATTTTCCGTCGTTGTCGTGCTATCGTCCGCTATCATCGTATTATCTGTTAAAAAAATCATAAAGACAACCTCAGTTTCAGGAATTAAACCCCAAAGATAAAACAACAAACCCCTACCTCGAAAACCTACAAACAACCCTAACAAGCTACCCATACAAAACACAAAACCAAAAACCATTAAAGCGAAAAACTTAAGTGTAGAGAACATGTAGTTCTGTTTAAGAATCAAAAACTAGGATGTTGAATCAATTGGCTGTTGAAGGTTTTTTCGAAAACAAAAAGCAACCGGTAGAAGCAAAAGTCGGCGACTTAACCCCACAATCAAAAGCGGTTAACGTTACGGCCAAAGTAGTATCTAAAACAGAAATCCGCGAAATCCCAATGGGTAGAGATGGATCCCCACATAAAGTAAGCGACGCACTGGTCGGCGACGAAACAGGCGTAGTATACGTGACACTCTGGGATGACAACATTGCAAAAGTCAACGAAGGCGACACTATCCGCGTAGAAAACGGTTACGTAACCCTATTCAAAGGCAACATACGCCTAAACATCGGCAAATACGGCAAACTGGAACCAGCAAAAGAACCACTTGCAGTAGAAATAAACACTGAAAACAACGTATCCAGCAAAACATACGAGCAAGAAAGACGACCATACAGAGGCGGCGGTAGAGGGTACGGCGGAGGCGGCGGCTACGGCGGTAGAGACAGACGCGGCGGAGGCGGCGGCTACGGCGGCAACAGAGACAGAGATCGAAGAGGCTCTGGCGGCAGCGGCGGCGGTTACAGACCAAGATACTAAAAGCTTCAAAAATAACCTAATCCTTTTTTGTCTTTTTATATTCTTAATTTGTATATATTTAGCCACATTAGCTTTCCCGTTCGTAATTTGGTTTTGAAAACTGCCACCCAAAAGCAATTTGAATTTACGCAACGTTTTCCGACTAGGCAAACTTTCAGAATCAATAACGACTCTTAAGTTTTTGGAACATCAAAATACTTCCTTGTGTTTTCCTTATACTCTTGTGCTTCCTTGTGCTTCCTTGTGCTTCCTCGTACTTTTGCGTACTTCTGTGTCACAACCTGCAAACAAACCAAGCCCTAAATCAAAAAGGCAACCCAAAACAACCAGAACAAAAATAGGGAAGGAATAACACTCAAAAATTCATATACTGAA
>JBEKNP010000003.1:0-87765 GCA_049522695.1 Bathyarchaeia archaeon | reverse complement strand
CGAACCTGAGACAGTATTTTGTCCGTAATCTCATCCAAGCTTTTATTGCTATTTCCTTCTACATAGTCAACAACAACTTTTACGAAGCCCAAACCTATAGTCATCAATATCGCCTAGTATATTCTGAGTTAACGCCCATCCACGTTTATTCTTCTTATGAATTTTCTATTTTGTTTCCAAATACATACTGAGGCTAATGTGCCCCATAGATATGATTTGATGGAATTGAATTTTGAAGTGGTTTAATGCCTATACCGCTTAAGAAAAAGCTTATATATTAAGAATTAAGTAATAAGATGTAGTAGGCGCTGGCATGACAAAACTAACAACCAGAAAAAAGCGCAGCAAACTCACAGTAGCCCTACTCGCACCCATACTTATCATAGTCTTCATCGTCGGCTGGAGCCTTTATTGGATAGGGCAATCAAGGCAACCAAACACAAAGCAACCACAAAAAACAATCAACAAGACACCCACAAAGCAAGACAACATCGAGTTAATTGTAATCCCTCCACAAGAGAAAGAAATATTGGCAAACTAAGCCCGCCACCTTTTTATTCTCAAATTCAACTCAACCAAACTCCAAAGGTTGAAAATCTACAAACCAATTATTGCCTGCCCGGAGCATTTTGTTCTCGTATGTTTCAATTCGGTGTTTCCTTCTTAAAGCAAACTTGATGTCGGCACTAATCAGTATTTCTGCACGATTTCTGAAATCCTATAAAATCTCCTCTGACGCGAGTGGACATGAAACAAAGGAACTTCTAACTAAACTTTAAGACCCTCCTCTCATCCCCCAGATAAGTAGCACAATTTCAATCCAACATTCTTTATCTTGCGCAAAAAATCATATAAAATATAGAGAGCACCTCGAAATTGCACTGTTCAAAGAGATAAACAATGGATTCACAGTCTAGTCTCTGCATCTCTGAAAGAAATCATGCAAACTACTTGAGGTTGGCTTTGAATACGTTAGTGAAATAGAAGACAAAAGCTCTATAGAAAAAAGGAAATAACCACCTACGGTTCGTCCAAAAAGATAGATGTTCAACGGAACAGTTAGTTATGATGACCTACCCTGTCGTATATGGTTTGACCTCAACTATGTTTGACGTGTCAACGTTATTTGGCAGAGCAGTTTGCACTTATAATGTTGTATACGTTGTTATTCACGTTGTTGCCTTTGAGTGTATTGCCGGATGAATTGTCCAGCGCTATGCCTTCATAGTTATTGTTGATGGTGTTGTTTGTTACTGTGGAGTTTTTGACGTAAGCGAGAAGCAAACCTTCATAGTTATCGGATAAATTCAGGTTTTGCACCGTGACATCCGTGCAGTTTATCAGAGCGATAAATCCAGCATTAGATGGAACCGTCATATTGCTTTTGTTTACCCAATAGTAAATTGGCTTTCCGTTAACGCTGTTAGAAGTATCAACGTTGTTTATGTAATTCGTGATGTTGCTTGCTGAGACGCCGAAATTGAACTTGTTATCAGACATAGTATTGTTTCTGAATACGTTGTTAAATGAATCATTTAAGACAATTCCGTTATAGCTGTTAGTGACTGTGTTTCCGATTAAGCTACAGTTATGTGCATTATGGAGAAGGATTCCTTCGCCCGTTCCAGTTGAGAAGTTGCCGCCGTTTTGCAAAGTGAAGCCAGTCACAGTTACGTTGTCGCAGGCAATAGATAGTACCGTACCGTTTTTTGCGCCGTCTATGATTGTGGGATTTTTATTTTGGCTGATTAATGAGACAGGTTTGGTGATTACAATATTTTCTTGGTATGTTCCAGGCTTAACTAAAATGGTGTCTCCTTCATAGGTTGCGAAGGAAGAAATTGCCTCTTGGATACTGTTGTATCCCAATCCATTGTTAAGGTCTATTACTGAATAGTTGTTGTTTGTTTCGAAGTCTTTTGGCCAGTAGAGGATTTCGCTGTATTTGCTTTGGATTGAACTCTGGAACTGCGGGTCGCTATAGACTATATCTATGCTTGACTTGTACTGGTTAATGAGGTTTGTAACGTCGCTGTACATTTTTTGAGTCCAATTGTCCGCTTGGTGATACTGCCATACAGAATCATCAGGGTTGCGGAAACCAAAGCCATAATCTTGCGGAAGAACCACTGCAGTGTCAGCTTTCAGGTTGCCGTGTTTGTCAGGGTTATGCTGCACGTAATTCCAAAAGTTTTGTAACGCATCGTAACGGTCTGGCGTTAATGTGGTACCTGTGTAATTCTGGGTAGAGTCATATACAGCTATGTAGCTTGCGCCCGAATCGTAAGCTAAAACCATGTTATTGTACATTTGAGGGCCCGATTCCAAGTAGGGCAACTGATTATACGTCCAAGTAATGATTGCTCCCCAAGTTTTGTTTTGAACTGTCGCCGCTCCTCTAGCAAGAGCGATTTGTAATGGTCTACTGTTATTCCACCCAAACTGGGCTAAAACTGTGTCATACCCAAGTTCGTAGTCAAACCAGTATAAGGCGTAGTCTGAAGTAAACAATGAAGAACCCAAGCTATGCGTCAAGTTGGCAACTACGGGTACGCCGTTGCCCATTGTCCATATCCGAAAGAACCAATTAGCGTAATCCAGGTAACTATTCGGTGCAGTTGTAGCATTAAAAGCGTTATTAGAAGTCAAATTGATGCTCTCGTCTAGTTGACTTCCAGCCGGTTCATCATAAAAATAAATTCCCAGTAACTTGTCGCCATATCGCTCTTTTGCTGTTGTGAACCATGCGGATGGAGTGTAGCCGATGCTTGTGCCATTGTATATGTCTTGATAGTAAGCGGGCATGAAATACATGCCTGCGTTATAGGCGTAGTCGCATGTCTCGTTAAGCAATGCTTCATTGCTTAGAATAAGGGGTGAGGCTATAATGAAAAGATTAGTGTAATTCTTAACTTTGTCAATCAATGCTTTGCAGTCGGAGACGGGGCTATTCCACCCTGTTTCAATTCCTACAAAAAAAGGCTCAGATGAACCTGCAGTTTGTTTCGCAGGAACACGCAAGTTATCCAAAGCTACAAAAAAAGATACAACTAATAGCACGACTAGCACCACAGCTACCAGAATCTTTCTGAGCTTCAACGTTACTGATCCCCAGCGAACTTACCATTAAGCCATTCTCCGCAACTTATTTAATTCTATTTTTTCGAACGTCCCTTCAAGTTTTCCGGGCTGCAGGCAAATGCGTACCCAGCTACTACGTTACACGCTTAACTTCGCTGTTCCTCAGAAGCGAAGCAATCAAAAGCCCAATCATACTCTTAGATTTAGCAGCAGTATCGCTTTCCTGCATAGTCATCTTGGCGATTGGTATAGTGCTGTACGCGAAATACTACAAAATCTAAATAAACTCCAACATTTTTTGGTGGTTTTCCTTGTTTTTCTTCGCTGGGGGGCCAAGCATATTTAACAGTATGCTCTGAGTTAAATTGTAAGGCTGATTAGTTTGGTTGATGCATGGCGTGAACCCTACCATGTTGTGATTGAAATTGAGAATAAACAGTGTAAAATGGTTAAGAAACTTGCTTCCTTGGGGTTTAAGCATCTCAAAGTTGTTGATGTGCGTAGTTCAAGCAGCGGGTCAGTTAGGCATTTGATGGATGTCGGCGAGGACCAGACTCGTAAAGTTCCAAAAGAGCTTGCTGCTAAAGGACACGTTGAAGGAAAATCTTCAGTGTGGCTTGAAAGTGAAGGCTGTGAAGTCTGCAATACCATTCTGGTGCATGATGCTTTTTTAGTATCAGGCAAAAGCATGGAAGACAGCATTATTACTTACAGTTTTATGGTGCCAACATTTGAAGCCTACAAAGGCATAATAACTGACTTGGAAAAAGCTGGCTACAAAGTTAATGTCCGCAAAATCGGCAAGTTTGAGCAGCAAATAGGCGTTTTAACTGAGAATCAAGAGAGGATTTTTTGGCTTGCCTTGAAAAGTGGCTTTTTTGATTATCCAAGGAGAGTTAACATGGCTGAGCTTGCGGGTAAATTGGGCATTAGTCCAGCAACGCTTTCTGAGATTATGCGCAGAGGAACTAGAAGGTTGCTTGAGCATTATTTTAAACGAGAACTGTAGTACTCTAAAGAGACTGCTGATTTATGTGGTCATGATTTTCAGGATAATTTGAGCGTTGATCTCAAATCCCTAAGGCGTTCGGGACAATAGCTATCTACAAAAGCACACATGCATAAGTTAAGGTGTAATGTATGAGTCAAAACCAAATGTTCTGTTACCAATGTGAACAAACAGCCAAAGGTCAAGGCTGCACAGTAGCTGGTGTTTGCGGAAAAACAGCAGACGTTGCTTCGCTTCAAGATTTGCTTGTCTATATGCTTAGAGAACTCAGTCAACTATCAATTGAGGCAGACAAAGCGGGAATAAAAGACGAAAAAATTGACTTGTTTACTTGCGAAGCTTTGTTTTCTACATTAACAAACGTGAACTTTGACCCAGAAGCGATAGCTGTCTACATAAGAAAAACGGCGCAACTGCAAGAACAATTACGTAGTCAACTGCAGTCAGTAAAAGGCCAAGTTAACGCAGCTTTCAATTTGCCGTTGGAAAAAACGATTGAAGGCTTAGTTGCGCAGGGAAAACATTACGGAATAAACTCTGAACCAACAATGGATCCTGACCTTCACTCGCTTCAGTGGCTGTTAACTTACGGTTTAAAGGGAGTAGCCGCCTACACGTTCCACGCTTATTTTCTTGGGAAAAAAGACAGCAAAGTGTTCGATTTTATCCATGAAGGACTCGCAGCTCCCCTTGACAAGTCTCTTGGTGCAAACGAGTTTGTAGGTTTGGTCTTCAAATGCGGCGAAATCAACATACGCGCAATGGAACTTCTCGATGCTGGAAACACTGAAACCTACGGCCACCCAGTGCCAACAAAAGTCCCTCTTGGACACAAAGGGGGTAAAGCCATACTCGTTTCGGGGCACGACCTCATGGATTTGGAAGAGATTCTTAAGCAAAGCGAGGGCAAAGGCATCTACGTTTACACTCATGGAGAAATGCTTCCTACCCATGGCTATCCAGAACTCAAAAAGTACCCGCATTTCTATGGTCACTATGGGACCGCATGGCAGAACCAGCAAAAAGAATTCGCCCAATTTCCAGGTGCAATTCTGATGACAACCAACTGCATCCAAAGACCAGTAGAAAGCTACAAAAGCAACATTTTCACGTCAGGACCAGTCGGATACTCAGGCGTACCACACATCACAGGCAAGGACTTCTCGGCAGTGATAAACAAAGCGTTGGAGTTGCCAGGCTTTCCAGCAGACGCTGAAGGCAAATACGTTACCGTTGGGTTTGGCAGAAACGCAGTCTTAAGCGTAGCAGACAAAGTAATAGATGCGGTGAAAAACGGGCACATTAAACGTTTCATATTAGTCGGCGGATGCGACGGCGCAAAACCGGGAAGAAGCTACTATTCCGATTTCGTTGAGAAAGCACCCAAAAACACAATCATATTGACTTTAGCATGCGGCAAATTCCGCTTCTTCGACAAAGAACTAGGCACAATCGACGAAATCCCAAGACTGCTTGACATAGGACAATGCAACGACGCTTTCTCAGCCGTTAAGATAGCGCAGGCATTGGCAGACGCCTTCAACGTGCAAGTTAACGATTTGCCATTATCACTAGTGCTGTCATGGTATGAACAAAAAGCAGTAGCCATCTTGCTATCGCTGCTGTACTTAGGCATAAAAGACATCCGCATCGGACCAAGCCTTCCCGCCTTCATAACGCCAAACATCCTCAAGGTACTGGTTGAAAAATTCAACATAATGCCCATAAAAACGCCAGACGAAGACCTTAAAGCCATCTTAGGCTAAACGTGCCTGAGAAACATCCATTTTCTTTTTTCTTCTCATCTGTTTGTATTCGCTAGTTAAACAAAATAATGAAATTAGAAAACGTGTAGAATTATATAAATTGTTCAGATTTTTTAGAGTACATTGATAGAAATTCTTCGCCGAAAATATTTTTAAAAAATTTTAGAGGTGCTGACGAGCGATTTTTTTTAGGACGCGCAAATACTTCCTTGTGCTTTTGTGTGCTTCTGTGTGCTTCTGTGTACGCAACCTGCAAATGATTCAAACCCCAAATTAAAAAAGCATCTTGAAACAGCTTTTAGAAAACAGGACCGGAGAACCATTTTTTGGGTACTTTCCTCCTCACAATAGCGTCACGAGAATGCACATATTCTAACCATAACAAGTTCTTGCTAAAAGGCACCTGTTAAATACACTAAGCTTTAATTTTTTTTATAAGCCAAGCCATGTTTCGTCCTAAGTCTTCCATGGTTTGCATGCCTTCTTCATCTTTTTCTACGTCGCCTTTGTTTAGTCCTATGCCAACGTTCCAATATGATGAGCCAGGAATAATCATTTGGCTGATTAAGAAGAAATGGTTTATCGCATCAAAAGTCGGTATTCCACCCGCCCTTCGCACTGCCACGACCGCAGCGCCTATTTTTCTCTTAAACAAATCAGAGTTTGCTCGTGCAACGAAGCCTGCGCGGTCAATAAGCGCTTTCATTTCAGGAGTCATCATCGAAAAATACGTGGGTGAACCAAGAATTATTCCATCTGCCTCAGCCATCTTCTCAATATAGGTGTTAACGTTATCGTTTACAATTTTACATTGCTTATTTTTGACCTTCCGGCAGGTCCCGCATGCCATGCAACCGTGTATTTGTTCACCTGCTAGCTGAATTAGTTCAGTGTCTATTCCTTCTTTTTCAAGAACTTGAAAAACACGGCGAATCAACATCGCGGTGTTGCCGTCTTTTCTTGCGCTTCCATTAATAGCTACAACTTTCATTTTGAAACCTCAATTGTATGTTTTAGAGTTGGGATAAAAAAGTATTGTTAGGAATTTTACGCTTTATTCACTTGTGAAATTACCGCTCGTTGGAAGCTTTTGAGTGTCACGTTTGAGGAATAAGCGTTAGTCAAGGTTGTATGCTTCTTCTCCATGTTGACTAAGGTCTAAGCCGTCTTCTTCTTCTTTAGGACTTACTCTTAGTGGCGAGAAGAAATCTACTACTTTCAAAAGCGCGTAAGAACCACAAAATGCAAAGGCAGACACGACTAATACAGCAAGCACTTGGATTCCGAGCTGAGCAGGATTGCCGTAGAATAATCCTTGCACGGGAGGATTAACTGCAGCGGTTGCGAATAAGCCTATTGCGACTGCGCCTATTATGCCGCCTATTCCGTGGCATGCGAAAACGTCTAATGTGTCATCTATTCTTGATCTGCCGGCTCTCCAGTTAGCCACCAAGTTGCAAACTATCCCCGCGACCAAACCAATAATTACTGCTGCAGTAAAATTAACGTAGCCTGCAGCAGCCGTAATAGCTGCCAAACCACATACCGCACCCACTGCAATGCCCACTGCTGAAGGCTTACCCTTGATTAACCAGTCCATTATCATCCAGCTTACGGCGGCTGCGGCGGCTGCCAGGTTTGTTGCTACAACGGCTGAGACAGCAATGTTGTTGGCTGCTAATGCGCTGCCACCGTTGAAACCGAACCAGCCGAACCATAATAACCCTGCGCCTAAAATCACATAGGGAATGTTGGTTGGTTTAAACTCGGTTCCCGCTGATGCCGGTTTGCTTGCGGCTTTTTGGTCTAAAGCTTTGAGTTGGTCTTTCCAGTAAACGCAGCCTTTTCTTCTGCCAACAACCAAGGCCGCTGCCAATGCCGATAATCCTGCAGCAGTGTGTACAACTATGCCGCCGGCAAAATCCACCGCGCCTAAGACGTGTAACCATCCGGTGGGGTTCCACATCCAGCAAGCGATGGGCGAGTAAATGAGGGTGGACCACAAAATGACGAAGATGAGGAGTGATTTGAATCGGATTCTTTCTGCGCATGCGCCTATGATTAGTGCTGGCGTGATTGCGGCAAACTTGAGCTGGAACGCGAAGAATAGTATTGTTGGAATGGCTGGCGCGTTAGGGCTAACTGTGTTTATGGTTATGTTGTTTAATCCGACGAGAGATAGGTTGCCTATTATTCCATCTATGCTTGGTCCATAAACGAGGCTATAGCCCCAAAAGAACCAAACTAGACTGACTACTGCAAAAATGATGATGCATTGGACTAGCGTCGAGACAAGGTTCTTTCTTCGGACTAAGCCGCCATAAAAGAAAGCTAAGGCTGGGGTCATTAGCATTACAAGAGCTGTTGACATTAGAACCCAAGCGATGTCGGCTGCTCCCATTTTTGTCCCTTTGATAGCGTTATTACCGATTATTTGTTCTGCATTTTGGCAAAACTAATATTTAAACTATACATTCTCTGCGATTATACGGCTAAATATTGATAAATGTTCAATTAGCTCCTCTTGTTAGCTTAAATATGCATACAATAATTTGTCCAAAAAACGTGGTAAAAGTAAAATTGTCCAAAAAACTGGCGCTTTTACAATAGATTGTCAAATAACAAAATTCTATAATAATTAACAAATTGAGAAAAAAGAGCCTTGTTTTGCTCTTAATCTAATTGAAAGGCTTCTTCGCCATGTTCGGCTAGGTCTAAGCCTGCGTCTTCTGCTTCTTCGCTTACACGTAGTGGCGAGAATATGTTCACCAGTTTAAGCAGTGCGTAGGAACCGAAGAATGCAAACGGCACCACCACGCCAATTGCTACCAACTGAGCTACCAGTTGACCTGGGTTTCCGAAGAATGCACCGTTAACGCCAGGAACGGTTGCTGATACACTGATCGCTGCTGATGCAAATAAGCCTGTTGCGATTGAACCCCAAATTCCGCCGACGCCATGGCATGCAAACACATCCAGTGCATCGTCTATTCGTGATCTTCCTGCTCTCCAGTTAGCCACTAAGTTGCAGATAACTCCTGCGGCTAAACCAATTATTAGCGCACATGGTACGTTGACGTAGCCTGACGCAGGCGTAATTGCGACCAGTCCAACTACGGCGCCAGCAGCGATACCTACTGCTGATGGTTTCCCTTTAATTACCCAGTCTGCAAGCATCCAGCTTACAGAGGAAGCCGCTGCTGCTAAATTTGTAACGACAAGCGCTGAAACAGCTAAGTCGTTTGCGGCTAACGCGCTGCCAGCATTGAAGCCAAACCAGCCAAACCACAGTAACGCTGCGCCTAGCAGTACATATGGGATGTTGGTTGGTTTGAATTCTGCTGCATGGTTTTTTTGATCCAAAGATTTCATATGATTCTGCCATGGGACAGCGCATCCTTTTCTTCTGCCCACTATAACTGCTGCTGCTAACGCTGAAATACCCGCTGAAATGTGTACTACTATGCCTCCTGCAAAGTCAATAGCGCCAAAGACGTGAAGCCAACCAGTTGGATTCCATACCCAGCAGGCTATCGGGCAATAGATAAGTGTAGACCAGAGTACCATGAAGATAAGTAATGACTTGAATCTGAATCTTTCTGCGCAAGCTCCAATGATTAATGCTGGTGTGATGGCTGCGAACTTGAGCTGGAACGCGAATTGTAATAGTTGAGGAATTTGCGGTGCAAGTGAAGTGTTAACTGCACTTATGCTTAGGTTGTTCATGCCTAGTAGGTTTGGGCTCCAGCCGATCAGGCCGTTGACACTGTTGCCGAACACAAGCATGTAGCCCCAGAGTGCCCAGACTATGCTTACGACTGCGAATATTACGAAGCATTGAACAATTGTTGATACCAGGTTTTTCTTTCGCACTAGGCCTCCGTAGAAGAATCCTAATGCTGGCGTCATTAGCATGACTAGTGCTGTTGCGGTTATGACCCATGCTATGTCTCCTGCTCCCATTTTCATCTTCCTCTTTTTGACATTTGTTTACTTGCTCATTTTTTACCTCTACAGCTATTATCTAGTTATATTTAAAATATACGCATATGAAACATATTTGTGCTTAGTGATGTGCGTTTGTTGATTATATCAATCTATTTGGCAATGTTCATCCAATTTTTCACCGAAATACATCCTGATAATAAAAAATCGTTCAAAATCAAGCCTATAATCGAAAGTTACTAAGGTATGGAAATAGGGAAGTTTCTGCAAACCTTGCACAAATTTACAGCTTTAAGTTAAAATGTTGACAAAAACTGAATAACAATCGGAGCAAGAAACCAATTAGTGTGTTAAAAGCCAAGCAACAACTGTTGAACAGATCCAGGTAAGTTTCTTACTTCTAAACAAACTAATTTTTAATTCTCTACTCTGGTTGAAATTAAAAACAAGCGGTTTTTTCTACATCACTCAAAAACCTTATAACATTACAACCGCTTCTTTTAGGTCGAAAAAGGCGTACTGGATGAAGTTTGGCACTTATACGTTTCAACCTGAGAAGGCTCAGGGATTTGATTTCCAAGTTTTGCGTGTTAAAACAGAAAATGGCGTAAGGATTCCGCTTGTGCAAGATATGTATAGTAATATCGCTGTTTTTGCAGACAACGTTGCCATCCGTAATCATCCAGACTGGATATCTCAGTCACCGCTTGGACCAGCGAAAATGGGAAACAACAATTTCAACTTTTATTGGGATGTTGTGTGCGCTACTCAGCCAGAGCATAGGGCCGAACAATTAAATTACGTAGTAGAAGTTGATAGACAATCGCTTGGTGTGTGGTTAAATAGCCAATACTTTGCGGAGCATGGACACTGCATTTGTCCACGTTGCAATAGTCAGTGGGAGAAAAGTGGTTTAGGTTGGCTTGAGTGGCGTGGAAAAGAAGTTACCGAGTACATTGCTCAAATTCGGGAAAAAGTCAAGAAAGAACTAGTTTTATGTGTTCAACCTGACCCTGTAAGTTCTTTGGAGCGTTACGGCGTAGACTTTGACGACTTGGCGAAGTACGCTGACGTCTTCAACGTTGTAATGTTTAGCAAAAACTATGCCACCCCCTGGTACTGGGAAATGCTTGCCCGCGCCTTCAAAAAGCTACTAAAAAAGCCATTCTACATTAGCTTTTACGTTTTCGGTCCAGGTGACAACCCTAAAGATGTCCCATCCGCCTCAGAGTTGCTTACCGTTAGTGCTCGCTGTGCAAGAGCAGGCGCTGACGGGTTCCTATACCTAACTGATCACGCCAGCCAAATTCAAACTTTCCAGAAAACGGCAGTTGAAATGGTTGAGCTTAGAGAAAAACTGAGGAGCTATGGCGGCCAACCAGTGCAAGAATTCCTGGATTATGTTGAAAGCTGGAAAAAAATCGTATAGTTTTAAAAAGTTTTTTCTTTAATAGCGCTTATTTAACTTTGCTGGCTCTTGTTTTTGATTTTAATAGCCGTTTCGTTTTTATCGAATCTTTCTTTAGACAATGATGTGTCTGGAGCCATGCCAGTTTGGCTTTCATCACAGATTTAATAGAGCCGCTCTAGCGCTATTCATTATAGTTGATCCGTTCGGTAACATTCCCATTTTCTAGGGGTTAACCGGAAACATTCCAGATGCCCAAAGAAAAAAGTGTAAAACACTACAACGTTCGTTGGCTTTGTTCTGCTGCTTGTTGTCGCGTTCACAGGTCAAGAAATCTTTTCGCTTTTTGGGTTATCGATTTACAGCTTTGAGGTTGCCGGCGGCATTCTGCTGCTAATTGTTGCAATTAGAATCTTGATTTCAGGCAACATGCGTAAGAACGTTGAATCTCCCGAAAGCTTAGGCGCTGTTCTCATTGCTATACCTCTTCTCGTGGGACCGGGAGCTATTACCACAACTATATTGGGCCTTCGACTTACGGTATAGTGATAGCGATTCTGGCATTTTTGATTGTGTTATCCTTAACATGGGTCATTCTTAGGTACATAAACGGCATTTACAAGTTTTTAGGCAAAACAGGCTCCTTAGTTATCGCAAGAGTTATCGCGTTACTTATCGCTGCCATAGCAGTGCAATATATTTTGACAGACGTAACTCATTTTGTAATTTAACAAAGCTCGGCATTAAACAAACATTTCAGTAATAATATTTTATATAATCAAATTTTTTATTGCCCGCTAAGGTAAGAGTTGGATTACAAAGTTTTTGTTATAGACCTTTGTTTCCGATTTGGTTATGATGGACGAAATCTTCTATGTCGCGGCGTACTCTGAAATATTTAGTTGAGGCAACAGTTGGGTATCCTAAACGGCAGGTGTAGGCTATTTTCATGTATTCAGGAACTTCGAGAAGCTTCTTTAGTTCTGCCTCCACATGGGGGGCTGAGAAAGCACTAAGAATCTGCAGGCTAACTCCTAAAGCTTTTGCCATAAGCCACATGTTCTCCATAACGCAGCCCAAACTCATAAAACCTAAAACGTCCCCCGCTGAAGCAGGAGCCCTCTTCCTAGAATCATATATCACTATCAAAAGCGTTGGGCTACCTCGGATAGACTGGGTCAACGGCATAGGCGTAGCTTGGCGGGCAGCCTCTGATATTTTCGCTGGGTCTACCCAAGCTGGCGGAAACATTGCGCCTAATATTCCGGTTTTCTTTTTCAAAAGTTCCTCTTTTGAGAAGGACAATTGTTCATAGTTTTCGCGCAGGAACTCTTCGGATATGCGTGATTTGATGTTTCCTATTTTTTCCAGCACTGCCTTGTCGTCAACGACGACTACTTCGAAGTTTTGCATGTTGTGTGCGGTTGGCGCCCATCTTGCAGCCTCTAAAATCTGTTTTACGTCCTCTTTTGATACTGGACGGTTCGGGTCAAAAGGTACTCTTGTAGATTGTCTTTCTTGAATGATTTTTAAGATTTCACTCATGTTTAACCCTCACTTACTTTTAGGACCGCTCGGAAATGAACCTTTGCAGTCATCATCCGTTCAAAAGCCTCTGAGGCTTGTTCAAGCGGAAACACCTCCACCATGGGAACGACATGCGTGAGAACGCTAAGGTTCAACGTGTCAACGGCGTCTCCTCCAACCCAACCGCTCACGGATCGCACAGCACGCATCAGCTGGACTGGCGAAATCTGCAGCGGTTCATTAACAAAAGTGATAATTATCAATTGGCCGTAACGGGCAAGCCCGCCGACAAGTTCCGATATGGCTTTGCTGTTGGGCGCGGTACAAAAAATGGCACGTGCTCCACCAAGCTTCATTAATTCTTCAGCTGCATTCACAGCGTTTGCATCGATGTAGATTTGAGCACCAAGCCTGCTGGCTAAGGCTTCTTTTTCCTTGCCGCGAGATATAACCGCGGTCTTTAAGCCAAGCCTGACAGCGAACTGCAACGCTAAATGCCCTAATCCTCCAAAGCCCTGGATTGCAATTAAATCGCCACCTTGTACTTTGCTACTTTTCAAGGCGCCAAGCGTGGTTGCGCCTGCGCAGAGAAGCGGTGCAGCCTCCACAGAACTAAGTTCATCTGGAATGACAGTGAGCACATCCATGCGGGCAACCATGTACTCTGCGTATCCTCCGTCGGTAGAGATGCCTGTCGCCAAGGGGCTTTCGCAAGCCCAATATTCCCCTTTCAGGCATGACTTGCATCGCTGACAGTGTCCGCCACGCCATCCTACACCGACTCTTTGTCCGACCTTCCAGTAATGTGACTCTGACCCTAATTTGGCGATGGTACCGACAACTTCGTGACCAGGCGTCCTTGGATACAGCAAACCGGGAAAATATCCTTGTTTAACGATTGCGTCTCCATGACAGACTCCGCAGGCGTGTACTTTAAGAAGTACTTCATGCTCTTTCGGCTCAGGAATTTCTTTTTGAACCAGCTCAAAATCTGCGCCAGGAGCACCCACTTGAATTGCTTTCATTAATGGCATAAAATTTACCTTTGATTCTAATTTTATCCGTTACCTATAAACATTGTCAGCATGCAAAAAAGGCAGCGCTTATAAGCTACTTTTCATGGGAAGTAGCTTTTTGAACTATAAAGCTTGTGTTTCTGCACCATAATTGGAATTGGCGCGGGATGTGGGATTTGCACTCAACAGAACTGGTTTCACAATGAAGGCTTTAGCATTAATTTTGAGTCATTGGTAATTCTACGGTGAATCGTGTGCCTTTTCCGAGTTGGCTTTCGACGGTTACTTTGCCATTTAATGCTTCAGTTAGCTTCTTAACTACGGCTAAGCCGAATCCTTGACCTTTGGCTTTGGTTGTGAACAGCGGCTTGAAAAGTTTGTCTTTTATATCGTTAGGTATGCCTTCGCCTGTGTCTGCTACGGTGATGAATATTTTCTTGTCTTTGCAGGTTGCGGTTATGGCTATTTTTCCGCCTTTTGGCATGGCTTGCACGGCGTTTGAGGTCAAGTTTGTAAGTACTCTCTTCAGGTACAGCGGGTCAGTGCAAATTTTCGGAAAGCCAGCTTCTATAGCGGAAGAAACCGTTATGTTCTCTGGAATATTCACAGTTGACAAAACGTCTTGGACGGCTTTTTCAAGGTCTGTTTCCTGGAGTTGGGGCTTAGGTGTTTTCGCATAGTCTTGGAGGTCTTGTACGATTTTGTTCACATAGGTTAGCTGTTCCTCAATGTAGCCTATGCTTTCTTTTAGATCTTCTTTAGTGTGGGTATCAGGTAAATCTGCAAGGTTAGTTCTTGCCAAATAGAGTTCGCCCGTGATAGATTGGAGCGGATTGCGAATGTCATGCCCAACCATGCCTGCCGTCTCGCCGATAGCTGCCATGCGTTCAGAGTCTCTAAGTTTTTTGGTCCGCTCTTCAACCAGCGCCTCCAAATGCTCCGAATGCGCCTTCAACTCTTTTTCATTTTCTTCCAGCATTTCTAGCATTCGGCTGTTGACTAGGGCAACCGAGGCAATTTCTCCAAATGCCATTGCCATTTCGCGGTCGCGTTCGGTGAATCCTCCTGTTTTATTAGCCAACCCGATTACCCCGACAACTCTCTGTTCAATCATCAATGGGGCAAACAATACGTTCTTGAGTTGCACATGGCCTTCAGGCATAAACTTCTTCCATTCGCTTTCGTTAAAATCATTTTCAACCGTCGCTTCCCCAGAGTTGTATGCTTCAGCGCGGAGTCCCCGAATGGGCATAGGAAGAGAAGGATCAACCGTGCAGGGAAGCCCGCCCGCATCCAAGAATAAGACTTCGTTTTCTTTTCCATCTTTGCTTAAGAGGGCAACATAGCCAGCTGTTGCTCCGATTAGTTCTTTGCAGGTGTTAAATATTGCTCGCGCTGAATCCTGAAATTCTTTGTTTTGCAGAACCACTTTAGATGCTTTCAATAGGGCTGAAATCTCACTCTCACGTAGCTGTGATTCTTCAAGAGAGTTAGATAACTCTTGCTCCATTTTCTTGCGCTCAGTGATGTCACGGTTGCTGGCGCGGCAGCCTATCCATTTGCCGTTGTCGTCGAAAACAGCTTTGCATGAATGCGAAATCCAACGTGTCGCTCCATCGCGGGTTACGATTCGAAAATCAACGGCATGCAACTCTTCTGAACTTATCAAATCAAAATGTGAACCGGTAATTGATTTATCTTCAGGGTGGACGATTCTGGTGAGAAGTTTGGGGTCTTTGATGAACTCGTTAGCATCGTAGCCTGTGATCCTTTTGCATGAAGGCGAAACATAAATCAGGTTCCCATCGGGTGCAATCCAGTACTCCCAATTATATGCGAAATCAGCAACTGTTCTGAACTTGACCTCGCTCTCATGCAACCAATATTCAGCTTTCTTGCGTTCGCTAATGTCCTCTAAGACTGCAGCAAAATAACCTTTTGATGGACAATAAACTGAAACCTTCAGCCACAGGCTTAAAGGCTTAAGAAAATATTCAAGCTTCTCTTTTTGACCTGTAAGTGCTACTCTACCGTAAATTTCAAAAAGTTCAGGATTTGTCTCTTTAATGCCAGGTATTGCCTGTGTTACTTTCTTCCCAATAATTAAGTTCCTTTTTAGACCCGTTATTCTTTCAAAAGCATCATTAACCTGAAGATAAACAAAGTCAACAGGCTTGCCTTTCTCATCGAATATCATTTGGCAATAAGCAAAGCCATCCATCATATTGGAGAAAAGAGAACCATATTCGTACTCACTCTTCCTTAATGCTTCTTTTGCTTTCTCGGCCTCAGTGACATCTTTAGAGATGGACAATACTGTCTCAATGGTGCCGGCAACAGAAAATTCGGGAACGATAACAAACTGATAAATTCTCTTCCCTGTTGGACTTGGAACTTCAATTTCTCCCTTTTCTACCTTGCCAGTTTTAATGGTATTTTGGAGATTATTTGTCCATGCTTCGGCAAGATTTTGAGGTAAGCCCATTTCATGGTCTGTTTTGCCAACGAAGTTTCTAGAAGGTATTCCTGTTAATTTTTCAATAGCCAAATTGACGTACAAGAAGCGCAAGTTTTTGTCAAATCTAGCGATAATATCTGGCGAGTTTTCCGCAAGGGTCCTGTACTTTGTCTCTTCGATTTGTAATTTGTTTTCATGCTGTTTCAATTCATTAACATCTATGAAGGATAGAACGGCGCCGTCTATTTTGTTGTCTTCAGTTATGTATGGTCGAACACGCATTTCATAAGAGCGACCATTCTCGTCACTAACTTCCTTGTTCACTGCGCTAAGCGTCGTTATTACTTCTGAGATGGTTTTCTCCAAATCAGGGACCGAAATGGCGAGACGCACGTTAGATATTGGCAGCCCAGTGTCCGCAGTAACGAGATTCAGAATCTTTTGAGCGGAAGGCGTGAAAAGCCTAATCTTCAAGTTGCAATCTACCATTACTACGGCTGGATCAACGTTCCTGGTCAGGTTCGTTATATTATCATTTAGTCTGGCGAGAGCTTGATTTCGATTCTTTAGTTCGTCATTCAAAGTGGTTAATTCTTCATTACTCGACTGCAACTCTTCCTTAGCAGTCTCCAATTCCTCGTTTGTACTCTGCAGCTCCTCGTTGCTTGACTGGACTTCTTCCATGGCGGAACGTAACTCTTCGTTGGTTGCCTCTTGCGTCTCAATGACCGTCTGCAAATACTGCTTGGAAGATTCCAATTCTTCTTTGAGTTCGCGAATTTGACTATTCTTAACGTTCTCGCGCCCTTCAGGTGTAGCTGAAAGCTCAATGGTCTGACGCAGATGAGTAGCTGCTGAACTCACATCTTCAAACAATACAAGGAAGAAAGGCTCTTCGTATTGTTTTGCGCTCAGGGGCATTACCTGAATATTAATTGTCTTCGATTGATCACCGTACTGAAAGCGTATTGCTTCTTCTTTGATGGACTTATTCTCTTTTTTTGCCCTGTAAACTGCACTTTGGACTTCTGGTCTCAACTCTTTCCGAATCATCTTTGCCACATTCAAACTTGCTTGTCCTGATTCGGGTGAAAGATAAGGCGTGACATTTCCGCGAAAAACAAGAATGTCTAAGTTACTATTGACTAGCAATGTTGCAGGAACATATTCCGTTATTAGTAGTCGGTCTACTTCGTCCCGTATAAAAGAAATTGAGTCTTTTTTCCCAGACGCCTTGAGAACTTTTTTTCCAGCATAAGGAACCGTGGATGCAAAGCCGAAATTAACGCGGGACTGGGCTTTCTTTTTCGTGTAAATAAAACCCTTCTTGTTTACTGGTTCAAAAAGGGTGGTGGATTTGCCGATGCTTTCAGATTCACCTAGAACAAGAAAACCGTTTGGTTTCAACGCGTAATGCAGGATGGAGACTATTCTTTCTTGAAGTTGCGAGTCGAAATAGATGAGCATGTTTCTGCAACTGATGAGACTCAAGTTGGAGAAAGGCGGGTCCGCCGTTAAGTCTTGTTTCGCAAATATGCACACGTCGCGGATGAACTTTGCAATTTGATAGTTTCCGTTGAAACTTGTAAAAAAACGTTTTAGGCGATTTTCCGAGACATTAGCTTCTATTTTTTTCGTGTATATTCCTTGACGAGCTTTATCAACGTTCTTTTCGTTTACATCAGTCCCGAAAATCTGAACTTGCACATCCCCAGTGCCTGTTTCTTCAAGGAATTCTTGAAGCGCGATGGCAAAGGAGTAAGCCTCTTCACCTGTAGAGCAACCTGGAATCCACATTCTTATAGGTTCTCCAGATGCTCGGTCTTTCAAAGTTCAGGAAACAGTTTTTCCTTCAAAATCAAAAAAGTATCGGGTTCCCTAAAGAAACTTGTTACGCCGATTAGCATGTCATCAAACAATGCTTGCAGCTCAGCGGGATGTGTTCCTAAGTACTCAGCGTATTTCGTTATGTTGTCCACGTGGTTTATTACTATGCGCCGAGTAACTCGCCTATTGATCACTGTCTCTTTGTAGTGAGTAAAATCTACGTTGAATGAAGATTTTAATAATGTAAAGATTCTTCGTAAACCCGTTTCTTTAGTGGTCTTGGGTTCCTGAGATACTATTTCGACGCGAACCAACTGAGGGTTCTTAGCGATTTTTGAAAGCTCCTTTGCAATATTGTCAGAGGAAAGAACAAAATCGACGGCGCCGGCAGAAATGGCGCTTTGAGGCATGCCCGCATTCTGGGCGGAGTTTGGATCTTGCGCGAAAGTGATTCCTCCTTCAGTTTTTACAGCTTTGAGCCCTTCGGTTCCGTCAGTACCCGTTCCCGAAAGCACAATCCCAATAGCCTGGGTTTTCCGTTCCATGGCGAGAGAACTTAAAAAAGCATCAATTGGCCTTAGAGATTTACCCTTTGGGCTGAGCTTGAGAAAGCCATCTGCTAAGGTCATAGTTGACCCAGGCGGAATCACATAAACATAATTGGGTTCAACATTCATCCCATCTTCAACTTGGAAAACGAGCATTCCGGTGAATCTTGAAAGAATGTCAGTCAACATACTTTCCTGACCTGCGGCAAGATGCTGGATTATCACAAAAGCCAAACCTGTATCAACGGGCAAACCCTCAAGCAACACCTTAAACGCTTCTAAGCCGCCTGCAGAAGCGCCAATCCCAACAATCGGAAACTCTTGAGGAACTTTACTTTCAAAAGAGTGCTGCTTGTTCGAATCGCTTTTTTTATTTTTATTTGAACCCGTAAATGCCACTCCAATAAGCCCGTTATATTTCTAGTTTCCAAAAATAAGTAACTAGCACAATTTATAAGTTATCAATATTGAGCTGAACAACCGTTAACGATTGTTGGCATCAAATAACCTAAATTTACCTTTGCTTAGAAAAAACTATAAAAAAATTAGCCAAATACTTGTCAAAATTTTTGCTGGTCAGAACTTTAATTTTGACGGCAAGTATTAACATAGGTATACTGCACATTGGTAGTTGAATATATTGAGGTTGAGGCGCTAGGAAATTGGAAAGAAAAACTAAAAGTTTTCATTTCCAAGAGATGGATTGGTTAATCAGTTTTCCCGATTCTGGAAATGAGGGAAGAAAATACCTTTACTATACAGTAGTTTTCAAGGATTGTAAGAAGGGAAACGTAAAGTCTCAAGTTAGTTTAATGGATATTGTGGATGTTGTGGAGTTTGAAAAAAATTATCCTCATACGGTGGGTTTTTTCAGAGAACCAATTAATAAAGACACAAATTTTAGCTCTAACTATTTAGAAATAAGAGTTATCAGGTGTATCGAAGAATTCTGGAAATTTTTAAACGACTTAAATATTTAGACTGCGTTTCATTGCTTTCCAATATAAAGAATCACAATGATATGCCTGTTCCATTACTTAAATCTTAAGTATTTTTGTGATTAAGGAAAACATCTGAAATGCGAATTTAGCTTAGCAACTTCTTTCACGTTAGAAGCGTTGAGAGAGCTTGAATAGCCCTGACTTAATCGAATTCGCATTAGACTTTCTTCAACTTTTTTACTCGCAGCGTCACAGTAAAGATAATTTTCTCAATTAACGTCATCCAGATTCTTGCTTTTAACACTTATACTTAAGCGTTAATAAACGCAAAGAAACGCGAATAAACGCAGAACAACGCACAAACACGCAGAAAAACGCAAGCAAACGCGTAGAGACGCAACCTGCAAACACCTCAAACCCTAAACCAAAAAAAACAACCCAAAACATCTTCTTAAGAAATGCCGTGATCATTTCACACCAAGCTAAATACACACTATCTGAAATTTTTTTAAATGGAATCTGAAGGACATTAAGCCTAACGTGGCAAAGTCATGTACATGTTTATGGTGTATTCATCTACTGGTTTAGTTTCAAATCCTTTTTTGCAGCATAAACTGGTCATTTTTATGTTGGCGCGGGTAACGTAACTGTAAATTGTTTCTAATTTCAAATCCTTTGCTATATCAATAATGTAATCCATAAGTTTTGATCCTAATCCTAGCCCGTGCCATGAATCACTTACCATGATCGCAAATTCACCATTTTTTCTTTCAGAATCAAGAATTAATCTCACTGCACCAATCATTCGTCGATCATTTTGCAGCTCAGCTACTATAGCGATTTCTCGATCATAATCAAGGTTACAGTACCGAGACAACGTGTCATGGGACATTTCTTTTATTATCTCAAAAAATCTGAATCTCACACTATCTTCAGACAAAGACTTAAAAAGCTCATTAAAACATGGTTCATCTTCCGGTTTGACCGGGCGAAAAGCCACTTGAACACCATTTTTCAACGTTCGCTTCGCAATGTACTTTCTCGGATAAGGTGAAATCAACAAAAGCTCATGATGATCAGCTGACTCCCGCATAATTCTATTCATATCAATAGTGATGCAGCCATCAACTGCAAGAGCGCCAGCGCTATTGACGATTAGAGGGTTTATGTCCATTTGTTTAATCTCGGGAAAATCCATTACAAGCTGACAAAACTTTACCAGTATTTCCTCGATAACGCCGATTTCGAAAGTGCTGGCAGATGAGGCATCTTTGTCCGGCTGAAATATCCGGGTTTTCTCTACTATTTGCCTGGCCAAAACCTGATTAAGCGGCGGAAAACCTACGCTTATGTCGTTGATTATTTCCGGTGAATCTCCGCGAGTTCCCAAAATTATTGTTGAACCAAATTTATTGTTTTTCCTTAATCCCAAAAAGAGCTTGGTACAATCTTCTTGTATCTTTGGTTGAATAACTATTCCTTGGAACTCGGCTAAGCTGTTGGAGTTAATTTTATCGACTATCCGCTTGAATGCAAGGGGGACTTCAGAGGAAGAATAAACATCGCATACGAGCTCTTCTTTCTTATTCTTAAAAGTTGATTGTGCATATAGTGCTTTCATAATAACCGGAAAGCCTAGTTCAGAGGCAAGAATCAAGGCTTCATCAGTTGTCTTAGCGGTGTGTGTTTCTATGGTGGGTATTTTGTATGTTTCTAAGAAACAAAGAGACTCAGGTAGACTAAGAATTTGCCTGCCCTCACAAAATGCACGCCTTAATGCGCCTTTAAGATGCGCTAAATCACCTAAAACCAATGGTACCTCTTCTGGAGTTTGATATAGCAATTCCATGTTCCGAGTGTAGGTATACATATTCATAAATGCTGAAACAGCTTCTTCGGGTGTTCTAAAAGCAGGGATGCCGTTGCGATGCAGCATTCTTCTGGCTTCTTCGCAACTGCTGTCTTCTCCCATTAACGCGACTAAAAAGGGTTTTCTCGTTTGACTAGCTAAATCAATTGCAGTTTCAGCTATGCTAGAAGGACTAGTTACACCTTGAGGAGAATATATTACTAGAACGCTTCCGTTGGTTGGATCTTCTAGGCAAACGTGCATTGCGCTTCTAAATCTTTCAGGTGTTGCTTCCTCAAGAATATCAATAGGGTTAGATGTACTGCAATAATAAGGCAAAATCCTTCTCAATGCATGATCCGAAGCGTTACTTACTTGTGAAAGCCTGCCTCCTTTTAAGTGGAGCTGATCAGCAGCCAAAAGTCCAGGTCCACTTGCATTCGTAATTATCGTTAGGAAAGGACTACATGGATTTGGCTGCATCGATAAAGCTTTGGCACAATCAAAAAGTTCGTTAATAGTATCAACGCGAACAATACCGATACGTCTAAACGCAGCGTCATAAAAGTCATCTTCGCTTAGTTGCTTGATTCCGAAGAGATTAAAATCGCGACTTTTATTAAATCGACCTGCCTTGACGATGACAATCGGTTTGGTTCTTGCAAATCCTCTTGCCGCGCTCATGAAACTGTGAATATCCTTTATGGCTTCAACATAGAGCATGATAACTCTTGTCTGAGGGTCTGCTCCAAAATACTCAATTAATTCACTTAAGTTAACGCCAATCATGGAACCGGTAGAGACGACTGCGCTGAGTCCAACTTTAGTTTCTGAAGACCAATCCAAAACTGATCCACAAAGCGCGGCACTTTGAGAGATGAAAGCAATTTTTCCAGGAATCGCTTTTTTGTCTCCAAACGTTGCGTACAAGTTTGTTTTTGGTCTTATGACGCCTAAACTGTTTGGCCCTATTATTCGCACTCCATAAGCATTCTTATATTCAAGAATCTGTCGTATAAGATCCTGACCGGTTTCATCATTTTCATTTAAACCAGCAGAAACAATAATTACACTTCGTACTCCAGATTTCCCGCACTCTTCAATAATCTGAGGAATCGTGTGTGCTGGAGTTGCGATGATTGCAAGGTCTATCTTAGACGGAACTTTGTCAACACTTGGGTAAGCAATAATTCCTTGAACAGCCTGTTTAAAAGGATTCACAGGAAAAATTAAACCTTGATATGATCCAATTAAGTTGTGGAGTATTTTAGCGCCTAAGGAATCGTCGCGTTCACTGGCACCTATAACTGCGATTGCTCGGGGATTAAAGAAGCAGTTAAGATTTTCCAGTCCCAACTCCAATTCCTCGTAAACTATGTCTTTTATGTGAGTGGGCAGGGCGGATTAATTCGAATACGTTATGTCATATTTAGACTGTGAAGTGTATCAAATTCCGTCTTTATGGATACTCATCGGAATTTTGGCTGAGTCAATGTTTAGCTGCTGAAAGATGCGTTTGGTCTAAGTTAAGCTGACTTTTACAACGTGTGTGGAGCAAGAAATGCATGGGTCGTAAGCTCTTACTAACATTTCTAGCGTTAATTCGATCTCTTTTTGCGGTTTATCGATAATCTGCGGAAGAATAGATTTCATGTCTAACTGAATGTTGCCGTGGTTTTGGTTGGTTGGGATTATACAATTGGCTTTTGTGCATATCCCCTTTTCGTTGTAGGTGTAATCGTGGAATAATACGCCTCTTGGTACCTCTACTGCACCAACGCCTGTGCCCGCCTTCACTTTGACTTCTGGTTTATTGTAGTCTGGTTGAGGTTGTAGACCTGCTGCTTCAAGTTCGTTTATTAGGCGTATCGAATCTTCGACGCTGTGAACTACTTCGACAAGTTGAGCAATACTATTCATGAAAGGATTATAGCACATTGGTAGAAGATTGAACTCCTCAGCTGTTTTTTGAGCCATTGGAGATAATCTCTTGTAATTGTTGTTTAGCCTGGCTAAAGCACCTACCATGTACGATTCACGGGTATGCTTTGCCCATTTAGCTGTAGATTGCGGAATAATGTACTCGTTGGTGTATGCAAGATATTCTTTTACTGGTGCAGCACCTGTGTCTGATGAAGCTAGTTTTCCGTCATAGAGTGCGTATTCACTTGGGTCAGTTAAAGAAATGAATTCTGTTTCTCTTTTGAAATCGGGTAATCTGCCTGCTAAGCTCTTATATAATTCCGCTACAGCTTGAATGCTTGGAATAGAATCTTGTAGTTTCTTTCTAAGCACTATTAATTCTTTCATCGACGGGATTTTGGAGAAACCGCCCGGTATCAATCTTTGAGGATGTGTTGTTCTTCCACAGAGTAAGTTTGACATCTCATTTGCGGTTCTGTGAAGTTGAAGAACTATCTTAACCTCTGGAAGATTTGTAGAAGCAAGAGGAATTACTGAACCTACACCCATCAAGTCAGGCAGAACGAGAAAACCTAAATGTAAAATGTGACTCTGCAAATTTTCCGCATGTAATGCTAGCTTTCTAAGTTTTAGGTCTTGTTCACTTATAGTTATGCCTAAGGCTGATTCTGTGGCTTTCAATGAAGCAAGAGTATGACCAATTGAGCATATGCCGCATATGCGAGAGGTTATGTGGTGAAGTTCATTCCAAGATCTTCCTACAACCATGGCTTCAAAGAACCTTGGTGCTTCTGGAATGCTCCATTCACATTTTTCTATAAGTCCATTTTTGATATTCACATTGATATTTCCGTGTCCTTCAACTCTTGTTATGTGGTGGACTTCAACGTCAATATTTGATTCTTTCATCTTTTTGCCTCCTGCCAACCAAAATACAATCTAAACTTACTAATTGCATCATCAACTGTGAGACCATATTTTATCAGAACTTCCTTGTGGGAATTCTCATTTGGATTGTCCACAATGCCTCGGCAACCCCAACATATTGTTCCCTCATTCACACAGCATGAATTGCAGCCAGCCCTAGTTACTGTTCCGACGCAAAATTGGCCACGCTCAAAGGCACATACGTTCTCGTTTTTCTTGCATTCAACACAGACGGGGTAAGTTGGGCTGTCCGGCTTCTTTCCCAGTAAAAGCGATTTAACAACGTGCAAGAAGTCATCTTTGTCTATTGGGCATCCATGAACATAGGCATCTACAGGAATTACCGCATCTATCGGTCTTGCAGCGTAACTATCAAAGAGCCTTGCATTTTCTCCATACACAGTTTTTTTGACGCTATCCAAATCTTTGTAGTTTCTAAGAGAGTTGATTCCGCCGATTGTCGCGCATGATCCTAAAGCAACTACGATTTTAGCGTTTTTTCTTATCGTTCTTAGTCGATCTTCGTCTTGTAGTCTAGTGCAGGAGCCTTCAACAAAAGCTATGTCATAATTGTCGTTGTGTTCTTTCATGACTTCTCTAAAGCTAACAACTTCAACTTGACCAAGAAGTGCTAAAATGTCTTCTTCGAGATTAGCTACTTGCAATTGGTCTCCTTCACAGCCTGCAAAATCAAAGAAAGCAACTTTGGGTTTCATTTACAGAGCCTCCGGAACACCTTTTATTTTTGAATAATTAAAAACAGGACCGTCTTTGCAGACGTAGATTTGGTTAATTTGGCAGTGACCACATTTTCCTACACCGCATTTCATTCTTCGTTCAAGTGACATGAGTATATGATCATCTGGGACGTTTCGCTTTTTTAGATCTGCAATTACAAATTTGTACATAACTGGGGGGCCACATAATATCGCTATTGTATTCTCTGTATCAAAAGAGACTTGAGGAATAAGCGTTGTGATTACACCTATGTTGCCGTTCCAAACTTCATTCTCAGGACACCAGTTTACAGTAGGTTTAAACTCAACATTTTCTCTGGACGCCATTGAGACTAGTTCCTCTCCAAAAAGCAGTTCCTTTGGTTCCTTACATCCATAAAGCAGAAAGACGCGACCGAAGTCTTTCCTGTTGTCAAAAACATAATTGATTAGGGATCTGAGGGGTGCTATTCCAAGTCCACCGGCTATGAATAAGAGGTCTTTGCCCTTTAGAGAGTCAATATCAAACCCATTACCAAATGGACCTCTGATTCCTACTTTATCACCAACATTGAGCCTATGCAATCTTGTAGTAACATTTCCTAACTTGCGTACGCAAACTTCGAACGTTTCTTTCTTTGTTGGTGAAGAGGATAAGGATATTGGCGCCTCGCCTATTCCAAACGCAGAGACTTCTACAAATTGGCCTGGTTTGTGATTAAGTTCTGGTCCGTCGTCCAGTTTGATTTCAAACAATGTTTCCATCGAAGTCATCGGCACTTTCTTGATTATGGTTGCTAGTCTTGGTACAAAGTCTATGTTTCCTTCGGTCTGAATGTTAACTTCTGGCTGAACAGTAGAGGTTGCCATTTGTACTCCCGTGTTTTGATTCTCTCGATACATGTCGTTGAAAAGGTTAACTGGGTTTGCTATATCTGGAAGACAATTCGAAGAACATCTTCCGCAACCAACACAGGAAATAAAACCAAAACGATCAAACAAATATTTACCTTTTTTGAAGTATCGATGGCGATACCTTGTCGGTCTAGTAGCGCGGAAGTTTTCTCCTGAAGAAATCTTTGCAAAATCTTCCAATAGACATCCGTCCCATGTTCTAATTCTTTCGCCATGCTCTAGGGAAAGATCAGTGTTTTCTTTAACATCAAAGCAATAACATGTGGGACACACTAGAACGCATGAACCGCAGGCTAGACATTTTTCAGAATGCTTTTCCCAAAATCCACTTTTCCCATAACTGTCCTTTAGCAGTTCAGGAATGAGTTCAGGCGGAAAGTCAAACTTTTGCTGAGACATATTCATTACTTCTCTTTTTTTCTGCCCAGCAATTTGCATGTCACGTGCCAACGCGAGTGTTACGTTATTTGCGTATTTGGATAATAGGTCTTCTCCTTTCTGAGAGCCAACGTTTATTGTATATCTATTACCCAAGTCTGTAAGCATAAGATCATAGCCATAATCTATGGCTGCACTGCCCATAAAAGAAGAAAAATTCCATTTTGACATCTTTTGAATGTTGATACCTATTATGATTGCTGCGTCTCGTTTCCTAAAATATTGGGAATCAGACTTTGTTTCCCTGAATATTTCATCCATATGAAGTAGGGCTACAATGTCATAAGGGTGAACTCCTACAAGTACCATTGGCTTTGTTTCCTCTGGATTTTTAGCGGAAAATCCATCTGACAGGTCATAGGTAAACAAGGTTTCGCGTTGAGGGAAGAAATATTTTTTCGGAGGCAACAATGTTACGTCATAGTCAAGACGCAATTCCTCGGCGGACTCGAGAGGTGCAAAAGCAAATTTACTTCCTCGTGATTTAACGCCAATAACGTTCAAAGAATCATCTTTTATTAAAGCATCTATAAAATTCTTGAAATCTTCTTTGGATATGATTTTCATGTTTTGAGGATCTCCGGGAAGATTTTAATAAAACAGATGCTTAGATACATTTAACGTTTGTGGAAAAAACCGTGGAAGTTAAAATTTCTTTTTCCTTTCAAATATGAAAAATGTTCCTCAGGGAATTTATGTAAAAGTTGTATTGGACACAGCGTTAACTTGATCCGTTTAACAGTTATTATAAAACCGTTTTTATGCCAAACTATTTAATTACCTTTGTAATTATTAAAAATAGGTGTTTGAATGCCAAGAGCGTATGTATTGTTTAATGTTGAGTCGGGCTCAGAAGATACCGTGCTAAAACAGCTTAGGAACTTAAATAATGTCGAAGAAGCTTACGTTTCTTATGGTGTATACGATCTGGTTGTACGAATCAAAGCAGACACTATGGAAGAGCTAAAGGATTCTGTGACGCACAAAATCCGCACAATCAAGCAAGTTAGGTCAACTTTAACTTTGATAATGATGGAAGAATAAGCTCCTTAAACATTTGTTTTTAGTTTTTCCTAATTTAGCGCGTACATTTTTAGGGGTTTTTCTATAATTTTTTAATATTTGAACATAGTAAATTTATGTATTTTTTTGAGACCACACAAAAAAGGAACGAAACCAAAGCTTGATAGGTGGATTTGACCGCAAATAGGGTATCTGGCCCGAACTGAAAAAAAAATTGTTAATTGACTTAGAAAGAACTGGAAAAACAGCTCAAAACTGTTCAGATTCTTGAGTTGAGTCATGGCCTATATGACAAAATGCGAACTAATATTCAGCCTTAAGAGGAACTATCCAAACTAATTGGTTGTTTGGCTTGCCTGTTTTGTTTTTTTCGGCACGTAACTCTGTTCCAGGAGGTAAGCGTATCGTTTGATGAACCATTTCTTGACAACCTCAACCAAGAGCAAGTAGGCAACTATTAGCCCAGCGAGAGCTAGATAGAACGTTGCGGGAGGAGGCGAAAAATTAAATACTGCACCGAGCGGCGTGTAGGGCAATGCGAACGCGACCACCACGACAGCCAAGGTACTTATTAGCAAATATCTGCCGGGCTTGCTTTTGTAGAACGGCGTTTTTCTGGTTCTCAACACGAAAACCACAAGCGTCTGCGTTGCAAGAGACTCGACGAACCAAGCGGTTTGAAAAACTGGAACTGACGCCCTGAACACTACCAACATCAAAAAGAAAGTCAGGAAATCAAAAATAGAGCTTACCGGTCCAAGGATTATCATGAACCTTCTTATGTAGGAGATATCTAGTCTTTTTGGTTTTTCAATGTATTCTTCGTCTACGCTGTCTGTAGGTATAGTCGCTTCTGAAAGATCGTAGAGGAGGTTGTTTAGGAGAATCTGAATAGCTGTCATGGGCAGGAAGCTCAGGAACAAAGAAGCTCCAGCCACACTAAACATTGTGCCGAAGTTCGAGCTGACACCCATCATAATGTACTTCATGGTGTTGCCGAAAGTTTTCCGGCCTTCCAAAACCCCTTGATCAAGTACGGTCAAGTCAGGACGTAGCAGTATGAGATCGGCGGATTCTTTTGCGACGTCAACAGCATTCTCCACCGATATGCCCACGTCCGCCGTTTTCAAGGAAGGAGCGTCGTTAATGCCGTCGCCCATATACCCCACTACATGCCCGTTAGACCGCAAAGCCCTGATCACTCTATCTTTTTGAGCGGGGTTTACACGAGCAAAAATGTTGTTGTCCTCAACAACCCGGGATAGGGCATCGTCTTGGAGCTGAGCAATGTCGTTTCCGAGAATAATCCCTTTTATGTTGAAGCCCAATCGTTCGCAGGTTGTTTTTGTGACTAGCTCGTTGTCGCCGGTGACTATTTTAAGTTCCACGCCGTCCCTGGCCAGCAAACGGATTGAATCTTTCGCGCTTTCTTTTGGGGGGTCGACGAAAGACAGGAAACCCAGAAAAACCATGTCGGTTTCGTCGCCAATAGAGTAGTGTGTTTTGTCGTCTTTTACTTTCTTGTATGCGACCGCTAAAACCCTGTATCCCTCTGCGCTGAGGTCGTTGTATTTCTGCTCAAACTTGCCTTGGCAAATATTTGTCAAATCGCTTATGATTTCGTCAGTTTCACAGTATGCACAGATTTTTAGGATTTCCTCGGGGGCTCCTTTGGCGATAACAAGTCTTTGCCCTTCGTATTCGATTACTACCGAAACGCGTCTCCGGATAAAGTCAAACGGGATTTCGTCAATTTTGCTGATGCCTGTCACGTCAAACTGCTTATACTGAACCACAGCGTCGTCCAGAGGGCTTTTTAGTCCTGCTTCAAAAACGCCGTTAAAGTAAGCATACATCAATACTTTCGGAGCTTCTTTCCCCTCCAAATCCTCGTAATCGTTTAACGTGAGCTTATTCTCGGTAAGAGTGCCGGTTTTATCCGTGCACAAAACGTCCATATTGCCAAAGTTCTGAATGGATGCCAACCGTTTTACGATAACACCCTTTTGGGACATCGCTACGGCTCCTCGGGAAAGATTAATGGACATTATCATGGGCAAAAGCTCGGGCGTCAAGCCTACCGCAAGAGCCACTGCGAAAAGCAATGAGTCCAAAATGCTACGGGAGCCCGAATAGAAAAACGCGTTCACAAAAAAGACGAAAACCACAAGGAAAAGCGTGACTTCAGTCATTAAAGCTCCAAATCGCCTAAGCCCCTTCTCAAACTCTGTTTCAGGTGCCTTACCAACAAGTTCTTTGGCGATTCCCCCGTACTCGGTTAAGCCGCCCGTATTGACCACGACAGCGGTTCCTGTTCCACTAACCACCGAGGTTCCCAGAAAAACGTAATTGTTCCAGCCCGTCAACTCGGAAGTCGCGTTTGAAAGTGGATTCGCATTCTTTTCAACCGGAAACGCTTCGCCCGTTAACGCTGACTGGTTAAGGTTCAGGTCTTTCGCGCTGATTAATCTGCAATCGGCGGGAACTATGTCTCCAGCTATGAGATATACTATGTCGCCTGGGACGATTTCTGCAAGCTTCACTTCTTGTTTAACGCCGTCTCGGAGAACCGTTGCCTTTGTGGTCACTCTTTCTTTAAGCGCTTCGGCGGCGTTCTGAGCCTTAGTTTCCTGATATACGTCAAGAACAACGCTGAGAAGCACAATGAAGATAATTATAACTGCGTCCGTTATTTCCCCCACATACCCAGAGATCACTGCCGCGATCAGAAGGATAAGCACAAGCGGATTTCTCAGGTGATATAGAATCTCAACAAGCCCTGTACGTTTCTGCTTGTCAGCCAGCTCGTTGGGCCCATATGTTGCTAGACGGTTTTGAACTTCCTGCGAGGACAGCCCAGACTGGGACGTCTTCAGCTTAGCTAAAACGTCGTCAGCAGGCAGAGACAAAAGCTCTTGGTTATCCGCCATCAAATCAACTGCAAAATAGTTTTCAAAAGAATATTTTACGCTAGCGCCTATTAAACATTAAGCGCTCTAACGTTTGCCCTCTTTGAGCGCAGCCAAAACATGTTCGTTTGATAGGGCTTTGCCTCTTCTTAGAGTGTTAACACAAAAAATAACGATAAGAACTAAAAGGAAATAGTTGTCGATGCAAGACTGATTATTTCTTGCCTTTCGTATGTTTTGCTGGAAGCGAAACCTGTTTCTTCTCTTTTCTCTTCATATCCTTTTCGCGCTGCAGTTTCTTATGCTGCTCGAGTCCTTCAGCTTTTTTTGCTTTTCTAGACAATACATATCCACCTTTACAAGCATTACAATATCCCTACTCTTAGACCTTACCCTGTCTAACGTACAAAAAAAATAGTGAAAGTGAATCTATTTGGCAGACAGGACATAATCCGCACGGTATTCGCCGAGGTGAGGTAAGCTCATGCTATCAGGTATGTAACAAAACCATTTTAAGCAAGGTTGGTCTTTGAAAATGTAGGCTTCGAGGACCTTTTCGAAAGTTTTCAGAAAACGCTGAAGCTGCAGTTTCCTTCCTTCATAGGTGAGAAAGAATGGAGAAAGTAAAAACTCATACGACCCTATTTTTCGCCACGTGTATACTAATCGCCATTGTACTTGTTGCGTTGGTCGCTGAATACTACTCAGAATCTTCGACCAAAACGTTGTATCCTACACAGATCCGACAATATCAGGGTCAAAATCTCTCGTCAATCAGTAGCGTTTACGAAAACGCAATCGCGGGAACACAGTACGTAAACCAGACAACGTACCGGTTAACCGTCACTGGGCTTGTGAACAGAACTATTCAAAGCACCTACGACGAGGTGGTAAACAATCATCAAGTATACCAGCAGGTTGTGACTATCTACTGTGTTGAAGGTTGGAACGCTAAAATTCTTTGGGAGGGCGTTCTTGTAAAAGATTTATTGCAGGAAGCCGGAGTGAGCCCAAATGCTACGGTAGTGATTTTTCGTGCTTCCGATGGGTACACAACAGCGCTGCCTATGAGCTACGTCATTCAAAACAACATAATGATAGCTTTTAAAATGAACAATGTGACCCTTACCCCTGAGATTGGATGGCCGTTCATGCTGGTAGCCCAAGGTCAATATGGATACAAGTGGATAAAGTGGATTACGGAAATTGAAGCTTCAAACGACACAAGTTACTTGGGCTATTGGGAAAGCAGAGGCTACCCTAATAATGCAACGGCCCCTTAAAAAAGATCAATTCTGGTCCCTTGGAACTCCTGAGCACAAATGCCCATTATGTTTCTCGCCTTTACGAGGTCTGAATAGAGAGGAACTTTGTGATTGCTGCGTTAGTCGCTTTCGGGTTTTCAAAATACGGAAAGTGTGCTGAATTCGGAATTTTCGCAACCTGAATTTTGGGAATGTTTTTTGAAACTTCTTCTGCAATTGCATACAAGGCTTTTGTGGTGTTCTCTCCGCTGATCAGCAATGTTGGCAAGGCGATTGATTTTGCTTCTTTTTTTGTGAATGGAGGAGGCTTCAACGTTAGTTCCTTGATTGTTCCTGCGTTGTTCAGCATCATTGATTTGATTGGGTCTGTGAGTTGACTTGTTGCGTTTGGTTTCCCTTGAACTCCATTGAGAAATACTTCAACTGCTTTTTCTTCGTTTCCTTGATCAAGATATTTTAGGGCTCGATTGAGTGATTTGTTTAAGAAGTTTTGTGCTGCTAATGCGACGGAAGGTTTTCTCAGCAGAAGCGATAATAATTCAATGTGGTTTTGGGGGTCTTTGACTATTAGACTGGGCACATAGGGTTCAACTAGGACCAGACTTCGAACTGTCTCTGGATGGTTATAGGCATAGTAAAGCGCGACAAATGCGCCATATGAGTGACCTATCAAATGCGTGGGTTTGGCTTCCTTCATCGTAATGAATCTGCTGAGGTCCTCGGCGTTATTTTCGATCGTGCTACTTTCGCAATCTTTGTTTTGGTTAGGGTAGGCACATCTTCTGCTGTAGCTTAATGCCCTGAAACTCTTTGATAGAACCTCAATTTGATTCTCCCATGCTCTGTAATCTGTAGGAATTCCGTGAACAAGAATTACTGGTGGTCCAGTTCCTTTTTCAACAAAACTTAGCTTGATCCCGTTAGCCTCTAATTACTCAGGAAATGACATAAAATCACTACTTTATCAGTGATTACCTGAGCGTTAAAAGTTTTTGGTTTTTTGAGCCCAAGGATACAGGTAGCTAGTCTTTGGTTGTTTTGGTTTCTGATTCCTTGTTTTTGTCTTTGGTTTTGCGTTTGGGTATTTTCGGGAAAGAATTGTATAACGCGGATGCTCTTGCGAGGATAATTTTTCTTGTTTCAACTGTGATGGGCGAGGTTGCGATTACCTCGTCTAGTTTCTTTTTGTTTTCTTCTATTCTTTTTGTGAATTCTTCGTTGGATATTTTGCCTTCTGATTTTAGTTTTCTTACTTCTTCCATGTCTGAGGATATTAGCTCGAATTGTTCGTCAATTTCTGTTTCTGACACGGTTTCGGTTTGCGGTATTTTTTTCTTTATATAACGGAACAGCAAAGGCACCTGGAACACGATTGAGATGAAAGCTACTCCAAGCACCATTGTGTTTATGGTGTTGATATCTCCCTTAGAAATTACTGCGGAAGTTGTTATTGTGGCAACTAGCGCTATGGACAAAGCGCCTCGGGCTCCTCCAAGCATGGCGATGTTACGCCAGACCCCAGATATTTTGTCGCCGAATTTGTTGAACACGGCGAGTATTGGGTACACTGTGGCGGCTCTGGCTATGGTCACAGCGGCGTAGGCGGCCGCGATGATTAGAACTGATTGCGAAAGAGTGATAATGTTTGTCTCGAAACCGATGATTAGAAACGCTATCGAGTTGCCTAAGAAGGCTGCTATCTGCCAGAACGTCGTCACAGCTTCTTTTGACACGGGTTCCATGGCGGATCGCATCGTGAAGTTGCCAAAGTATAACCCTGCCACGGCTACCGCTATTAGTCCCGAGGCACCTATTCCTGTTGCCAAGGCGTACGACCCGTACACCACTGCAACCGCCAAGATGGTTTCGGCCACTCTGTCCGCTATCAAGCTTGTGAGAACTTCGCCTAGAAACGCGACCGCTAACCCGATTAAGACACCTGCACCAAGGGTGAACCCGAAACTGAGTACTGTTTGCGTTACCGCGACCTTTTGAAGACCGACAGTTGAAAGGATTATAGTGAATAAAACGATGCCGGTGGCGTCGTTGAACGCCGCTTCAGTGTCGAGAAGCGTTGATAGTTTGGAAGGAACTTTGACCCGTCGAAAAACCTCCAAAACCGTGACCGTGTCCGTGGGCGCAATCAGCGCGGCAAAAAGAAAAGAAACGTACGGCGAAAGACCAACGACCCTCCATAAGATAAGCCCGCCAACACCAGTTGCGATCAAGACGCCTACGGTTGCTAAGGCTAACGAAGGCTTGATTACAGCCCGCAGATCACTAGCGCGAAGGTGAATCATGGCTTCGAATATCAAGGGGGGAACAACGAAGCCCACGAAAAGGCCGCCTCCACCGCCTTGAAGGAGTTGAGCGCATAATGATCTCAATTGAGAAATCAGGTTCTCCAAAGAGCCTCCTTCCAGGGTAAACGAAGAGGCGACCACGGTGATTACAACACCTGTTAAGACCAAAACTAGAGTATACGGTATCTTAAGCCTTGTCGATAAGACCGCAGCTAAGAAAGCCATAAGCAGGAATGCCGCCACAATGAGCTCAATGCTGGGAACCAGAACAACCGCCTACCTTTCTGTGCAACTTTCGTTGAAGCTTGTTTTCTAATTCTCCAAAGCCCTTAATCAATCTGTCTAAACAAACATAAAGACGCTTGAGCGGTCTTCTGAGGAGCAAAAACAGGAAGAAGAGGAAGACGAAGCTTTAGAGAAAGAGGAAAAGAGAAAGAAGGCTCGGCTCAGAACATGGGATTCTTAAAGGAAAGCCCACGCTGATTGGTAAGGCATGGCAGTGCGCCTTTTTTGTGGGTACCGCTACTTTTTTTGTGGGTACCGCTACTTTTTTTGTGGGTACCGCTACTGAATTCCCAGATTAAAATTTAAGGAATGGCGTTTGGTTAGCACATTTTTCGCCGTTAACCTTAACTTGGAACATACCATATTTAGAATGTACAAGGGAGAGGTTTTGTTGAAGAAAACAAAGACTATATGCACTGTGGGTCCCGCCAGCTCTTCAAAGCAAACGATTGAAAAAATGTACCAAGCGGGCATGAACGGTGCAAGGATAAATACCGCTTATGGAAATCTCGCTAAATACCAATCAGTTATAGAAACCATACGGGAAATAGCAGATATCCCCATAATAATTGACATCAAAGGACCAGAAATTAGAATCAAGGCATCTCAACAAAAGGACATCAGCAAAGGAGACATTTTAGAAGTAGGCTTCAACGGGGAAGAAGTCAGTTTCAATCATGATTTCTATGACGAAATAGCGGTTGATGACGAAGTATACATCGATAACGGAAAAATTAGAACACACGTAGTTGAAAAGAAAGAACGAAAACTTCGGCTTCTAACCTTGGACAGCGGCATCATAGAAGACGGAAAAGGAGTAAACGTTCCCAGTAAGCATCTTTCAGTTCCAACCTTCCCTGAGAAAGACTTGGAGATCATAAGTTTTGCAAAAAAACATGACGTCGAATACGTTGCGCTTTCATTCACGCGAAATGCAGAAGACGTGAAAAACTTGTCTGAAACCAATGGTTTTGGAGGCGGAATAATCGCCAAGATTGAGAACTTTGAGGGCGTGCAAAACGTAGAAGGGATTTTGGAAATCTCTAGTGGGTTAATGGTTGCAAGAGGCGATTTGGGCGTTGAAATCGAACCTGAAAGAGTGCCTTTGGTTCAGAAATCCCTTATCAAATTATGCAATCAGAAGGGTAAGCTTGTTGTCACTGCGACAGAGATGCTTGAATCGATGATTAATCAACCGTGTCCAACCAGGGCTGAAGTCAGTGATGTTGCAAACGCTATTCTTGACGGGTCAGATGCTATTATGCTTTCTGGAGAAACAGCGGTTGGTCAATATCCTGTGGATGCTGTTAAGATGATTACTCGCATAGCGAATGAAACTGAGAAAGCCGTTAAAAGCAACGTTGAATGTACACCGTTTATCACCATTTCTGACACGGTAAGCAGGGCAATCCAGGATATATGTCAAAGTATGCCGATTCACAAAGTTATCACCTTGACGCGGTCAGGCTACACAGCCCGAATGATAGCTCGCTTCAAGATTGCACAGCCGATAATTGCTGTTACCCCTGAAATCAAAGTCAAAAAACAACTGGAACTAATATTCGGCGTATACCCAGTTCTCATAAACTACAACGAAGAAAAAGACCGAATATCCGAAGTTGCAAACCAACTTCATAAGATGCATCTGGTTGATGATGAAGAAACTGTCTTGTTTACCGAGGGCGTGAGAACCGCTATGAAACACGCCAGCAACTCAATAGAGATACATAACATAAAAGAGTTAAGAGAATTTGCGGCATCCTCAGTGCTTACGACATTTTGGTGAAAAAAGTTTATGATCTGCAATCTGTTCGTCTTTCGACACGCTGAGACTACAGATAATAGCAACGGCATATTCTCAGGCTGGCGTGACCCAGACTTAACTCCAAAAGGACTTTTGCAGGCGCAGGATGTTGCTAAACAACTTAAGCAAGAAAAAATTGATTATGCATTTACATCACACCTTTTGAGAGCCAAAAGCACCCTTGAAATTGTCCTAAAACCGCACCCAGAGGTTCCTGTTTTTATGGACGACCGCCTGATTGAACGGTGCTATGGTACGTTGCAGGGCAAAAGCAAGGTGGAGCTTGCAGTCGAAAAACCCGAGTGGTTTGCCAAAGTTCACCGCGGTTACGATTTTGCGCCTCCTGACGGTGAAAGCCTCAAGATGGTTGAAAGCCGCACTTTATCCTTTCTTGTGCAGCTTGAAAGGTGGCTTCAACAGAATCCGGGTAATGTGGCTATCTCGTGCCATGGCAACTCAATGCGCCCGATTAGGCGAGTCTTTGAGCACTTAAGCCTTGAGCAGATGCTTCAACTTGAGAACCCGCAGGACCAAGCGATGGAATATGCTCTTCAAGTACACAGCGTCATTGTTGACGGAGCTGAAGAACGCAGAATCGAAAAGGATTGGCAAAGCGTTGAGGTCCCGTCTTCCGTAAAGTTGGCGACGGATCCAAGAAACCCCTTGAAGCAGTACTATTAAGTTCAACCAAGGTTTTCTGGTGTGCTTTGATCAGAAAAGGTTTTGACTATTGCCTAAAGATAGGCGTCCGTAGCGTATCTGCGCATCATCCGATGACTATTAAAGTAATATGCTACTTTTCCTATAGAATTTTTCATCATGCCTATCCAATCGTCACGTTGCTGATAGAATTTTGGAATTATGAGATATTCCAGTTTGTTGTATAGGTCAGCGATTTCTCTCTTCCTTCTTTCTTGTTCATCCGATATTTGATCGGGAAGTGGACCGATAGCCCAGCCTGTTAGACCTTCAACGCATCCTTCTATCCACCACCCATCTAGGACACTGAAATTGTTGACGCCATTATGTGCTGCTTTCATGCCGCTAGTTCCAGACGCTTCAAAAGGCGGTAAGGGGGTGTTCAGCCAAATGTCTGCACCTGACACTAGTTTCCCAGCCATCTCCATTGAATAGTTTTCAAGATAAACTATATCAATTTCTTTTTTCAGTTGGTCCTTGTAATTGTAGATGTCTTTGATTAAACTTTTGCCCACTTCATCTTTTGGATGTGCTTTTCCAGCAAAAATCAGTTGAATACGTCCTTGCTTCTGAATTTCCCGAAGTTTCTCAAGGTCCGAAAAAATCATCGTAGCTCTCTTGTACTCTGTAGCTCTTCTTGCATAGGCTATTGTAAGCGTGTTGATATCCATTTGGGTTAATGTTTTCCCATGGACAAAATCTAGCAAGTCTTGTTTTGCTTTTAAGTGAGCTTCCCACAGCTCTTCGTCGGGAATGGTATCGACTCTTACTAGGAGTTCAGGTTCATTTGCCCATCGGGGGATATACTTGTCAAATAGTGCTTTGAAGTAGAGGCAAGTCCAAGTGTAGGAGTGAACACCATTTGTTATTTCTTGTATGTGGTATCCCGGAAACAATTTTCTGGAATACTCCATATGCGCTTCTGTCACACCGTTAGTGTACTTGCTCAGGTTTAGCGCTAGAAGCGTCATGTTCAATCTGTCATATCCGCCATAATCTTTCAAGATTTCCTCAGGCACTTCGGTTTCAAGGACTTCCGAAATCATGTCGTACGAAAATTTGTCAAATGCAGCAGCCACGGGAGTATGGGTAGTGAAGACACAGAGGTTTTTCACTTTGTCAGCGTTCAAATCGTTGTTCTTTAACAGTTCAAGGGTAAGAAGACTGGAATGGCCCTCGTTCATGTGATATTTCTTAACATTAATTTTTAACGCCTCAAGGATGCGTAACCCGCCTATTCCCAAGACTATTTCTTGCCTTAATCTGTATTTTTCGTCGCCTCCATAAAGAAAATCAGTTATTTCCCTATCCTCTTTGGCGTTCCCTTCAACATCGGTTGTTAGAAACAGTACAGGAATGGTTCCGCCTGTTAGGCTCTCTTGTTCATAGACCCAGACGCCGATTCTGACGTCTCGTCCAACAATTCTTATGGTTGCAGTTTCTGGCAATAGTTTCATGAACATTGAGGGATCCCATTCGTCAGGAGATTCAATTTGCCATCCATCGGGAGTTATTTTTTGCTTGAGATAACCTTTTTTGCTGATTAAGGTCACTGCAACTAATGGAATTCTCAAATCTGCACTTGATCTAATCACGTCACCGGCCAGAACACCCAGTCCACCGCTGTAGGTTGGCATGTCAGTGTTTATGCCGATTTCCATGGAGAAGTAAGCAATTTTAGCGCCTTCGATGAAACTGCTCATGCAGTACTCGCTGTCAAAATAATATTGCCTAGACAAAAAATTCGTGGTAAATTGAGTTTTAGACGGGTCTAAAGGCATTCCACAAACAGGGTCTTTAACAAGCATGAAACTATACTCCTCGTCACGATGAAATTCTGCTTTCACCAATAATTAGTTTCCGCTATGGTGGCAATACTCAAACACTAAAAAGGTCAGTAAGCGATTTTTTTTGCATAACGCAAATTTTATTCTTTAAGGGAGCGGCTCTTTTAAAGGGATACACAATCCCTGTAATCAAAATGTAAATTGTTAGTTTTTAGTAAGTAAAGATTTTAGTCTCCATACACCATTAAGAAGCTAAGGTCAAAGGGGATGGCGCGAACACTCTTAGATTACTGCAGTAACGAACAAACTAAACTTCTGCCAAAAGAAGAAGTAAAAGCGGAAGCTCCCCCCTCGTTCTCTCCAGCCAAAAACAATGAAGAAATGAAACAGGAAGAAGCGAAACAACTAAAAAAGAAAAGACCTAACGTTTTTCCGCCAGTGGCGCCTGAAAACCTGCCAGCTTCCTATTTTGTTTCAGCATCCTACGATGGGCGCCAAAAAAAAGTAGTTATCAAACTTTATGAGCCTGAATCAGGGCAAATCTATTTTTGGTACGATAATACGGGTCACAAACCCTACTGCTTAACCAATTTAACTTTAGATAACTTAAAAAAATTCGGTCGGATAACAAATCATGAAGGTTTTTATGGTTTCGAAACACAAAAAAAGTTTGACCCCCTGGAAAATAAAGATGTTGACTTAATCAAGATAGTGACAAAAGACCCATTAGCCATCGGTGGAAGACCAGCAGGAACAATCAGAGACATAATTCCTGAAGATTATCAAAGCGTTTGCGGATGCAAAATACAGGATAGCGATATTAAAGTTTGGGAGTCAAAAATAAAGTATTATCAATCATACATTTACGACCGTCAGCTTTTGCCAGGTATGATTTACGAGATTAAAGACGGCGACCTTGTTCCTAAAGTTCTTGAGGAAGCCACAGAAAACCTAAACCAAATAAAAAACCTCTTTAAAGATTATACTGATGAAGAACGTGAATACGCTGAAATGTGGGCAAAACTCCTTGAGTACCCAGCCCCAAAATTCCGCAGAGCGGCCATCGACATAGAGGTTTATTCACCGTTATCCACAAGAATGCCTGACGCTCGGGAAGGCGCGTGCCCTGTAATCGCCGTGTCAATTTACAGTTCAGACGGCGAAAAAAAAGTGCTTGTTCTGAAGCGTGAAGGTGTGCGGGAAGGCAACCATCATTTGGCTGCAGACATTACAGTGGAATACTGCGAAACCGAGGAGGTGCTGCTTAGAAAAACATTTGATGTCCTGCTGGATTACCCGTTTATTTTAACTTTTAACGGCGACGACTTCGACCTCCGCTATCTAGCGCACCGAGCCATGAACTTTGGGTTTAGCAGAAGTCAGATTCCAATAGAAATAGGCAAACGAGTCTGTCTTTTGAGGTACGGAGTCCACATTGATCTATACAAGTTCTTCTTCAACAGGTCCGTGCAAATCTATGCTTACAGCAACCGCTACCGCGACGTAACCCTCAACGACGTTGGCAACGCACTAATAGGCGTAGAAAAAATCCACTTAGAAAAAACCTTCGGAGACTTAACATACTCTGAACTTGCGGCTTACTGCCTGCGAGACTCAGAAATTACCTATAAACTAACCAGTTTTGACGGCGATTCAGCAATGAAATTAATCCTTGTCCTATCACGAATTGCCAGTATGCCCATGGAAGACGTAAGCCGCCAAGGCGTAAGCCGCTGGATAAGAAATTTTATGCACCGTGAGCACCGAAAAAGGAATATGCTGATACCTAATGCTGAAGATATTCTTACAAAAAAAGGAAAAAACGCGACTACAGCAATAATAAAAGGCAAAAAATACAAAGGCGCCATAGTGGTCGAACCTACGCCTGGTGTTCACTTTAACGTTGCAGTCATGGACTTTCCAAGCCTGTACCCCTCAATAATAAAGGTTTGGAACCTGGGGTACCAATCTATCTTGTGTAATCATGAAGGATGTCGAACCCACAAGATACCTGACACCCCTCATTGGGTATGCACAGAAAAACGTGCCCTGGAAAGCCTGCTTATTGGATCATTGCGAGATTTGCGTGTTCGATGGTATAAGCAGCGCTCAAAAGATAAGACTCTGCCAGCCGAGCTTAAAAGTTGGTACAACATCACTCAGGGAGCGCTTAAAGTTATTCTAAACGCCAGCTATGGTGTCTTTGGTGCTGCCAGCTTCGATTTATATTGTCCGCCAGTAGCGGAAGCAACGGCAGCCATCGGCAGGTATTCTATCACCCAAATACTCAAGCATGCTGAAACGTTGGGCATACAGGTTCTTTACGGCGACACAGACAGCTTATTTTTGAAAAACCCCTCTAAAGAGCAAATCGAAGAATTAGTCCGTTACACAGAACATGAATTAAACATGGGCATTGACGTCGACAAAGTTTACAGGTACGCTGTATTTAGTTCCCGCAAAAAGAATTATCTCGGCGTATTGGAAGACGGCACTGTAGATGTGAAGGGCTTAACAGGCAAGAAAAAACACACCCCTGTCTTTATCAAAGATGCTTTTAACCAAATGAAAGAGACACTTGCAAGAGTTAAAACTCCCGCTGACTTTGAGAAAGCCAGAAAAGAAATTGCCGAAATAATCCGTGAACGCTACACACGCCTAAAACGTAGAGAATGGGCTGACATTAGTGAACTTGCGTTCCATGTAGCTTTAGGCGACGAACTTTCAAGTTATACTAAAACTACGCCTCAACATGTGAAAGCCGCAAGAATTCTGCAGGAAAGCGGAAAAGAGCTTAGAGCGGGCGATTTGATTAGTTTTGTTAAAGTTATAAGGGAGCCTCATGTGAAACCTGTTGAGTTAACATCCAGAAACGAAGTAGACGTTGACAAGTATATTGCCTATTTGCATTCTACTTTCGACCAGGTTTTGGATGCTTTAGGTCTAAGTTTTGACGAAATTATTGGCTTAACGAAACTTGAAAGGTTTCTTGCGTAATTAGGTTAACTGAATTAGGACGCCTAACAAAGTGAAAAATGCCACTATCAAAGATATTATTGCAACTACTTCACGCTCAGTTAATGGCCGATGGTAAGTTATCGCTGTAATTAGGCTCCTTCTATGGTCAGATGACAGCTTTTTCCCATCAAAGTTAACTCCGGCTCTTTTACGAACAAAGAAAATTGTCAGCAGTATTAATGATGAATTAAAGATGTAGGGCAAAATTGAAATCAGCAGGCTCAGTTTTAAATCGGAAATAACAGCAAATGAAGCAATAGTTAATCCTATAGCGAATGAGCCTGAGTTGCCCACGAAAATTTTGCCTTTAAAATTGAAATAAACTAGAATTAACCAGAATATCAAGGGACCAAGCATCAGGACATAATATGAGGGTGATATAGCCATTAATCCCATGATAACTATAGCGGGGCATAGTGTTTCTAAACCGTTGAGTCCCCCTAGTTGATTTACTGTGTTTGTAACTATCATAACGATTAATGGGATAATTATATAAAAGTATGTTAAACCGAAATCAATCGTTCCAATGAACGGTAGTGCTATAGTCGTTCTTGCATGTGTTGCGTATGCGAAGTATATGAGGGGTAATGCGGCGATTAAGGGCATGAATGCTTTGTAACGCCATTTCAAATCTATCCAGTCATCAAGCAAGCCCATGAACCCGCCGAAAAGAATGCATGCGGCTAGTATTAATGGTGCTGAAATGGGTGCAGTAACATTTACTGGATTCTTTATATATCCTGAGAAGTAGAGAAGAAAAAGGTAAACAGTGGTGAATAGGACGTAAAGTACGCCTAAACCGTTGGGAATTAAAGGTTTTCCAACTTTATGCTGATCTGGAACCTTTGGAAACACTCCGTCGCTTCCTTGCTTTTGTAATATTTTAGCCTGTGCCTGTTGCGCCGGTCGCGTTGTTGTATGCTGGATAGTTGATTTTGTATATAGCCACTAACGGTACTAATCCGCCATATTGGAATGGTGATGTTTCTAAGCCAGCGATATCCCCGCCTGTCAGTGTAAAGTATGCTGGCTGTGTAGTTGTTGTGCTTGGCGTAATACTGACTTGGGAACTCCAATAGTTACAGTATTGTACTTCTGCATAGTTCATCAATTCGTATATTGTAGTTTCATTTCCTTGCGCATTCCAAATCCACTGTCCAGTTTGGTTATTAGCGATTCCAAATGAAGTTTGATCCTTCCATACTGTTGATGTTGTTGCATTCATGTAGCCGTTTTGTATATACCAGTTTTCATATGTTCCTGAAATGCTCGCCATCCACTCCCATTTTCCTTCATCTCCATATCCGGAAGGATATGCAATATATGATGAACTGCCACTGCCAGTCTGTTGTATTTCAAGAACGGTGAAGACGAGGATATAGTTAACACGTCCAGGATTATTGTAGTTGTCATAGAAATTCAGCATCTTCATTGACTGGTTTTCATTGCCCATCATTATGAAGCCTACGTTTCCGATTTGTGTGCTATTGTATGTGGTGTTATCGCACAAAGTTGTCACGTTTCCAAGGTCGGTTAACCAGTCGCCGTAATCCCACCAAGCAACTACCACTTGATCTGAAGCAACGTTAGTTTTCAGCCAACTTATCGCGTCAAGCCATGCTCTTACTGGTTCCGAAAGGCTTGCCCCGCCTATCGGAAGACTTGACGCGCTGATTGCTGTTGGCACGAACGCTTCATTAATGGCTCTTGGTACTCCGCCAGTTTGTGGAGTTTGTGGTGAGAAAGCCACGGCCGTTACCAGAATAAGGAATATCAGAAAAATCGCGACCCCGCTGTATTCCTTGCTTGTACGTGCTATTTTGCGTTTTGTTTTTGCGAGTGTATGTGGCGCTTCCTTTAGCAAAGTGTAAAATGGTTTTAGTATACCCAGAATACCTATTCCTGCAATGATGGCGAAGGCTGGGGCAAAGATCGCCAGTAGACGGATCATTGAAGAAGCGAAGAAAAGTGACGTTATAGCGAAAATCATTAGGAAAACATTTCTGTTCGTAGGATTCCTCAATACAAAGTACATGCCAACAAGGAAGAACAGTATAACTATGCCAAATTCAATGTAAATGTCTCCCCAAGCTGTAATTTGCTGTTCAGCCACCGAATTAATAATAGGTGAAGAAGCTCTGATAAAAGGGTCTATAACTGTTTCGAATTTTCCATAAATCCCCCTGCTATTAATGAGCCCACTTAGTAATAACGTAGAAAAACCGCCTAAAATCACAACTAGCGACGAAACCGCTACGAGAACCTTGGTTCGCATCGATATATTATTCCGTAAAAGTTCTGCAACGACAAGTAAGACGAATCCTGCGGCGACTGGGACTACTGCACCTGAAGTTAAGTAGCTAAACGACATTTTTGGGGCTAGTGTTGCGATTTCTAATGCGAAACCAAAAGTTATGCTGTAACTAAGCAGAAACCGTTGATTATACCTCTTAAATATAACCATTACAAAAGCAAATAGTACAGTCAGGTCAATCATGTAGTATGCTCCACCCCAGCCTAGTATGAAATATGCTAAGGTAGCAGCAGCACCTAAGGAATACAGTACCGTGTCACGTAAAGGTCTGTTGTTGTCAATTGACCTTAGAAACAGAAAAATAAACAATATAAGACCAATAGTACCCGGGACTTGCGTGTCAAAGAATCCAACAGATGTTCTTTCCACGATTGACGGATCTAACGCAATGAATAGTGCAGATAATAAACCAACTGCTTTTCCACCCATGTCCTTGCCTAAGAAATACATTACCAGAACTGAAATCACACCAATTACGGGTGGTATCAGTGCGCAAAGCGTCATTAAATTAACGTTTGCGCCTAAAGCTGTGATGACGTCGTAGATTACTGCTCCTGTTATCGGTATTGATGGCAAAGCAGTAGACATATCAAGTCCAAAAGGATACCACAGTTGACTGTTAAACCAGTGTGTCGGCCAATAAGGCGAAAGCAAACCGTAGCTTACCATATGCTGTGCTATAGAGAATTGATAATAGGGGTCAAACTCATTAAGAAGCGATGTGCCTCCGGGGAGATTTTCCCAGCGCAAAGGTAAAATGCGGACAACAAAGGCAACAAAGAGTATTAGAGCTAACGCAGAATATGCGATTATTGATCCATGACTTAGTTCGATCCGTAATGGTGACAGCTTTTTACTAAGTCGATCTTTAATTCCTTCTCCCACTTTAAGCCATCTCTCCAGAGATTAATTGCGATTTCTTGTTTAATTCTTAATTTATACACATTGGAGGTTTATTTATGGCTTTCCAAAATGAACTAACATAACTTGGTGGCTAACGTAGTTTGGTTATATTGCACTATAATCCAATAGCTAAAATATATAGTCCTTTTTTAACTAAACTCTAAATTTTCAGCTAAAACAGATAAAAAGATCCGCAGAAATCCTAAAGTGCAACCTAAGAAAACCATATTTTTTCTTCGCTATGAACCCTGTTTTGGTCAAGTGCTCCATAAACCTTACTTGGGACTTACCATTCTGGTTTTGCTAACTTTCCCCATGCTTTTCTGTAGGTTTAGCCGCAGCTTTTGGTGAGCTACCATTAAGTTTACCGTCGCTTAAATATGGGTTTAACTTCAACATCTATAGGTAATAATGAAAGCTTCCTATTGCATTTTGGGCATTTTCCACCATTTTGCGAAATAATTTCGTCTGGCGGTTTAAGCTCACTGCCTTCATATAAAACATGATTGCATCCATGGCAAATAACCCGTTGCGGCACCCCAAATCCCCGACTAATAACACGACATGGTATATTTATTGGTTGCTAAAAAAAATAACCATAGCTAAAAACAGCGCTCGTTAAGTAACTGCAAAGGTATGTATTTTATTCTCGGTTTTGTGCTTAGATATTTGTGTGCTCAGCCCACCTCCCGGTCTACTAGATGCTTTCTAATATGCTTCAAATATTTTTCAACGTAGTTCTGCATCAAACCAGCGATGGTGTCTTTCATTGCTTTTCAATGCTTTTTAACATAGAAAAGTCTGTTTTTTGATGTGAGGAAAAAGCGCAAAAAAAGAAATTTTATAACGCAAGCGTTCATCGAAGTGACATGAAAAAACATTTTTTCATAGAAAAAAAACAAGAACTAAATAGATACCTGCAAGTTTATTTTAAGAAGAACTATTTGGAATGTTAAAGCGTGTGGTTTAACAGCCTTTGGGAAAATACACGTTAATTATTACTGAAAAACCTGATGCCGCAAACAGAATAGCTATGGCTTTGGACACTAATGGGAAAGCCAAAAAAATAGTTGATGGCGGTGTTCCATATTATCAAGCATACAGAAACGGCGATTTAGTCGTCGTTCCAGCCATTGGGCACCTATACACTGTTGCAAGCAAGGAAAAAGCTGAACGGGGTTATCCAGTTCTCGATTATCACTGGGTTCCAAGATACCTAGCCGAACGAGGCGGATCAAAGATCCGTGTTTGGCTAAATGTAATTGCTAAACTAGCAGAAAACGCTGAAGAGTTTGTAGATGCTTGCGACTTTGACATTGAAGGCAGCATAATAGGCTACAGCATACTCAAGTACGCTTGCGGTAACAAGGAAAAAACTGCCAAACGCATGAAATACTCCACACTCACAACAGAGGAACTAAAAGAATCTTACACTCACTTATTGCCGCATTTGGATTTTGCTCTCGTTGAAGCTGGATTAACAAGGCATGAAGTTGATTGGCTCTACGGCATAAACCTGTCTAGAGCTTTAACAAAGGCTGTTAAAAAAAGCAGTGGACAATATGCTATACTCAGCACAGGTAGAGTGCAAGGACCAACCCTCAAATTTCTAGAAGATCGGGAAAAAACCATAAGATGTTTCATGCCTGTTCCATACTGGGCTATAACCGCTAAAATAATCATAAACAACACAGCATACGAAGCTGAATACGAGAAAATCCTTGAAAGCAAGCAAGAAGCAACGGCAATAATGGACGCCTGCAAAACCAAAGAAGGCCAAATAGAAACAATAGCTGTAAGAGAGTTTGAGCAGAAGCCACCAGTACCCTTTGGCTTGGGTGCTTTGCAAAGTGAAGCTTACAGGAATTTTCACTTTACACCGATGCGTACTTCAAACACAGCTCAGCATCTATACTTAGACGCATTAATCTCTTATCCTAGAACAAGTAGCCAAAAGCTTTCTCCAGCAATCGGATACCAAGCCGTATTAGCAAAACTAGCTAAACTGCCTGCTTACGGGAAACAGGCAGCTGAACTGCTCTCCAAATCCGTTTTGAAGCCAAACGAAGGAGAAAAAGCGGACCCAGCACATCCAGCCATTTACCCGACTGGGAACCTGCCCGAGAAACCCCTTGGCACAGCTGAAAGAAACATTTTAGATCTTATCATACGCAGGTTTATGGCTGTTTTCGATGACCCTGCCATTCGCCAAAGCGTGAAAGTAACAGTAAGCGTCAACGGTAATCATTTTCACTTGAACGGAATACGAACGTTAAGTGAAGGATGGCTTCGATTTTACAAACCCTATGTTCAACTGAAAGATGTATTTTTGCCCACCTTAACCGAAAGACGAAAAATCACTGTTAAAAGAGTAGTTGTGAAAAATAATTTTACTAAACCACCAGCAAGATATAACCCTAGTAGTTTACTTTTGAAAATGGAAAAAGAGGATATAGGAACCAAGGCAACAAGGGCAACAACCATACAAACGTTATTCGACCGTAAATACCTCTATGGAACCGATAGCCTTGTCGTCTCTGAACTTGGCTTTGAAGTCAGTGAAATCCTATCAAAGTATTGTCCAACTATTGTCTCACCTGAACTAACCAGAAAACTCGAGGAGAAGATGAATGAAATCGAGCAAGGAAAAGAAACAAAGGAAGCTGTATTACAAAACGCCGTTGAAAACCTAAAGCCCATCCTATTGGAGCTTAAGGAAAAAGAATCAGTTATAGGCGTCCAATTAAGTCAAGCTTTGAAAAAACTCGGCTTGAAGAAAAAACAGTTGGTTCATGCCCAAAATGTGCCAATGGAAAACTAGTTATTTTGCGCTCGAAAAAAACGGGCAAACGTTTTGTTGGCTGTACAAACTATTTCGAGGGTAAATGCAACGTGACTTTTCCGCTACCTCAAAGTGGAGCAGTAAAACCGTTAAATACTACTTGCAAAAGCTGCGGGTGCCCGATATTGCGTGTGTACCTGAGCGGGAAGAGGTCTTGGAAATTATGCCTAAATCCTAATTGTCCCTCAAAAGGAGCGAGCACCAGTGAAATACAAAATTTGCATTAGTGAAGCACAAGAAAATGGTTTCTGCTTATTGCGTTTTATGACTTACCAAAATGTTATTGAGAAATTTGATGCATGGAGGAAAGCATAACGTATACTTTGGATTGATTATTTAGTTGAGATTCAGAAAAATTCATTAACTGGAGAATGGGCTAAAGATATAGTAAAACACGTAATCAAGGGAGAGAATGGAAATGTCAAGTAAAATAAAGAAGCGGTCTTCATCTGTATCCTTTTCGCTGAGTCGATGGTTCCGCAAAGTTTCAACAACTGCTCCTTCATCGCTCTTAATTGGTGTTGTAGGAATTGCATACTGTGTATTTCTTTTCGGCGGTGGCTTGTATACTCTTATTACCCGTCCTCAGCCCGCAATCTACGTTAATGGAAATTTCCTTTTCCTCTATCCAAGTATCAGTTCACAATTCATATCTGACACTGTGATCTCGGTAATATTGTATGGTTTTGGTTTTATCGGTTTGTTTGCTATTTATCAAAGTACCAAAAGCGCTTATAACCCAAGGCAAGCTTACCTGATGCTAGTCATAGGCGTGGCATTTTTGCTTATATCATACATATTCTTGGAAAGTGCAATTGCCTTCAAATTATCCGGTGGGTAACTCTGCCTTTTTTTCATAGGTTTTTCTTTTTACCACGGGTTTCTTTTTAGCTTCATTTTGTATGCTAAGAAATTTGTGAATAAATGAATAGGCGGAGTAATCAGCAAAACTGTAACTGCCAATTCCCAATTTACAATGGCTAAAGGAACCGAAAACACGATTGCGCCAACGACAAAGTCAACTTGATCAACTATAGGAAGTAAACCTCCAGGAGCAATTCCTAATCTTCTTTTTAAAAAAGCACCTGTTAAATCGCCTAAAAGTGCCCCTAAAGGAATCAGCACGCTAAATAGGATTGGAAAACCAAAAAGTACGCACTCCATTGATCCAACCAATATGCCGATTGTCAAGCCGAAAAAGAAGCCCCTGAAAGTTTTGTTGTTTCCAAAGATTCGTTTTCCATCATAAAAGTTCTTTCCGAAATCCATCCGCGTTCCTCCACCGACAAGCACTGGCGTGGCGTTTGCGCAGTAGGCTGGAAAAATAAATTTTATTGCTTCGACGATTAGCTGGGTTATTTCCATGTGGTCAACCATCATTCGCGGAATTCAGTATCTTTTATTCCCGTTTCGGTTATTTGTAGGTAACAGACAACTTCTTGCTTGTTTTCTCGTATTTCAAGAACTGCTTTGATTGTTTGGGGATAGTCGGTGGGTTTCATAGCGATTATTGTGTCAGCCCAGAATTTTAAAACTCTGTTTGCAACGGGTGCGATACCGACCTTTGGGTCATCAAAAACGCTTCGCACTTGGCTTGTTATTACAACTGGGATTTTTCGGATTTTTGCTGTTTGCGCTAAAATTGCTAATTGCCTGTTCAATTCACGGTTTACACTGAAGGCTTTTCCAGACGACTCACAAACTTTTGCGCCATACAAAGATGTGAAGGTGTCAATTATTATTAACCCAAAATTTTTTGCTGTATAATCTTGAATATGATCTATAACTGCCGTTTGCTCATTGAAATCCTTAGGTTTAATTAAAATGACTTGCTCAGCAACCTGCTCGAATTTATCTGCTGAAAGTTGTGAAAGCCTTTTAGTCGAGAAAGTGTTATCACAGTCAACAAAGAGAATCTTGTAGTTTTGCAATGCACAACTAACGGCGCATTGTATGGCAAGCGTTGTTTTTCCAGTTTCGGGTTCGCCATAAATTAAAGTAACGCTTGTGGGTGCAATGCCTCCGCCAATGTTGCTATTGATGCGTGTGGAGCCTGTGTTGATTGTGACCATATTTTACCCTTTTTCGCGTCAAGATTATAAACTTGAAACTAGTAATGTGTTCTGCACTTAAACGTATAACCATTCAGGTTGATTTATTGAAAGAAAAAGTTGCTACAGCAACAGTAGAGGGGAAAGCTTACTTTCTAATCGTAAACAGGTTAAGAGAACAAAATATCACCTTCATAAGTTTGGTTCCAGGTGAGTTAGTGCCTGCTGAAGTGAAAGTGGTAATAACAACTGAGAAGGAAAAGCACTTAGTTAAAAACCTAAAGATACTGATCTTCACAGACGAAAATCAGTTGGATAAAATGGTTAACGACGTAAAGCGAATACTTCAAGGAAAAGAAGCCTACGAAAAAATATTGATCGGCATCGACCCCGGTGAAGCAATTGGGCTGGCAGTAATTGCCGATGGAAGAGATATTGAGGAAGACAACTGCTTCAGCACACAAGAGGTAATTAACAGCATAATTAAGACAATAGGTAACGTTAATTTCACATTGACAAGCGTTTCCGTTAAAATTGGGAATGGTGTTACGGTTTATAAGGAATTAGTCGAAGCCTTAGATGATGCTTTACCGCCTGCAGTAGTGCTGGAAGTGGTGAGTGAGGCAGGAACCAACCGACCCCTAAAAAAGAATAAGCGAAGCCGAAGAATCAGGCATATTTCTTCAGCTAAAAGCATTGCTGGAAGAACAGGCTATATTATTCCAAGGAGGAAGCTGATTGCAACAAACAGTCGAATCCAATAGAACACTCTTAGTGGATGGTCCAGCATCTGTATGTGTGGTTTCTGGCAAGGCTGAAATGTTCGGTTATCAATTAAAACAAGCCGTAAGAATTGTGGTTCGTGAAGGAAAACGCCTGCCATTTTTTGTCCTTGAAAAAGCAGTTTTTGATGTTTCATTAGGACCAAACGCAAGCATTGAAGAAGTTGAGGGCAGCACAATTCCAGAGTCATGGAATAAACCTCTTGAAGCAATTTTGAGCGTGCAGAAGAAGCCTGTAGTTGTATTGCTTTTGGGGAAAATTGATTCTGGAAAAAGCAGTTATTGCACTTATTTAGTAAACAAGTTGGTTAACAGAAAATGCAGGGTTGCTCTTTTAGACGGCGATTTAGGTCAATCAGACATTGGTCCCTCAGGAACCGTGGGTTATGCGATAATCTCCAAGCCAGTAACAGAACTGTACAATTTGAAGTTGCAGAACGCCTTTTTTGTGGGTTTTACCTCGCCGATAATGGCAATAACAAAAACAATTGAAGGCTTAGTCGTTATGAAGGCTGAGATTTTACAGAGACCTATTGATTTTGTAGTAGTTAATACTGATGGTTGGGTTACAGGTGATATTGCTGTAAGCTACAAAACGCAATTAGTCCAAGAATTAAAGCCAGACGTTATAGTTGGAGTACAAGTTGAAGATGAACTTAGGTCTCTTATTGCTTACTTGGATAACACTTCAGTGATTTTGGTCGAGCCCTCTTCTTCTCTTAATCAGCGGAGCGCAGAAAAACGCAAAAGCCTGCGGGAAATGTCTTATGCAAAGTACATGAAAAACGCAAAGCTTCAGTGCTACCCATTAAGCCAAGTGACAATTGAACCAAGAAAGGCTCTTCCAAAGAATCAAGAGCCAGAAAAGGGACTACTTGTCGGGCTATACGGTTCAGGAAGCAAATTCTTAGGGATCGGTGTCTTGCGTGAGATTAATCATGTGCGGAGCGCATTAAAAGTTCAAACTGCAATTTCAGCTAAGCCGCAGAGGCTTGTTTTCGGAAAAGCCATTCTAAACAAGAAGTTACAGGAAATTCAAGACTGAATTTTAAAGAAATTGTTGATTTCCCTTGCGAGAGCATTTTTTTCGTTAGGTAACGTTTTCATTCTATTGGTTATCCAGGACGGGAGGAAGCTCCGGCAGTAAATTGTGGCAAAGCGATAGTCCAAAAAGACTATGGCTCCTCGGTCATCCAATGTCCTGATTGGTCTTCCTGCGGCTTGAGAAGCTTTTTTCATAGCAGGCAAAACATAACCATATTCACGCCCAAGCCCCGGAAAACATTTTTCATAATAATCAATCTGCGCTTTTACCCTCGGCGTCGGCTCAGCATACGGAATACCCACGACTACAACGGAGTTCATTTGGTTGCCTGGAAAATCCACGCCTTCTGAGGTTCTTCCGCCTTGAACGCCAAGGAACACGGCGCCGTTTCGGTCGCCGCATGCTTTAAATTCTGAGACCATTTTCTCGTTTGCTTTAGAAGTCATGCCTTTTCGCTCGTGGAACAACGGTTTTTCTATTACGTTTTCTAAGCCTTCTGCAAGTAGTGCTTTTAGTACTTCGAATGAGGCAGCGAAAACTCCAGTGTTCGCGGGGGTGTTCTGTGCAACCTCGTTTATCCGTTGTATGATTGTCTGGTACATGGTGGGTGTTCTTTTTTCCATTGCTGTTGTGACGCCGAGGCAAACGGCTGAGAACACGTGTTCTCTCGGAAACGGCGATGGCACAATGCATTTCACGGTGTTTTGTGGGAGTCTTGTGATGCGCGAGTAGGCTTCCAGCGGCTCAAGTGTACCCGACATTATCACGTTAGCGTAAGTAGATGAGAAAACTGGTACAGTGATTTTAGAGGGGTCCAGCGACACTATTTCGAGTTTTGCTGTTTTGTTGTTTTCTTTGTTGAAGTATCTGCTTGCGACATTGATGAATGAAGTTTCGCCTAGGTTTTCCAACCACTTGAGCATGAACTCGCCCATTGCATGAATGTAAGAACGTGGGTTTTTGCCCTCAGCCAATAAACTTTTCCTTACAGAATTGCCAACTTCGTGGAATTGCTCAAAGAATTCTCTGAGATTAGTAATGTTTCCCTGTTTTTGAATAATTTCAATAATACGGTCTGGAGAAATTATCTCCTCTCGACTAATTTTATCGGTTAATTTTTCCACTTCAATCCTAAAAAAATGTACGAAAGTCTCAATGTCCTTGTTACCAAACCTGTTAGCTTCCAACTCTGCCTGTTTCATCACGAAGAGAGATAGGGTGCTGCTTGAGATGTCAATAGCTGTTTCAGGCAAGTTATGAGCTTCGTCAACGACTAATATGATTTTTTGTAGCTCTGTTTCAAGATTTTTCAAAAAAGCTGCGCGTATCACGGGGTCGAAGACATACAGGTAGCTTAGGGCAACGACTTTAGCGTCAGATAGGGCAGACTTGACAAGTTCGTATGGGCAGACTTCTTTTTTCTTGCAGATGCTTTGGATTTCAGACGCCATGTAAGGTCGAGTAGCTATTTGCTGTTGAAGCTGAAGGTAATCATATGTTCTCTCATCCACGTTGATATAGTATGGACATCTGCTTTTTGCCTTCAATAACTCACAAACATCCATAAGAGACTTTGAATCAAAAGCGCCTCTAGCTGCAAAAACGTTAAGGCACATTTCATTGCGTCCACGGATGGAAACGCCTGTGATTTGATGTTTTCTAAAAACTGCTCTTAACTCTTCAATCACGCGGTCATGCTGACGGTGAGTCCGCGCAACATATAATATTTTTAGGTTTTTTTCTATAGCTACTGGTAAGCAAGCAGAAAGAGCAGCAATTGTCTTTCCAAGACCGTTGCTGCCTTCAATCAGAACAGAACGTCTATCATGTACGGCGTTAAAAACTGTGCTTATGAACTCATCTTGGTGCGGTCTCACACTATTGTAAGGGAAATACTCTGTAACTTCGCTTGGCAGTTTAATCATACTTATCCCCTAAACCATTCGATGGACAGTAAGTGTTCACTGGGCACTCTGAACAAAGTGACTGCCTCGCTTTGCAGAATTTTCTGCCGAGCGCAATCAGTAGCAGATGGACTGGCAAATAGTCTTTCGGTTGAAAAAGTGACTGGAGACTCAAACGTACCTCCTCGTAACCGCCGCTTTTAGGCGTTAACCCAAGCCGTTTCGATACCCGATTCACATGCGTATCCACAGGGATGATAGGTTGATTTGCTGCGAAGAGCAATACGACATCCGCTGTTTTCGGTCCAACTCCAGGCAGTTCAGTGAGTTTTTTTCTAGCGTCTTCAAGAGGCAACGATAAAACGGGCTTTAGTGAGCCTTGAAATTTTTCCAGAATTATTTCTGAAACTGTTTTTATTGTTTTGGCTTTACATTTGTAGAGGCCGCCAACGTGAAGGCACGCTTCAAGCTTGCTTGTTTCGGCTTTTGATAGTGCTTGAGGCGTTACCTCGAACTGCTTTGAGAGGTTTTCGAAGGCTCTTTCAGTATTGCGGTCAGCGGTGTTCTGTGAAATAATCGTTATACCTAAGGTTTCGAATGGGTCATTTTTTGGTTTAACCAGTTTAGGCACGGCTATTGTGTCCTGTAATATCTGAAAGATTGTTGCCGCATGAGTGTCAGCCATCATTGTGCCTTCAGAGGTCTCGAAAATATTGCCCCACAATATTGATTTGCCAAGCTATAAATATCATCTGTATAAAAAAACCGCGCTTAACTTAGATTTTCACGACTTAAATAAGTCAAAATCATCCCCAAACTGTTGGAGCATTGGAGAATTTATTTTGCTTCTAATAGGAAAGGTTTTTAGTGTAGTTATTATATGAGACTGTGAAAAGTGTATAGTGTAAAGTGAGGTTAATATTATGTCAGTGTTTGCAGCACCAGGAGCATATGACCGTGCTATAACAGTTTTCTCGCCTGACGGGCGGCTCTTCCAAGTCGAATACGCAATGGAGTTAGTCAACCGTGGAGCCACCATTATAGGTATCCAATGTCCAGAAGGGCTTGTTCTTGGTTCAGAAGAAAATATAGAGGTCCTTGAAGAAGCAGGTTACTCATGGAAAATCTTCAAGGTAGACGATCACATCGGCGCAGCAATAGTGGGTTTAAGCTCAGACGCCAGAATACTTATCGACCAAGCAAGAATATACGCTCAAAGTAACAAATTAACCTATGATGAACCCATAGATATAGAAGTCGTAACCAAACGAATCTGTGACATCCAACAAATGTACACGCAACATGCCGGTGTCAGACCCTTCGGAGTTTCAATAATTTTCGGAGGAGTCGACAAAACAGGAACAAGAGTTTTCGGGACACATCCAAGCGGAACATACAGAGGATACAAAGCTACGGCCTTGGGTGCAGGAAGAGAAACTGTCGTATCAATTCTAAAGGAAGAATACCATGAAGACTTGACTTTAGAAAAAGGCATTAAACTCGCAGTAAAATGCTTAGTTAAAGCCCTAGACGCAAGACAGTTGCCGCCAAGAATAAAGATTGCAGTCATACCTGTTGCAACCAAGAAAATGGACATGTTAAGTGACGACGCTGTAGAAGGCTACATCAAAGAGCTGGGTTCAAGCAAGTGAAAACTCGATGAGTGAAAAGTTCACCGTTGCACGCTTAACAAAAGAAAACGAGCATTTTGAAATCCTAGTTAAACCCCAAAAAGCACTGGATTACCGCAACGGCAAAATCGCGGGAATAACAGAAGTTTTAGCTGCTGAAATCATTTTTTCTGATGCAAATAAAGGCACCAAAGTTTCAGAAGAAGCGATGCATAAAGCCTTCGGAACCACAGATCCATTAAAAATTGCTGATACGATACTGAAGAAAGGAACGCTTCAACTTACAACTGAACAAAGACGCAAAATGGTCGAAGACAAGAGAAAACAAATAATTGATTTCATTTCAAGACAGGCGGTTGACCCAAAAACGAATCTGCCGCATCCTCCAATGCGCATAGAGAATGCGATGGAGCAAATCCGTTACCCAATTGACCCATACAAACCAGTGGAAGAACAAGCCAAAGACATAGTAAAACTGTTGCGGCCGATTTTGCCCTTAAAGATAGAGCAAGTAACAGTCGCAGTGAAGATACCCGCCCAATACTCAGCAAGAGCTTATGGGTCAGTCAAAACTCTGGGTACCATAAAACGGGAAGAGTGGCGTGGAGACGGCTCATGGTATGGTGAGATAGAATTGCCTGCTGGATCATACGCCTCGTTGCTAAACAAACTTGGCGACGTAACTAAGGGAAGTGGAGAAGCAAAAATAATCTCTTAAAAAAATAAAATTGGATGGTGAAAAATTATGCCAATATTCTTTGAAAAAAAACAGCTTGTGACGCCAGGAGAATTGCTTGCTGAAGGCGATTATTTAACTGGCGAAAACACATACTTGGAACAGAACAAAATTTATGCCTCAAGAATCGGGCTTGTAGATACCGATAATAAAAAAGTAAACGTTGTTGCACTTAGGGCTTTTTACGTGCCTAAAATGGGTGATATTATAATTGGGTCAGTCGTGGAAGTTGGGTTTAACGGATGGACCGTTGATATTAAATCACCCTACACAGCGCTCCTGCGTGCATCAGACGTTTTAAGCAGACCATTCAAGCCTCAAAACGACGAGTTATCGCAAGTTTTAAACGCTGGCGACTTAATTGTCGCAAAAATCGCTTCGTATGACAGAGCGCACGACCCACAGCTTACTGTTGGAGAGCCAGGGTTAGGAAAAATAACTCGAGGGCAAATTCTTCATGTGACGCCCACGAAGATTCCCCGTATAATCGGTAGAAAAGGCTCAATGATTTCTATGATAAAACAGGAAACAGGTTGCCAAATTATCCTTGGGCTGAACGGTGTCATTTTAGTCACTGGAAAAACCTCTGAGGACGAGGAACTTGCCATAACGGCGATTAAAAAGATTGAGGAAGAATCCCACATAAGTGGTCTCACAGATCGCATAACACAGTTACTTAAAGAAAGTAAAGGTAAAGTGGAGGAAAATAAGATTGAATGAAAAACCTGAAAAATTAATTGATAAAAAAGGTATTAGATTAGATGGTAGAAAAGCAGATGAACTTCGCCCTGTGAAGCTTCAAGTCGGCGTTTTATCACACGCTGATGGGTCAGCCTATATTGAACATGGGAAAAACAAGATTTTAGCAGCGGCTTTCGGTCCAAGAGAGATGCATCCAAAGCACCTATCGTTGCCAGACCGTATGGTTTTGCGGTGCCGTTATCATATGGCTCCATTTTCAGTGCAGGAACGCAAATCACCTGCGCCCTCAAGAAGAGAAGTAGAGCTATCTAAAGTGATAAAGGAATGTTTGGAACCAGCCTTGTTCTTGGAGCTTTATCCACGGACAGGTGTAGATGTTTTCGTTGAGGTGTTGCAGGCTGACGGTGGGACACGTTGTGCAAGCATTACCGCTGCTGCACTAGCTATTGCTGACGCCGGTGTTCCAATGCGTGATTTGGTGGTGGCTTGTGCTGCTGGAAAAATTGATGACACTGTTGTTTTAGACTTATATGATGCTGAGGACAAGCTTGGCGCCGCGGATGTACCAGTAGCTTATATGCCTAGTTTGAATGCGGTTACTCTGCTTCAGATGGATGGCATACTTACACCTGAAGAATTTGAGAAAGCAATGAATATGGCGATGGATGGGTGCAAGAAAATCTATGAAATGCAGAAGGAAGCATTAAAAACTAAGTACATGGTTGTTAAGGAGGAGGCTGAAGAGTAATGTCGTCACTTATTACTCGTGTTAGACTAAAGCAGATTGAGCAGTTTATCGAAAAGGGAAAACGTCTAGATGACCGAGGTTTGCGTGATACCAGAGAAATCAAGATTGAGCAGGGTTTAATTGAGCGTGCTGAAGGTTCAGCTAGAGTCTTGCTAGGGAAGACAGAGGTTCTTGTAGGGGTAAAAGTTGAAACTGGCGAACCATTCCCCGACACACCTAATGAAGGAGTCTTAACTGTTAACGCTGAGCTTGTTCCAGTAGCCTCGCCGAACTTTGAGCCAGGACCACCTAACGAAGACTCGATTGAATTGGCAAGAGTTGTTGACAGAGGCATACGCGAATCAAAAGCAATCGATAATGAAAAGCTATGCATCGAGCCAGGCAAGAAAGTCTTCGTCGTATTCGTAGATGTTTATGTGCTTAATCATGATGGAAACTTGATTGACGCTTCAGCTTTAGCAGCTATGGCTGCTTTGCTCAACACAAAAATGCCTAACTACGAAATCAAAGATGGCGAACTAAAGATTAAGCAGGGTTACACTTCGTTACCAGTGAAAAGCCACCCAGTAACCGTTACTACGGGAAAAATCAATAATTTCCTCATAGTTGATCCTGGGCTAGAAGAAGAGCAAGTTATGGATTCGCGAATATCAATGGCTATCAACGACGAAGGAAACATTTGCGCTGTTCAGAAAGGCGGCTCAGGCTATTTCACACCGCAACAGATTTTAGAGGCATCAAAGATTGCCCAGGAGAAAGCAGCTGAAATACGCAAGAAGCTTAATTGGTGAAAAAGTTGCCGAAAACAAAAAAAGTCGGTCCAACACGAGGTTTAGGTCCACGTTACGGTGCCACAGTTAGGAAACGCTATATCAAAGTAATTACCGAACTCAAAAGACCGCACAAATGCCCAAGCTGCGGCTTCGTACGCGTAAGGCGTGAAAGCGTCGGCGTTTGGAAATGCAACAAATGCAGCTTCACTTTTTCAGGCGGAGCTTACACTCCAACAACTAAGCTGGGTGTTGTGGCTAAGCGTGCAGCTAAAGGTTTGACCGTAGAGGAAGCCACAAAAGAAGCGGCAAAAGCTGAAGCTGTTGAACCGGCAACCGAAGAAGAAACCGACTAGCTTTTCCTTTATTTTATTTTTTGTGTATTTATTTTGTTGGCGATTTGATTCAAGTAGTTGCGGTTATCCTTTTAGCGTTCTGGTTTCATTTGTAAATAGCATCCTTCCGCCCGTTTCTGGAGGGCTTGTTTTGAGTTGCTTGTTTGTGGTAGCGTTTGAATCTTCGTTATCATAGGTTAAAATAAGGTATAAAAAGGTAGTAAAAGGTGCAAAAAGGTGGAAAAAGGCAAAAAAGGTGCAGTCAACATGCCCTTAACGTTCAAAACTAAGTAATCTGAAAACTGAACTGCGCTTAAAGTACACATTTTGTTTATTACTTTGAACTTCCTTTTAGCATTGGGACGACTGAATGGTAATTAGGGCAAAAGCTACTGTACGCTTAAAATTCACATCAGACAAACAACTCGCGACACTTCTTGAAGCTTTAACGCCTGAAGCGAACTCGCCAGTAACAAGACGCTCCGCGGTAAAATTAGTAAAAGACAATTCATTTCTTTTGTTAACGGTTGAAGCCGATGACACGGTTGCTTTGCGCTCAACGTTGAATGCTTATTTGAGATGGATAAACTCCGCAATTAACGTAATAGACATGGTTGAGCGGGCTTAGTTGTTGTGCTAACAGTGCTTGGGGCATGTTTGTAGCCGCAAATATTTAAAGGCGGTTTAATCAGCCTATTTTTTTCAAAGTGTTTTCAAGTAATTCTCTATTTGTATTTTGCTTTGAATATTAGTATTATGAGGCCTTGGACGAAAGCTAAAGAATTCGCAATAACAATCGGCGAATTATTCAGGTAAACTCCGTAAACAAACCATAAGAAAACGCCACCGCAATACAGCGAGAACATTCCAGTTGAGATGTCTTTGGTTGATTTGCTTTTCCAAACCTTGATTAACTGTGGGAGAAGCGAGATTGTTGTAAAGGCAGCGGCGATTAAGCCAATTATTGTTATGGTATCCATCATGCTCTTGCCCTTATTAGCTTCACGCGATTAGTATGTTTCGCTAAACAAACAAATTACCTAAGAAGAACACAATAACATGAGTTCACGGCTTCAACACAAAGTTAACTCTTCAGCGGATAGCTCAAAAAGGTTTAAATAAATACTGTTTCATTTCGTATATGCTTTAAGTTAAAAAACGGATGAAAATTTCACATGTCACAGGAATATCGCTATATACTTCGTATTATGGGTACAGACGTTCAAGGTACCCTTAAGGCTTCTTACGCGGTAGCACAAGTGAAAGGTGTAAGCATGAGCCTCTCAAACGCAATTCTGAAAAAGGCAGGAGTAAACCCTGACCTGCGAGTAGGCTTGTTAACAGAATCAGACATATCAAAAATAGAGGATGTTATTAAAGATCCAGCAAAATATAGCCTGCCAACTTGGCTTTTTAACAGGCGAAAAGATTCGGTAACAGGCAAAGACATGCACCTTTTAAGCGCTGACCTAGTTTTGAGGACAAAAATGGATATTGATGAAGCCAAAGAAATCAGGTCTTGGCGTGGATACCGCCATGCTTACGGCCTGAAAGTTCGTGGGCAAAGAACAAAAACTACTGGCAGAGCCGGCAAAGCCTTGGGGGTCAAAAAGAAGACTTTGCTGCAGAAGCCTGGTGGAGCACCAGCCGCTGAAGGAGGTAAATAAATATGGGCGATCCGAAGAAGCAGCGTAAAAAATTTGATACGCCCAGATTTCGATGGCGCAAAGACATCCTTCAAGAAGAGCTCAAACTAGTAGGTCAATATGGCTTAAGAAACAAGCATGAACTCTGGCGTCTTAAAACCACTCTGTCAAAAACCAGAGGCATCGCACGTTCACTTATCAGTAAAACTCCTGAAGAACGCACAAAAATGGAAAACGAGCAGCTTGCAAAACTCAAAAAACTCGGCGTCCTACAAGAAACCGCAGTGTTGGACAACGTTTTAGACTTAACAATCGAAGACATCTTAGAACGCAGACTTCAAACAATCGTTTTCCGCAAAGGTTTAGCAAGAACAATTTTCCAATCGCGCCAACTAATAACTCATGGACACGTAACCATAGATGGCCGTCGAGTAACAATCCCCGGCTACGTAGTGCCAAAAGCGGATGAAACAAAAGTAATCTATTCCCCGGAGAGTGCAGTTGCAAACCAGGCTCATCCGTTACGCGTCGGATTAACAGTTGTAGCTAAACAACCAGAAATCAGGCAGCCTGCCCGAGGCGGCAGAAGAGGCGGAAGAGGCGGCAGATTTTGAGCGGCGCCAACAGCAAACGAAACGAGAAATGGGCAATCGTCCACATCTTCAGCTCCTACAATAACACGCTAATTCACATAACTGACATTTCAGGCGCAGAAACAATCGCCCGCACAAGCGGCGGCATGTTCGTGAAAGCAGATCGCATGGAATCATCACCGTACGCTGCTATGCGTGCAGCAACTGGCGCAGCTGAAGTAGCTCGGGATAAAGGAATAACAGCCATCCACATTAAAGTACGAGCGCCAGGCGGTTCGGGACCAAGAACTCCGGGACCAGGTGCTCAAGCAGCCATACGTGCTCTTGCAAGGTTTGGTTTTCGTATTGAACGTATTGAAGAAGTTACACCAATTCCCCATGACGGCACGAGAAGGCCTGGTGGCAGAAGAGGAAGAAGAGTCTAATCTCAATTTCCCTTCTTTATTAACAGAAAAATTGAAATAATGCACTATATCTGTATTGAACGCATTATTGGAGTGTCTTAGCAAGTGAAAATAGAAATCCTTGAAAAAAACGATAACAACCTCCGTATAATCGTCAGAGAAGCGGATGTTCCGTTAATGAACGCTCTTCGTCGAATAGCACTTGCTGAGGTTCCCACAATGGCAATTGAAGAAGTTGTCATGATAGAAAATTCATCAATTTTGCAGGATGAAATAATTGCCCATCGGTTAGGGCTAACGCCGCTGAAAACGGACTTGGACAGTTACAATCTTCCTGAAGTATGCGAATGCAAAAGCGAATTCGGTTGCTCGCAGTGTCGAGTGACACTTACGCTGGATGCTGAAGCAAAGGAAGGAACAAGAACAGTTTATTCAGGCGAAATCGTGTCAGAAAACCCTGAAATTATCCCCGTGTCAGACAAGATCCCATTAGTAAAGCTGGCTAAAAACCAAAAATTAAAACTTGAAGCTTATGCCCGGCTCGGAAGAGGCAAAACTCACGCCAAGTGGCAGCCCGTTTCAATGTGCGCTTACAAGTATTTCCCACAAATAACCGTTCCAACAGAGAAATGTGAAGACTGCGCAAAATGCGTGGATATTTGCCCCAAGAGAGTGCTCGTCATTAAAGACGAGAAAGTTGATGTTAGAGACCTCTTGGCATGTAACCTTTGCATGGACTGTGTTGAAGCCTGCCCGAAAAAGCCGGCGCCGTTGAAGGTTGAATGGGAAAAGAATGCTTTCATAATGAACATTGAGTCAACAGGTGCGCTTCCTCCAGAACGTGTCCTTAAAGAAGCCACCAAAACGTTAGGCAAACAACTAGACGAAGTTGAAGAATTAGTAAAGGCTGAGCAACAATGAGAGAAACCAAAACAACAAACCCAGAATTAATCCAGCTTATTCGTCTTCTAAAGAAAGAGAGCAGAGAAAAACAAGCAGGCATCTGGCTAGACGTAGCTGACCATTTAGCCAAAACACGGAGTCAACGCATCTCCGTTAACCTAAGCAGGATAAATAGGAACACTAAAAGAAGCGATGTAGTAGTTGTTCCAGGAAAACTCTTAGGGTCAGGCAGCATAAACCATGCGGTAACAGTGGCGTCATTTGGCGTTTCTAAGAAAGCGAAGGCGAAACTTGTTGCTGCCAAAGCAAAATATCTTTCAATCCCTGAGCTTTTAGAGAAAAACCCAAAGGGCGCAAACGTAAAGATTATTCGGTGAAAAAATGCAAACAACAAAAAAAGCTCCCGTCACACTGGTAAACGCTGAAGGATTAATAGTTGGCAGAATGTGCAGTAAGGTTGCCAAAAGATTACTAAACGGAGAAGAAGTCATCATCCTTAACGCTGAAAAAGCCGTGTTCTCAGGCAAAAAGAAAAGCAAAGTTGCAGAAGCCCACGTTTTCCTTGAAGTTGGCGCTCCAAGGCGCGGTCCATTTCATTATCGAAGACCCGACCGTTTCCTGCGAAAAGCCGTAAGAGGAATGGTTCCGTATAAGCAGCCGAAAGGCAAAAACGCCTATAAACGGCTCAAAGTATTCATGGGTATACCTCTTGAGCTCAAAGACCAACAAATGATCACTTTTACAGAAGCTTCATCTGCCAATCTTAAAGGGCCACATTTCACCCTTGGAGAAATGGCAAAAGAAATTGGATGGAACGACAGGATGAAATAATTATGCCAGCAAAAAAAGTTTTAGTTGTCAGTGGAAAAAGAAAAACAGCAGTCGCCCGCGCCATAGTTAAACAGGGCGTAGGCAAAGTACGAATAAACATGACTCCAGTTGAAATTTACGAACCAGACATCGCTCGCGCAAAAATAATGGAGCCTCTGCTGCAAGCAGGCGGAGAAATCTGGCAGCAACTAGACATGGACGTTAAAACCAGCGGCGGAGGCTACATGGGGCAAGCAGAAGCCGCGCGCATGGCGGTTGCGAATGCGTTGCTCAAATGGACTAAGAGCACTCATTTACGCACAGTCTTTAGCGAATATGACAGAACAATGGTTGCCGGAGACTCCCGAACTAAAGAAACTAAAAAGGTCGGCGGAGCAGGTGCACGAGCAAAAGAACAGAAAAGTTACAGGTAAGGTGGAAAAAAACAAATGATTATTCCCGTAAGATGCTTCACCTGTGGCAAACTGGTTGGAGACCAATGGGACGAGTTCACAAGACGCATCAAAACAGGCGAGAACGCAAGCGACATTTTAGACAGCTTAGGCTTGAAAAGGTACTGTTGCAGACGAATGCTGCTCTCTAACATTGAAATAATAGATGAAGTTCTGCGCTTTTACGAAGAAGCAGAGAAAAGAAAAGAAGCACGAAACCTGTATTAGTTTTTTTTATTTTGTAACAACAAAAATACGCAACTCACTTTTCAGCGCTTATTTTTCTTGAAGTAAACCAAAGTTAAGATTCTTGACGAACAAACGTTATGATATAAAAAAATACGGCGAATGATCTTCTGGTAACCGTCCTTTCATAAATGCTTCCAGCTCAAAAGCAAGTAAAAAACCACATCATTGTTTTTAACAAAATGTGAAAATTAATGAGAATAAAGCTTCTCATACGGTCTTTTTGATACGGGCAGTATTTTCTTGAAGTTAGTGCTCATAATTTCCTTGGGGTCGGCACCGAAGTGGCTGCAGTATTGCTTTACTAAGTCTTCAATTGTTTGGCTATCTCGCTTGCCGACTTCCATTATTTTTGTTCCGTTCACGGGTTCAAGAATTTCGCCTCGCTCGTAGATTACGCCGCCATGCATTCCTGTGCCAACAAACCTAGCTCTGCAGCGTTCGCCTTCTTTCAGGTTCAAGCCTAAGATGAGGATTATTCCTCCTGCCATGTACTCAGCCAAAAAGTCGCCTGCCGTTTGTCCTATGACTATTTCTGGAAAATAGCGTTGGTACTCTTTCATGTGTATGCCAACTCTGTAGCCAACATAGTCTCGGACGAAGATTTTTCCACCCCGCATCGAGTGCCCAGTTACGTCTCCAGCGTGGCCCTCAATAATTATTTGTCCTTCATTCATTGTGTTTCCACAACCGTCCTGTGCGTTGCCATGTATCACCAATTTTGGTCCATTCATGAAGGCACCAAGGTCGTTTCCTGGCGTTCCGTAAATGTCAATTTGGATGTTTGTGTCTAAGTCAGTGCCGATGTATCGTTGCCCGCAGACATTGTGTACCTCTATTCTTTCAGCGTCGCCGCAGATTGCCTGTCTTAGTAAGCAGTTTAATTCTTTATAGTAAAGTCCCTCTGCATCGATTTTCAGCACATTGCCTTCTCTTATTATCCGCGGAAGAAATTTCGCGTCGATTTCCACAACCGTTTTTTGTTCAATCATACGTTTACTGTCCTGCCATTTTTACGCCTAGAATCTTTAACTCAGTCGTCGTTAAACCGACACCTCTAAGTGCAAGTCGGTTGCCTCGCAAGCTTTCGATGGCGTTTATACCCATGCCGCCCATCATATCTTTAATCTCTAAGCTCCAGCTTTGTAGCAAGTTGACTAATCGCTCAGAAGCAATGTCGGGGTTAATGCGTTTGCCAATCCACGGGTCACATGTCGCAATACCCCATGGGCATTTGCCAGTGTAGCACCGTTGGCAAACAGTGCAGCCCATAGCTATCAAAGCGGCAGTTGCAATGTACACGGCGTCCGCTCCTAACGCTATAGCCTTAACCACATCAGCGCTGCTTCTAAAGCCGCCAGCCGCCACGACTGAAGCCTTATTTCTGATACCTTCCTCTCTGAGCCGCTGGTCTACTTGCGCAATGACTAACTCAATGGGTATGCCTACGTTGTCTCTGATGACTTTGGGCGCTGCGCCAGTTGCGCCTCTGACACCATCGAGGGCTATTATGTCTGCTCCAGCCCGCACCATACCGCTGGCGATTGCAGCCGCGTTGTGAACAGCTGCGATTTTCACTGAGATAGGCTTACTGTAGTTTGTGGCTTCTTTAAGCGCGTAAATTAACTGCCGTAAATCCTCAATTGAGTAGATGTCATGTTGCGGATAAGGTGAAAGCGCGTCAGTGCCTATCGGTATCATGCGTGTTTTGGCTACATCTTTAGTTACTTTTTCGCCTGGCAAGTGTCCGCCTATACCGGGTTTTGCGCCTTGACCAATTTTGATTTCCACAGCTGCACCTACATCAAGGTATTTGGGGTGTACACCGAACCGACCGGATGCAACTTGCACAATGGCGTGAGCGCCGTACTTGTATAAGCTTTTGTCTAAGCCGCCTTCGCCAGTGTTGAAGTATGTTCCGCATTCAGTGGCTGCTCGGGCTAAGGATTCATGTACGGTTAAGCTTACAGCGCCATATGACATGGCTGAGAACATTACTGGAATATCAAGGCAAAGCTGCGGAGTAAGCTGAGTCTTTAGTGCTATTTCGCCGTTTTCCATTTCCAGTTCCAACTTGTCCGGTTTTGTACCCAGATAAGTTCTAATCTCCATCGGTTCACGCAGCGGATCAATCGAAGGGTTAGTTACTTGGCTAGCGTTTAGAAGCAGTCTGTCCCAGTAAGTGTAGTATGGTTTGTCACAGCCCATACCTGTTAAGATTACTCCGCCGCTTTCAGCCTGTTTTTTCACGTCTCGAATTGCTTCAGCGGTCCAGTTGGCGTTGTCTCTGTTAGCGGTCGGGTTCTTTCTTATGGTGATAGCGTGGGTTGGGCAGAAGGTTACACAGCGTTGACAGTTAATACAATTCTCTTCCTTACTGCAAACCTTGTCAGTTTCTTCGTCATAATAATGGGTATCATATGTGCATTGGTTAACACATACTTTGCAGCGAATGCAACGATTTTGGTCACGTTCAACCAAATATTCAGGAATCACGTAAGTTTTCATTAAATTTGCCCTCCATCTGAAACCGCAAGGGATTCGGGGTTGCTGTTTTTTAGTCTGCCTACCACTGGTTCTCCGCCTCTTGGACACCAGAACTTATCCAGATTTGGCGAAACCAAACGCATGGCTGATTCCTCTGACGATAAGTATAGGTAGTCGCCGTTTGAACCAGCTACTAATGGTCGTAGTTTGATTCTATCAGTTAAACCTATCATTTCGCCGTGGTGAGCAACGATTATGCTGAATGGCCCGTTCATCAGTAAGCTGCCATAGGTTTGACGCAGTGATCTTAGAAGTTGTGCTTTTTTTGGTTCCATGCTGTCTATTTCACTCCATAAGGGCGCCGCCAAAATTTGGGCTACAATCTCTATTGGCAAGTGTTGTCTTCTTATCAGCAAGTCAACTGCGTAGGCTAACACTTCAGTGTCGGTTTGCATGGTACATTTGTAACCGTACATTTCCAGGTAGCGGCGGTTTATGCCGTAGGATGAGAGTTCACCGTTGTGCACTACTGTCCAGTCTAATATGTTGAATGGGTGTGCTCCGCCCCACCAGCCGGGTGTGTTTGTGGGGAATCTGCTGTGGCATGTCCAAAGGTATCCCTGGTAGTCTTCTAAACTGAAGAAGTCTGCGACGTCTTCTGGGAAGCCTACACCTTTGAATACGCCCATGTTTTTGCCGCTTGAGAAGACAAATGCCTTTCCCGTTTCAGTGTTAATGTGCATGATGGCTTCTATCACGTAATCTTCTTCTGTTTGGCCTTCAGGTCGATGTTTTTTAGGTTGAACAAAGTACCGCCAAACTAACGGGGGGTTATGGACATCGGCTGGTCTTGTCTGCATTTCTTCATCATAGATTATATCGAATCTTGAAGCAAGTTGACGGTCAGTACTCTCTTTAGCATCCTTGCTTAGGTACATTATGTGAAAAGCGCAGTAGTCTTTGAACTCTGGATATATGCCGTAAACTGCGAAGCCGCCGCCTAAGCCGTTACCGCGGTCATGCATGTTCGTTATTGCACGGACTGGATCCTTTGAGCTAAACCGTTTGCCATCAGTGTTCATCATGCCGAAAAGAGCGCAGCCCGAGAAATCCTTGTCATCTCCGAAAGGACTGATTATTTTTGTATCTTGAGTGTTCATTTTATAGCACCACACACATTTTTCTCTGCAAACCAACCGGCAGTGTTGCTAAGCCAAAATCGTCTGAGAGGAGTGTTTTCTTGAATTTTTTCACGTTTATCGTATTCTTCATAAGATAGAACAAGACGCCTGCGCGTTCAATGCAGTTCACAAGCGTCAAGCCTACGATAACGTTGTTTTTAAGGACAAGTTTCTTGTATACATTGCGTTCAGCATCATTTTGAACAAGCACTTCCAATGCTGGATCTTCTTTAGGATTAGTTAAGCCTATGGAAACGATGGGAATGCCAAAGTACTTGAGGCTGCTCATGTTAGTGCCGCCCATGTACATGGTTTTCTTGCCTGCCATGTTATAACCTGCAACTTGTCCTTCCAAGACTGCGAGAGGCCACAGGGGCAAGAGGCGGTTCTGGTTCATGATGAAATCGTATGCTTCAGCCACATCGCCGCTAGCGTAAACGTCAAGTACATTTGTCTGCATCATATTGTCAACTACTATTCCCCTGTTGGTTTTCACCGCTGTTCCTGCGACCAGTTCAGTGCGCGGAACAACACCGATAGCTACTATGACAAGGTCACAGGATACTTGGTCACCTTTGGTCAACGTTACTCCACCGACTGCTCCTTCGTTATCTGGTTTGCCCAAGATTTTCTGGACAGACTGACCAGTCACGATGTCGACGCCTGCTTTCTTGACGACGCCTTCCACAAGGTCTGAGGCTTTTGCATCTAAGAGCAAGCTGAGAATTTTCTCTTGCAATTCAACCATTGTAACCTTTAAGCCACGCTTCATGAGAGCTTCAGTCACGCTTATGCCGATAAGTCCTGCGCCTATAACTACAGCCGCCTTAGCGTTTATGCTGTCAATTTTAGCTGCAAGCCGTTGAGCATCCGCGATGGTAGTGAAGGTGAATACTCCATCCTTTTCAGAGCCTTCCATCTTCGGAACAAAGGGTTTGCCGCCTGTTGCAAGCAGCATCTTTTCATAAGCAACTTTTTCGCCGCTTTCAAGCTGGACTGTTTTCTCGGTGATGTTTAGGGCTATAGCTTTTTTGCCTGTTAAGGCTTCTACGTTGTTTTCTTTCCAGAACTCGTCGGTTCGGCACTTCATCTTATGGAAGTCTGCTTTACCGCTGACAAAGTCGCTAATCATTGGACGACTGTACTGTGGGCAAGGCTCTTCAGAAATTATGGCTATGCTTCCTGTCTGGTCTACTTCTCGGATGGCTTCAACTGCGCCAATGCCTGCTGCTGAAGCGCCAACAATCACGTACTTTGCCATTTAGGGTTTCACCTCTCTAAATACCAACGCTTCGTTGGGGCAGTTAGCAACGCATGCTGGCTCATCAAAACCTTGGCATAAATCACATTTGGCGACCACTTTGCCTTCCTTATCCATTATTATGGCGCCATACGGACAAACCATTATGCAGGTCCAACAACCCATGCATTTCTCAGCGTTATGCGTGACCAAGCCTGTTTTTTCATCTTTTTGCATTGCGCCTGATAAGCAAGCGGTAACGCATGGTGCGTCTTGGCAGTGTCGGCATTGGATGGCGAAGGAGACGGGCTTGTTTACTTCTAGTTTTACTCGACTTATTGGTTTAGGGTACTCGCTGTTGTAAGCTTTGATTATGTCTTTTGATTTTGAATGTTGGACTGTGCAGTAGACTTCGCATAGTCCGCAGCCCATGCATACTTCTTGCTTTGCGATTATTCTTTTCATTCAGTTAAACCTCATCAAATTTCTTGTTTAGCGGGGGACAAGTGAGCATGAAAATGTGTAGTTCAATGTCGCTTGTGCTTGAAACCCCCTTGCTTGTGGTTGATTGATTAGCACTTCTAATTATTACTTTGCAGGTGTTTAATGCCATTTTTACCCCTTTTTAATTAGTGTTAGCCCATTGGAATGGCATGTATTCTATATAACTTTGTTGATAATCATTTATATGCAACTTCATGAACTACGTTATCTAAATGAAACATATATCAGGTGAGTTTTTGGCAGAAAAAGACCTAGGCTATAGAAAAGTCCAATGCACAGGAAGAGGATCATACATAATATCCCTACCGAAAGAATGGGTTGAAGACCTAGAGTTAAAACGAGGCAGCGAAATAGCATTCAACATCCAACCAGACTCCACACTAACGCTGGTTCCAAGAAAAATCAAGGAAAAAGAAGGCAGAGACAACGCATCCAAACTCAAAGAATACTTCATAAACGTAGACCCGAAAGAACTCACACAATCTACGCTGCGCATGATCCGCGCATTATACGCCATAGGCGCTGACATAATAAGAGTCCACTTCAAAAACACGCAAGACGCAGCAAAATACAAAAACGAAATAAAAAACTTGGCTCGAGACAACTTTCTTGGTTCAGAAATAATCGATGAAACACCAGACGAAATCACCCTGCAAATCCTAATAAAACAGTCAGAATTCCCCATAGAAAAAGCTGTTAGAAGAATGGCTATCGTAGCACTCTCCGCCAACAGAGACGCCATCTCGGCCCTAAAAGACAGAAGCACCACTTTATTTGACAGCGTAATCAACGCCCACAATGACGTAAACCGCTTGGGATTATACATTGTTCGCCAGCTAAAATATGGGATAGAACGCAACCTATACCGAGAACTCGGCTTTAGAACACCCAAAGAGTTTCTCTTATACCGCATAGCAGTAAACGACATCGAAAGCATTGCCCTAAACGCCATGAACATCATAAACAACCTGGGTTCACTGCAAAAACTAATCGACGATGAAACGCTGTTCATAAAAGACCCAATAGACGAAGAAATATTCAATCAACTAGTCAATTTCAGCTCGCACGCAAACCAGCTATATGACGACGCAATAAAAGCACTCTTCAAAAGAGAATACAAAGACGCAGAAAAACTAATTTCAAAACGCGAATCCCTAACTCCGCTAGAAAACGAGTTAATCATGCTGATGTCAAGCAAAAAACTAGACCCAAACATAGCTTCGGTACTGCGCTTAATCTTTGACAGTTCAAGACGTATAATGGATTACAGCAAAAACATGGCGGAACTAACGCTAAACCGAACTGTGGAAGAACTATGCTCAACATTCACATACAAATAATTTTCTTTTTGGAAAAGCCATCGGATAATTTAATTATGGAGCATTCAAATAATTATTTGCATGGTAAACATAACTATCTCAATCCCACAAGAACTTTGCGAAGAGATGAAGCGCTATTCGGAAGTCAAGTGGAGCGAAGTCGTCCACAAAGTCTTAGCAAGCTACATTGATCGATTAAAAATAGTTGAAGGTGGAGTAGTGCCAATGAAAAAACTGGCCGAGAAGCTGAAAGATTCTGGCGTTGACACCTCCAGTATTGACTTGGAAAAAGCTATCAAATATTACGAAGAAGGCAGGAAGCTCGAATAGAAGGGGTTGTCTACCACACAAACGAACTGACAGATTTTCAGAAAAGAGCAAGCTTATTTATAGCAACAGATTCACTAAGAAAAAACTTCACGGTGAAACTAAGTAAAATGGTGCTCCGGCCGGGATTTGGACCCGGGTCCGCGACTCGAGAGGCCGCTATACTTAGTCCCTTAATAAGAAATCTTAGTAAGGTTTGACCGGACTATACTACCGGAGCATTCGGAAAATGGTTATCTCTTACAGATAAATATCTTTTTATGACTTTAAGCTTTGTAAGCAATCAATTTATCCGAAAGCCCTATGTTTCGTTGTCCACGTTTAGGAAACGCTTTATGGTTACTATAATTTCTTGCAATCCTTTCTCTGTTAAGGGCGGTTGATAGGGAATTCTGAGCACATCCCAGCCTTGAGCTTCCAAAAGTTCATCGATTTGGTTATCGCGCTCTTGCTGTTTATCACTAGAATGCACGGGTGTGCCATCTAAGTAAACGATTTTCAGCTTGTTCATCCAGCAAAAGTCAGGAATAGTTGATTTCAGAATAATTGTTTTCTGTGTTACCATGCCACTGGTTAACCCAGCCATGCTTAAGGCTTTGAATATTTCAATTTCTGCTTTGCTAACTGCAGGATGCATGTTTGCTTTATAGCTCAATTTGGCTCACGAAAAATAGCATTACCTCTGAGGCTTAATAAATTTAATACAAAAAAGCGGCTAGATTCCATGCAAGCAGTAACCAAAAGCAGGTTTGGCGGATCGCCTTTGTTAACCCAAGACGCGAATTAAAAAGAGGACCTGATTGTCAGGGTACGGCAACCCGCGCCTCGTTTAACAGCTGATCCGCCAAGTATGGGTGTACCTCTTGGATGGCTATTTCTCGCAAATTAACAAGACTTTGCGCAGTATAAATGGAATTGTGACTGTGTAATTGCAACAACAAGCGAGCGAGCTTCGCTAGAAAATACAAACTGCGGAGTTGCGAATGATTAAAAGAAGCGGTTGCTTTTTGCATTATTCATTTATTATTTCTTGTGTTTCTTCGTAAACTATAGGCATAATGGTTACATTGTCTTTTTTGAGTGGTTTGCGCTGTATCTTGTCTGGTCTTTTTTGGTCGCCGATGCAGTACATGCACCATCCAATGAGGAATATGAAGAGTATTTCTGGAAGAAGCATGATTACCATGGAGCTATTGCGTCTATGTTTGCGTTTTGAGGCTGCCAACTTTGAACCCTGACTATCTTTTAGCGGGCTGGCAAAATAAGCTTTGATAACTTAGAATAAAGATTCAAAATCACTAATTACCTTTGAGCTCTCAGTAGGTCATTTTTTGTTTATGAATTTCTTTATCAAAAAGAAATTTAGGCTATACCCAAGTTAGAGGCTTGTAAACAAGTCTTTGCATGCTAATTGTAGGCGCATGAAAAAAGGAAGAGGTAAAACTTCTTTCAGTGTCTTAGGTTTAGCTTTCGATTTTTTTCTGTTGTATCTGGAAGGGTGGAAAATCTTTGAGTTTATCTGCCATGTCCTTAAGTTGTTTGTCTACAAGGTAATTCACTGTTCCTTCCTCAAAAGTTCCATCTGCACCTCTTTGCCCTGCTTTTGTTCCAGTAAGAACCTCTATGCCTTCATCAATTGTTTTGACTGAGTAGATGCTAAATTTGCCTGCTTTCGCTGCTTCAACAACTTCTTCTTTAAGCATCAGGTTTTGCACGTTGCTTTCCGGTATCATTACTCCTTGCTGTCCAGTGAAACCCCTAAGCTTGCAGACTTCAAAGAAACCTTCAATTTTCTCGTTTACGCCCCCTATGGCTTGGACTTCACCTTTCTGATTAACTGAGCCAGTTACTGCTATGTTCTGCTTTATTGGCAGTCCAGAAAGCGCTGATAAAATCGAGTATAATTCGGTGCTTGAAGCGCTGTCACCTTCGACCCCTCCATAACTCTGCTCAAAAACAACTCTTGCTGAAAGACTCAGCAGTTTGTCCCTAGCGTATCTGTCATTTAGGTAGCCGCTGAGAATTAAAACACCTTTTGTGTGTATGGGTCCGCCCATTTTAGCTTCTCTTTCAATGTCGATTACTCCTTCTCTGCCTAATCCAATACTTGTCGTTACCCGTGAGGGGGAGCCGAAGGCAAAGTCGCCTTGTCCCATAACGGATAAGCCATTTACTTGCCCTACCCTTTCTTCAAGGGTATCTATTAGGAAGAACCCGCGTGTTATCATCTCTTGAATTTTTTCTTGGATGAGTTTTGAGCGGTAAACTTTTTCTTCTATCGCTTTTTTGACGTGATTTCCGTTTATGAATTCGGCATTTTCTTGTGAAGCATAATAGTTTGCTTCGCGAATAATATCGGCAATAAGTGCGAATTGCGTTGATAGCTTGTATTGGTCGTCCGCAATTCTTGAGCTGTGCTCTACCAGTTTAGCTGCTCCTGTGCCCTCGAGGTGTTTGAGGTTTTCTTTTTCACAGAAGGTGCATACCCAAGCGGCATATTGTGTTACCGTATCATCAGTTCTGTCCATCAGTGTGTCAAATTCGGCTTTAATTTTGAAAAGCTCTCTAAAATCAGTGTCCAACTGGAATAGTAATTGGTAAACGTAGGGATCACCAATTAGGATTACTTTGGCTGTTAAAGGAATAGGTTGAGGTTTAAGGGTTTTAACACTGAGAAAACCATAACGTTCTTCGGGTTCTGCTATAGCTATGTTTCTATCTCTGAGATCTCGTTTCAAGCCGTCATAGGAGAACGGGTCTCTCAATAACTCCTCAACAGGAATAATCAAGTATCCGCCGTTGGCTTTGTGTATGGACCCTCCCCTGATCATGCTGAAGTCAGTGGTTAGAGCTCCAAACTGAGCTTCCTTCTCTGTCTTGCCAAGAAGGTTAGGGTATGTAGGGTTGGTTTCCATGACTACAGGCGCACCCTTAGTATCCGAGTTATCAATGACTACATTTACCTCATATTTCTTGTACGGTTCTTCTTTCATCCAAGGCATTGGGAATGGAAATTGCTGTTGGGGCTCGCTTCTTTTAATAAACTGCTGCAGATTATCCAGAATGTCATTTTGTACGTCTTTTAGGTAGGTTGCTACTTCCATGGTGTCTTTGTACTTCTCGATTAGGCTTTCCACTTGATTGCCAATAGTGTAGAGGGCAACTTCTTTGTTGAGTTTCTTTAATGCCTCATGAATTTTTCTTTCCATATCTATTAGCTGCCGCATTGTGTTTCTGAATTCGCCTTCCAACTTTTCCCTTTTTTCTTGGATTTTATCCTTCATTTTTTGAGGCAACGCTAACATTTCTTCTTCGCTGAGCGGTTTGCCATCTAATACTGGAATAAGTAGCAGGCCAATAGGTGTTGTTTGAATTACAAAGCCTTCGCTTTGAGCCTTCTGGTTTAATTCGTCAATTAACTGTTTTCTTTGATTTTCTAGCCCTTGGATTGTGGTATCTCTTCTTGCAACGTAATCTTCACTTTCAAAAGCTTTAGGAAGCGCATTCCGAACAACATTTTCAATAAAATTTTTTAAATCATCTCTAAATTCTTTTCCTTTTCCTGCTGGTAGCTGAATAGCTTTCGGCTCATACGGGTTAGCAAAATTATTGACATAACACCAGTCAGGTGGAACTGGCTGATTTTTAGCTTGTGCTTCTACGAAGTTTTTAACAGTGGATTTTCTACCTGTTCCAGGGTAACCTGCAACATACATGTTAAAACCGTGATCTTTTATGCCGAGACCAAATTTTAACGCTCGAACGGCTCTTTCTTGGCCTATAATTTCACTTAAAGGAGCAAGGTCATGGGTTGATTTGCACTGCATAAAATTAGTATCACATTCTTTTCTGAGCTTTTCTATTGGCAGTTTGTTTATCATGTTAAAATCACTTCACTTAACCACAAAAGTAGTATACTTTAAATTTGGTTTGCTTAGTAATTAAGTTTCTGTTGTCTACTTTTCCAGCGGTATCTAATCAGGCGCTAACTTTCCAAGAGAATGAAACGTTTGATTAATTCAGGGTTTCTCACTTCGGGATGAAAAAGAGCACCATAAATCGGCTTGATTTTATGATTAATGAATTGAACGCATTTTGTGGATTTTGCCCAAACCTCAAAATCCCCAGAAGGCTCAATGCAGTAGCCGTGAAGTGAGTAAGCCTTGAAGTCTTCATAGAAAAGCGGGTTTTCTTTTAGCAGTTTTATCTGTGTCATACCTATCTCCAAACATCGAATTAAGCGCATACCGAAAACTACGCCTATAGTTTCCATGCCTGCGCAGATTCCTAAAACTGGCTTTTCTATTTCTCTGAGCCACATGAACTTTTCTGGCTGACCTAAAGTTGCTGTATCTTTGAGTGCTGTGCCAGAAAGAATAACCCTGTCGCATTGACTTAGGTCTTGGTTAGTTACTTCAAGGAAATGTTTTATGATGCATTCATCTTGTGTTTCAGCAATTGTGACTATAGGTAATACGAACTCGTAAAAGCTCAATGACTCCTTCTTCCAATTCATGTCCACAACAAGAATCATTTGGAAACCAGCCGAGCCTGCTTAATTAAGAATACTCCAGAATTTCCCTTAAATTCAACACTACAATCAAGGACTTCGATTTTCTTTTTGAATAGAGGTGCATCTAAAACTGTTGTCTCAATTTCGCCTCCTTCTCCAGCTGGGCTCAAACCATACTTTTGCTGAAGGTCAACTAGCCTATCTATTAGTTTGTTGTCGATTTGTTTTCCAAGCCATTTTTCGTCAAGGGGATAAGCGAAAACTCCTGAAATAATCACTTTAAACCTTTTTTCAAGAAGCTCTTCTAAGAGGGCTTTCTGGTCATGCTTCCAAAGCGGGTTGAAACACCAAAGTCCAAGATGATTGCATATATACTGGACCCGTTCAGCCTGGTAGACTGACTCCACTGCGCCCGTTACCACACCCTCTATCTGATATTTTCTTGCTGCCTCAGCGATTGCAACTTCCAATTCTGAGAGTTCCTTCTCTTTTTCGCCATGCGTTGTCTTTGTTATCTGGGGCAGTTCTAAAGCTTCTGCTTGAAGCGCCGAAATCTCAATGTTTGGAGTATGATACATGAAGCTCTCCTTATTTTTTGAAATTATGGTGATGAGACATATGACTTCTTCTTTCTCAGAAGCGTAGTGAAGGGCAAGTGTTGAGTCTTTGCCGCCTGAAAACAGAACTCCAAGTCGCATGGCTACCTTAAAAAAGAAAACTGGTTTATATGCCTGCTTGAAACAGGCGTTTTAGGCTTAAACTCTTACGTTACAAACGTTCGCTATTGCTTTGAGCTTCTTTATTATTTCTGAGCTGACTTTCTTGTGAAGCACATACACCGATATGGCATAGCCGCTGTTTCCGATTTGCCTTGAGTAGTTTGCTCTAATGTTTATTTCGTTATCAGCTAAGACTTTGTCAATATTAGCGAAAACTCCTGGCACATCACGATGGTGAATAAACAAGGTATAAACCGGTATTTCTTCTAACTCTATGCTTTCACCTGCGTTTACTGCGTTAGCAAAGTCTCCACCTAAAAGATAACCTGAAATTAGACGTGCTATTTCAGTTGATGTCTCTCTTTGGGCTTCGATTGTTGATGCGCCAAGGTGACTGCTGGAAACCACGTTGTCCAACTCTTTAAGTTTGCTCTTAAATTCAGCGTCTTCACTTTTAGGTTCATCAGCGTAAACGTCTACTGCGGCGCCTGCGATTTTTCCTTCTTTAAGTGTTTTATATAGTGCTTGTTCGTCAACGTTACTTCCTCTTGAAGTATTTATCAGGTAAGCAGTTGGCTTCATTAAGGCGAGTTCTTTTTCCCCGACAACCATTTCTTTTCCGCCTGTGTGAATGCTAACATAATCGGCTTTTGACAGAACCTCTCGTTTTGTTATGAACTTTATGCCTGATTCAAGGCATGGCTTTATGTCATAACCGATTACTTCCATGTCAAAGCCGCGGCGCGCAATTTCTGCAAGCCTTTGCCCGATTCTTCCGCAACCCAAAATACCCAATGTTTTGTAAGACAACTCAGTTCCTTTGAACTTCCCTTTTTTCCAAACACCAGTTTTAAGTGAATAATGAGCTTGAGGAGTATTTCTTGAAATGCTTAGCATTAAACCTATGGTTAACTCTGCCACCGCGTTGGTGCTGCCGTAGGGGGCAGATTTTACAACTACGCCATTTTCTGAGGCAGCTTCAAGATCTATGTTATCGTAGCCTACTCCTGCTCTTCCAATGATTTTGAGTTTTCCTTTGGCGCCTGCTTCGATAACTTCCCTGGTTACTTTTGTGGCGCTTCGCACAATTAACGCGTCAAACTGCCCTACATCGGCGATTAGCTTGTTTTGGTCTCTTTTTTGCGTGTCTGTCTCTATGCCAGCGTCTTGAAAGAGTTTTAATCCTTCTTTTTCTAAGCCATCGTTTAACAATACTTTCATTCTAGCAAACTCCTTTAAGTGGTTATCAAGGTTGGAGATTTAAGTTGATTGGCAACCAAGAATATTAATTATTCTGAAAAACTGACGATTTTGCCCTTCCTTTGGAATGCTTAAGCTTTGTTTTTTAAGCGGCAGCTTGTTGTTTGCTGATTCTGGTGGATGCTATGTTGAAGGTTGATACTGCATGACAGTAAGGGCAATGCAGGCGCCTTGTGTTTCCACGGTACAATGAAATAAAGCTGGCTCCGGGAACCCAATGGTAGTTGAATTTTTTCTTGCATTTTGGACATGTCAGCCTTGATATGGTGTGCGGCCCATACCTTGGAAGCAATATGAAAAATACTATAAAGACTACTGCTGTTATGACTACATAAATTAAGAGAAGATCTACCATGTGATTTTCAGCTTCAAGAGGAGAATGTTGGCTTATTAATATTTAGGCTTAAATTTTTGGTTTTACTATATTTTTTGGCGCGTGATAATTTTTTTGAATCCAAAAGCTAAAGTCTATTTGAATCATATTTAAACATCTGACAACATTAACTCTACGTTAATTGTGCCAAAAAGTACATGAATAATGCACCGTTTCATTTTGAAAGTGCGGGGATTAATTCTATGTTGAACTATGTTGAATAATATTTGGACCCTAATAGGACCATATAGTAGACCGGGGGGAAGCTTGAGCACACGCACAAATGCCCTAAGACAAAAGCCAAGAGTTGAAGGTTATATTAACCGAGCAAGCGCATTCTAAAATCATGAATGCCTGCGTAGTTTACTTTTCAAGAATAGGAAACACCAAGCGTTTGGCACAAGCAATAGCCGAAACCACAAAGGTGCCCATCTTCGAGATAACAACGACCGTCCCATCAGCCATAACCAACTCCGTTGAAGGCGCCAGTCCAGCAAAAGAAACGGTGGCTTTTTATAGAAAAAATGCCTAATTTTGAAGGCAAGAAAGCTTATCCTGTTTTGTACCCACCGCCTCTTCGGAAGCGGCAGAACTCTCAAAATAATGGAAAAAATGCTGGATTGCAAAGGCTACAAAACAATCCTGAGCGTTTCTAAAAAGGGCATGAAACCCGATAAACAAGTTGATTTCTCAAACGTTCTCAGTGAAGTAAGGAAGGTACTGGAAAAGCAGTAACTACAATAAAGTAAGCAAGACTTTGTTAATTCAAAATTTTCGATCCAAGGCTCCTTATTTTTTGCCGCTCAAATAATCTTTAATCATTTTGTCATGTTCAAACGCCATCGGGCACGGCAGTTCCTTTAGGCTGAAGATTTGGATTTCTTGGATTTCGTTCTCTTGCCTTTTTATTTCTCCGCCGACTGTTTTAACAAGGAAACATGTAGGATAGTACTCGTAGTCTACATCATCCTTTACTCCTTTCTCAACATACTCACCTATTTTGCAAACCACAGTTACGTCAAGACCTGTTTCCTCTTTGACCTCGCGAACAATGGTTTGTTCAACGGTTTCGCCGGGGTCCATTCTGCCGCCGGGCAAAGCCCAGTAACCCTTGAAGGGCACAGTATCCCTTTTAAAAAGCAAAATATTATCTGGTGGAAACGGTATTATTGCGGTTGAGGTTTTACCAGTATACTTCTTCATATTTCAGCGCCAATTAAACTGTTAATTTCATTCTTCAGTTTACTACCGTGAGGAACGCAATAAGTTTTTTGAAACCTAAAAAATGCCATTTTCATTTAGCATAAACCAAGCTACTGCTTAAAACCTGATACTCTCTGTCTGAAAGCCAGCCTTGATGTTTCAGGTAAACTAAGCCTTTAGTTATACTGTCACGAATCGATTTTGTATTCAGCAGATTATTTTTTTCACCTAAATCTCTAATTTCGTTATCTAACAAGCTGTCTTGTTTAACAAGCACTTGGACTTTGTCAATTAGAGCTGTTATTTCTTTGAACCGTGGAATAAACAGTTCTTTAATTTTCGACATTCCAAATGCACCTTTAAGTTTGGCAGTGAAACCGATTGGGCTAGTCATTGATGGAGGCAGAAAAATGAAGCGTTTAGATAATCCTGCTTGATAGCAAGCAACGTAGAAGGGCACATAAAATAAAGCTGGGCTCTTCAATTGCTGTTCTCTTATGCCTAGCATTTCAAACCTAGCGTTCACTGTCTCTCCCAGTTTAATGGCGGCATTAAGTCCTTCGATTGCAGGTTTTTCTTGTTTAAGCAACTTTTCAGTTTCTTGCTTAAAAGTTAGCATTTTAGCATCCCGGGTAGCTTCAAGGTCAAGCAAGGGTTGGCGAGCCAGTTTGATTTCAGCTTCAAATTCAAGCTGTAGCCTGGATGTTTTCTCTTTTTTTTGTTTGTTTAGATTTTTAATGCTGTTTTCTATTCGTTTTGTTTCTTTTTTAATTCCATCAAGCTCTTTTTTAGTTTGGCGGCTTTTTTCTTTCCATCTCTTCTCATAAATTAAATGGTTCTTTTGGGCTTGGGTTTTCGCTTCCTTTTGGTAAAGCCTGATTTTTTCTTCATTATTTTGGATTAATTTTTCGGTTTTTAATTTCAGTTTCTCGAGACTTTCAAGTTCTTCGTCAAAGCTTCTCGTCACATCGGCTATTTGCCGTTTATATTCGTTATTTTGCTTGGTGATTTGGGGGTTTACGAGTTCTTCTTGAGCTTTGATTTTAGCGTTCGCCTCGTCCCTTACTGCTTCTGAGGCATAATCGAGTTCTGTTATGTATTGGCTGGTTGTTTTGTTAATGAATCTTAGGCATTCTGCAAGCCTCTGGGCGTCTTCTCTGAGGAACGATTGTAACTTATCCAATTCAGCTAACATAGAAAAAATCGTTGCCTCTTCTAGGGTTGGAGCAAGCGGTGCTAACTTTGCAGGCTGACCAGTGATTTCTACGGCTTCTTTGCGGTAAACGCTGAATTCCTTTTTAAAATCCACGCCAGCGATTAAGCCCCTCAGTAAGAATTCCTTCTCTTTCTTAGTCTGCTGAAAATAATTGTCATGGTCAGACAGAAAAGCCATGTAGTCTTCATAGGTTTTCGAGTTTTCTTCCAAGCTCTCAATGAATGTTTTAGCTGGGGGCACTTCAAAGTAATGCACGCTAATACTGGAACCGTTTAATCCGTTGAAGATGTATGCGTTTTCATTGTTGGGACTCAGCCACAGCGGATAACCTATTTTCGTTATGAATAGAAGTTTTTCTTCAGGTTGCTTTACTATTAAGCCACCACCTTTAGCCCTCTCAAGCTCTGAAAGCGCATAAACAGCAGCTGCCTCAACGTCTAAGCTAAACAGTTCTCTACTTTTCCCTGGTGAAAAGGGCAAAATGAACCGTTTAACTGCAGAGTTTAACATTGAGCATCAAGTCAGAGTATAAGAAGTTGCTTTTTAAAATTTGTTGTTTACTTAAACCCGAAGAAGTCTGATATTTTCCTTTGGAACAGCGCCCGCTTTAAGAGTTCACTTTGCAATATCCACCTTTGCATCGGAATTTCAAATCGTCCACCAATAAACTGCAGAGATTCAGCGAGACTTTTGAAAAGATATGGTTTTTGCCGCATTGCGTTTCTCACGTTCTCGCGTACTTGCCAGACGCCGATGGGCATGATGTATCCTGGTCTTGCTTCTCTGAGTACAATGGCGGTGGCTTGGCGCTGTTCCTTGACTAATTGCTCGCAAACTGCTAGGCGAGCGGAGTAGTAGCAGCCGCCTATCTGCGCGTACGTGGTTCTTCCACCGTTGCCTTCCCAATCAGAGAAAATCGCTATGCTGGTTCCATTCGGGTTCCAAACGGTGCCTGGATACCACGCTTCCATGGACTCGTAACTCCACTGCTGTGGAATCATCAAAATATCAAAAATGTTGTCCATGTAAATTGACTCGTAAACTCTGTATTCATTGATTTCGGGAAAAGTTTTTGCTTTTTCTCTGAGGTTTTTTGAGATGGTGTCGTCGACTGCTGTTATGCTCCAGCGTGTAGGAACCAAGCGCCTGTTTTTTTCCAGTCCAAAAGCGCCGACGCTGAAGGCTTTTTGGATCTTTGTTACCATGACGCCTCGATTGTAGAGTTCCACCACTGCCTGCTTAGCTCGCAAATCCGTATCATAATACGCTTTCTCTATCTTTCGTACCGTGCGTTGCCAACGTGCAGGTCTCGGATGGGCGCTGAAGGACCAAACGGTTGAACATTATCATCCATGAAAATTGAGCCCCGAGGCTTTTTTGTAAGGTTCAATTCGATGTCTACACTGCGGTCGGCAAGGGCTAACTCGCGTGTTTGATCCAGTATTTTTCCCGCATCCATAAATTTTTGCACATTAACCCGATGTTTACCACGTACAAGCATACTTCGGAAACCAACAATTTCATCCATTGACTTACCAAACCAGCTTTCAGGCAAATCGTAAATGCTTGTGTCTTCATGTATGGGCGGCACAAGTGGACCCGCGTAAACGTTGGGGTAGCCGATTCTTCCAATGAAAACGCTTGGCGGAGACATGCCATTGATGTCTTCACTTGCCATCAGCGGCACGCTTTTGAGGAAATAGTTAACTTTAACCATTATTGGGCAACGGGTTTTGCCACATAGAAACCGAGAGCCCTTGCACAAGACACATAGACTGTCCTCTCTGGCTCGAGCAACTATTTGGCTATTATCTGCTAAGTTACTGCTCTTCAGAATGTCTCTTAACCAGTTATCTGAAGCACGAATGCTTTGCGTTGGTTTTGAAGTGAGAGTCATATTATATTTGCATGATGCTTACATCAGCTTGATATGTTTTCCGCATAGCAAAATGTAAAAGATAAACCTAAACTGTTAAGTTAACCCTAAACTTTCCTAACTTCCCCTAGCGCGCGCTATGAATGCGCCATCAACGCCTGCGCTGTCTAGTACATTGAGTTGGTCAACGAGTTGGCGTGCCTGCCAGCCCTCATCTCGTACATGGTTACCTTTAATCTTCGGTCGGACAAATCGACCAACGAATGGTATTGTGTGCAGGAATAGTGTTATGTTGTCTACGTCTTTCCCCACGCTCTCAGCTGCAATCTCGGCACATTGATAAGTGCCATAGCCGAACTCAGTTATGACAACTGGCTTTCCATAGGCAAAAAGCGGCTTTAGCATTTCCACATATCGATCTTTGATGCGGCTTGATCGATAATGATCAACGCCCACAAAATCAAAGAGTTTCCAATCAACTGCTTCCCAGATGAGTGATGCATACGTGACTTTTCCGTGAAACTCTTTTCTCACAGCATCGTTCGCTCTGGTCAAAAATTCATTGAGTGGTTTATTGTGCTCCCCAGCTTTAACGCGCACCCAATTTTTGGGATTGCGTAATCGATCCATAAGCCGTCTACCTTCTATTATGCCCTGCATGAAGAGAGTGAACTCGGAACCGATGCTGAACACTATTTGATCTGGCCATCGCTGGTGCAATGACTCTGTTGTTGTAGCCGTCTTCTTAATGTACTGAAGCGTCTTCTCTTGACTTTTGTCCCACAGTTCTGGCGAAAGCCAAACTTCCAGTCCCTGTTTTAAGGCGTCCTCGGCGGCAATCATCAGGCGGTCGATGTTAAGACCGCAGATTCTCACGGCATTGCAGTGAAGGTCCTTTTTAATAATCTCGAGTTCACGGTGCACAGTCTTTGGGTCGAAAATAGGGTGCCAGTTGATGCCCATCACGCGTCCGACGTCGTAGCTGACTCCTTTTCGGTTCATTATTAGTTCACTCTTTGTTCTGGATGAGAAATAACAAGACCAGGATCAGAGCGGCCACACCTCCAACTCTGTAGGGACTCTTCCATGTGTAGTCTAAAGTTTCGATTTTGGATTCATCATGTTGACTTGGTCCGACCGGCATGTTCATCGGTCAGACGCTCCGTGCCACATCTTTGCAGCTCTATAGTGTCTGGTTCCCCATATAACCCACATCAAGCCGATTAGTAGACCTGCTATAGCCAACGAGACCATTGTCACGATGATGTTCTGAAACAGGCTGAAACCATTCGACCAAAACAGTGCATAGATAAGGATAAAGACAAGCCACGCTATTACGCCGACTATCGAAAAAACGATGGGCGCGATGGAACCTTCGGACTGCCATTGAAGTTGGGCAGTTTCGATACAAGTATCCTGATAGATCAATTCCATTCACCTTTAAGGTACATGTCAATTTTTCACGTTATAACATTATCGTTGGCGAACACTTGGCGGCGGTAACTTTGGCTAGGAGGGTTCGCGTTTTGTAATCAGTGGCAGAATTTTCAAGCCAAGCCAACCAAGATGATGCCAATAATGTCCACATATTTGTGAATTCTATCAAACTTTCCATCCCTGTAACCTATATAAATGAAAATTGACGCTGTTGTTAACCAGCGCAGGAGAGCACCAAGCGTGGAAAAAACTGATGAGTATACTAAACAGAATGAAGAGCTGTGGGATTCGAGAGCTGAGACCTATGATAAAAGATTTGGTTTTACCCGCTGGACGCAAAAGAAATTGGTCTCCATTTTGGAATTGGGAGAAAATCCGTATTTTCTAGACATAGGTTGTGGCACTGGTTGGGCTGTGCGCTATGCAGCCAATTTGACTAATGGAAGAGGAGAATTCTATGGCATCGATAATTCATCGGAAATGATTAAGAAGGTGGAAGCAAGCTCTTCAAGTTATAAGAACATCCATTTTTACAAAGCCAATGCTGAGAGCCTTCCTTTCGGCAATAACTTCTTTGACCTCATCATTTCCACAAATGCCTTTCATCATTTCGCCAGCCCTGACAAAGTTTTAAAGGAGGCATACCGCGTGTTGAAGCCAAAAGGGAGAATCTACATTTTTGACGTTACTGCAGACAACTTCATGATTAGAATCTTGGATAGATTAAGTAAGAAGATAGAACAAGGCCATGTAAAAATATATTCAACCCGGGAATACCAAACTTTGTTTGAAAACTCGGGCCTACAATATATGGGTCACAAGTCAGTAATAGTTTCCATGAAAACTCACATCGGCGAAAAAGTCTCCCAGTAACCGAGTCATCTTTTTTATGTTGGAGGAATCGGAGGTGTTATGCTGAGTTGTGAGTTCTTAGCGTTGCGAGGGCTTTTTCTGCCCATTTCGAATCACTCCAAAACGCTCTGCCTACTGCCACCAAGTCAACTTTTCCTTCACTTACCAGTTTATCCGCGTATACAGGTTCGGTGATTCCTCCCACGCCGATTACGGGAACGCTAACTGCTTTCTTAATTTCACTTGCTTGTGGAACAAAATAGCCTTTTATTTGCCGTAGCTGTTTAGGTTCGCTTCCGCAAATGCCCCCCGACACGTCGATAATGTCCACTCCAGATTGCTCAAGCTTCTTGGCAAGCGTAACAGAATCTTCGATGTGCGTTCCACTGGGGGCTAAATCGTCCGAGCCTAACCTGTAGAGCAAAAGTTTACCTTTGAGGCGTTCACGCACCTTTCCAACAATCAACAGGGGAAAGCGCATCCGGTTCTCTAAAGAACCACCATACTCATCCCTACGCTTGTTAAATAAAGGCGAAAAGAACTGGTTAAGCAAGTAACCGTGTGCTCCATGAAGCTCAACCCCGTCAAAACCCGCCTTAACCGCACGCTCAGCAGCTAAAGCAAACTCATCAGCGATAGCTTCCATTTCACCTACTTCTAGCATGCGCGTTTTATCCCTTGCTGATGGTCCAACCGGTTCCGTGCCGATGACTTTTTTGTTTGTGACACCGCCAGCATGTGATATCTGTACGACTGCGGGAGCACCGATCTCATGTAACTGTTTTGCAAGCTTCTCAAAACCGCTAATTAAAGAGTCATCATAGATTCCAAGTTGCTTAGGACCTATTTTTCCAGTCGGGGAAACATAGGCATGCTCAACAATAGGCAAACCTAACGCCAATGAGCGTCGAACATAAAAGTTAATCAACCTGTTAGTTACAGCGCCTTCAAAAGTTGCCCTTCCAGTCTGCATCGGCGGCATAACAATGCGGTTCCTAAGAGTTAACCCCTTCACTTTCAAAGGCTCAATTAAACCTGGCAAACACTGACACCGTTGCAATGAATGGGTGATGCGGCGCTATAATAACGTATCAATCAGCCAAAGTTTTTCCGAAATTTATCGGTAGTTCAGGTTGCATCTACCCAAAAGGTTTATTTTTCTTTTGCAAAGTATTTGAAAAAGACACGCCGCTATTTTGGATTTTTAGCGCACCGCTTTATTGATTTAGTTCACAAGGTCGATCACACATTTTGGCTTGTGCATTGTTGTCTTTTGCCAGTTTGTTCCAGCCTCGATTGCCGAACAGACGTGACACACTCTTGGCCACAAAAAGCGGTAAGAAAAGTGTCGAAGCTAACTCTTCCGCTTCTTTTGAAATGGGCTGCCCTTCTGAAAGGTTGACGGAAGCTAACGAAAGACCAGCCGTAAGTTTTCTTGTCATTCCTTTCTTTTCTTTCAAAGGTTCGCTGTTGAGAGCCATGCCCCAACCAACGCGGATTCCTCCTCCCCACTTGAAATTTGACTCTTGAGCAAAGTTTTGGATGATTTTGAGGGCGATATCCATCTGTTCCTTTTCTGGGAAGCCGCTGTTCATAATTGCAACCAACATCTGCGACTTCGTTGAGAACACCGCTTTTCGATGTTCAAAAATTAGTTCCAAGGCTTTGATGGTTGGCGAGGGAAGACTGTCAACGTATAATGGAGTGGCAAGGACTATTATATCAGCGTTGTCAACGGACCTCAATAATCTTTCAGCGCCTTTCTGTGTGTTAACTAAACGGGCAGCAAACGCCTCTTCAGGCAATAGGCCTTTTTCTTCCAGTTTGTTTACTAAGAATTTTCCAATCGCATAAGAGTTGCTTCTTTCACCTCTTGGGCTTCCGATTAATAACAGAACTTTTCTGGGTTGGTTCATGATATTACCTCTACCTTCTTCAACTGTTCTTCAACAAATGCGGGTATTGTTTTTGGATCTGTATCTCGTTGGAAGACGCTGACAGCATACGCAGGCGGTCGAAAATTGATGCTGTTCCGTTCAGCCAGCGCCATAAAGGTTTCTTCATAGTCTAAGCCAGGTTCTTGCGCTCCGATTATGAGGAGCTTTGTATGTTTCTTGTAGCGCATCTTGTGATGGATTTGCCCATGGTAAGATTGGAAATACGGCAATAAGAGCGGTATAATCCGGTCAAGTGCCTTCTTCAGTTCAGAGGAGTATCCGCCAAACGTAACTGGTGTCAGCCACACCATCAAGTCACTCTGGATGGCTTTCCTAGTGGTTTCCCGCCCATAATCATTAATTACGCAGGTTCCCGGGGTCTTAACCCAACAGCCGAAACAGCCTAAACAAGCAGCGATCTGCATGTTTCGCAGTTCAATAGGCTCAACCTCCCACCCCTTTTCGGTTAATTGATCAACAATGCTTTTTTCAATCGCTTTAATGGTTAGATCGCCTTCTTCGGATCCGTTAAAGATTACCGTTTTCATTTTTTTAGTCCTCCAGTTTTTTGGTTTGAGTATTCTCTAGCGAACTGCGCAACGCTTGCAGCGTGGACTTAATCGCAGCATCTTTGTCTGCGCCCGCCTGTCTCAGAAATATCTCAAAACCTGGTGGAAGAAGTATCATTGCTCTTGTCGACTGAATAAGGAAAATGGATGTCAGCATCGGGTCCAGATCAGGTTTTATGGAGCCATCCTTTATGCCCAAGACCACAGCATTTAATACTATTTCGAGGTTTTCACAACTTACTTTTGTCAATTCCGTTGCGTTTACATCGTCACTGTGCGCGACGGGCAAGTTTTCAGCTTCTGCTAACATGCTAAAATATTGGGTGTGGCGCTTGTAGAACTCATAATAGGCTTCACCTATTGTAAACCCTTTTTCTAATCCGCTTTGGCGTTGGCTAGCTGCTTCTTTAAACATTGTGTTCATTATATGTGCTCCTCTTAAAGCGACGGCTGAGTACAGCGCTTCTTTGCTCTTAAAGTACATGTATAATGTGCCTTTCGCAAGCTGAGACTTCTTCGCAATTTCCTCTATAGTTATCTCGTCATAACGTTTAGAGAAAAAAAGCGTTTGGGCAGCGTCTACAATGAGGTTGCGCCGTTGTTCTTTCTCCTTTTCTTTCCTTTTGAGGGTTGACAATTCTGACCAGCATCCATTATTTGACTATCAGTCAACTATTGACTAATAGTCAATAACTATAAAAACCTACCTATCAGAGTAATTAGTCAACTCAAAACACTCACAGTTCGCTACAGCTTCAAAAAAACTTGCCCCAGCGCTGATGACATCAACTGAGCTTGATTAAAACGAAATGGCGCTCAGGCCGGGATTTGGACCCGGATCAGGCCACGATTTTTTTCGTGATGTCCTGCGGGCGACAGCCGCATATACTGGACCAGACTATACTACCTGAGCTATCAACTTAATGGCCTAAGCGCCGCAACAATACACGATAATTTAACTAATTAACTTTTCTCGGAAATGATGTTGAATAGTTTCAGAAAATCGCCTTCTCCGCTTGCAGTCTTTGAAAGGTAAATTAGCGAGTATGTATTTAGCCCCCATTCGTTTTACAGTTTGTAATTTGGTTTTGACCGTTGCTGCTCAATAGCTAATTTGAATCTGTGCGACTTTTTCCTATTATATACGACTTTTCCGACTTTGCCGAACTTTCGGAATTAATAAGGACCCTTTAGGTTTTGGAACGAAAAATACTTGCTTGTCCTTGCTTGTCCTTCCTTGTCCTTTTGTGTACGCAGCCTGCAAACGATTCAGGCTCTGAACCAGAAAAGCAATTTGAAAAAAGCTTTTCAAAAAACAGCACAAAAATCATTTTTGCCTATTCCTCACACAATAGCGCCGTAAAAAAGGAACAAACCTAACCACAACTAGTTCTTAATTAAAAAGGCGCCGGCTAAATACATACATTAGTGTAAAGTCAACTTGCTAACGTTACACTCTTATTCTTAGTGCATGCATAATTGTTTGTTTGGTGATGTTGTGAGGCTATCTCCTGACATTAGGGGAGCCTTCAGAAAGCTTGCCAAGAC
>JBEKNP010000002.1:0-86723 GCA_049522695.1 Bathyarchaeia archaeon | reverse complement strand
ATGGCTCAAAGGCAAAATAGGCGAATACAGAGACTGGTTTAACAATTTACGCTTTCACAGAGGCGTAAAAGCGTTCCCAGCAGACCTCTACGAGTGTAACGTTGGAAAGTTGACATGACAATAACTCAAACCTAATCTACCTCAAAAGAAAAATAATATCCTGAAATGAGCAAAGATGTTAAAAGCGCAGAAATACCCTTATGTGATTTCATGGACACTAATGTTATTTATTGTGGCGATAACGCTGAAGTAATGCGAAATCACATACAAGATAATTCTGTGGATTTGATTTATGCTGACCCGCCTTTCTTTTCAAATAAGGCTTATGAGGTTTTATGGGGTGACGGTTATGAGCTTAGAGCTTTTGAAGACCGTTGGAAAGGTGGAATTAACAATTATGTTGCATGGATGGAGCCCAAACTTAAGGAATGCCAGAGAGTTTTGAAGGAAACTGGGTCTATGTATCTTCATTGTGATTGGCATGCTGGACATCGCTTACAGGTGTTAATGGATAAGATTTTTGGCGAAAATACATTGATTAATGAAATTATTTGGAAAAGAACTTCTGCTCATACAGGTGAGGGAAAAATCAGAAGTTTCGGAACGGTACATGATGTGATTCTGTATTATTCAAAAAGCGAAAGCTATACTTTTAATCCACAATTTATGCCCTACGAAAAAATGTATACAGATAAATTCTACAAAAATGTGGATGAGAATGGCAGAAGATGGATGTCTGATAATCTCACTGCTTCTGAGGTTCGCAAAGGTGAATCTGGTAAGACTTGGCATGGAATAGACCCTACTGCAAAAGGTATTCATTGGAAATTTGCTGTTTCGACACTTGATGAACTTGAGAAGAATGGGCGAATTTATTTTCCTAAGAAAACGGGTGGCGTGCCTCGATATAAACGCTATTTGGATGAGATGAAAGGGCAGTTGCTTCAAGATATTTGGGCGCGCGCGCTCTAAGGAAAGATTAGGTTATCCAACGCAGAAACCTGAAGCATTGCTTGAACGAATAATCAATACATCTTCAAATCCGATGGATGTTATTCTTGACCCGTTCTGTGGTTGCGGAACAACTCTAGCGGTTGCAAGTAAACGTGGAAGACGCTTTATTGGAATTGACATTTCACCTACTGCATGCAAGTTAATGGGAAAAAGGTTGAGAAAACTTCATGCGAAATATGAGATAATTGGTTTGCCTCGGACTATTGCAGAACTTAAGGCTCTGCAACCTTTTGAATTTCAAAACACAGTTCTTGAGAAGCTTCATGGTCGTGTTAATCCTAGAAAAACTGGGGATTTGGGAATTGACGGCTGGATTGAACTTGATGTACCAACACAAGTAAAGCAATCTGAAAGTGTTGGAAGGGTTGATGTAGATAAATTTGAAACAGCAATTCGGCGTTATGGTAAAAATCGTGGAGTAATAATTGCTTTCAGCTACACTAAAGATGCTTATGAAGAAGTAGCAAGAGCCAAAAATGAAGAAGGGGTAGAAATTAGACTTAAAACCGTTGAAGAAATTCTAAAAGAAACATGATTTATCTCACGACTGTTAACATGGAGAAGTCGTATCCCGCTAAGTTAACAGAACCTCTTTGTGTATCTTATTTGAAGAAGTTAACCATTTGGAAAATCCCCTTTGACAGTAAAGTAAGCGAACAGACGAATTTTCACATAGAAACTCAGCAGTCGAAGACTTCACAGAACCGTTTTTTGCAAGGATAACAATTAACAGGTAAAAAGATAGAACTAAACCCAAACAGACACAAAGATGACCCTTGAATGGTAAAAGACCGAACAATGGTATACGAAAGCATCAACCAAACACACAAAAAACTTGCGAAGGCAAATCTTATCTAGCTATTTCTAATTAACAATCCAGTAAGAAGGAACCATTTATGGCTGAAGAACATACACCATTATCGGTTGCTCTTTCTCAACTCAAATTAGCCTGTAAAAAGTTAGAGTTAGACGCTGGCATGCATAAAATGCTAAGCCAGCCAAAACGATCCATCAGCGTCAGCATCGACATCCGTACAGACAACGGAACCGTCGGCGTATTCAACGGCATCCGAGTGCAACATTGGGATGCACGTGGACCATTCAAAGGCGGAATCCGCTACTACCCAAACATCACCCTAGACGAAGTCACTGCGTTAGCCATGTTGATGACTTGGAAATGCGCCATCGCGGACATACCGTTTGGGGGAGCAAAAGGCGGCGTTTGCGTTGACACTAAAAAAATGAGCAAACGTGAGCTTGAACGATTAACAAGAAGATACGTCAGCTTAATCTTCGAATATTTGGGGCCGCACCGTGACATTCCTGCGCCGGACATGTACACTGATGCGCAAACTATGGCTTGGGTAATGGACACTTACAGTCAAATGAAAGGTTACAGCATACCCGAAAGCGTCACCGGAAAACCAGTTGAAATCGGAGGCTCTTGGGGCAGAACGGAAGCCACAGGCAGAGGAGTAATCCACTGCGTAAAACAAGCGGCAGAAAACCACAGCCTAAAACTAAAAAACGCCGCAATCGCTATTCAAGGCTTCGGCAATGTCGGCTACCACGCAGCAGTAGCAGCACAAGAAATAGGCTGCAAAATAATAGCCGTAAGCGACTCAACAGGAGGAATCTATTGCCCTAATGGCTTAAACCCAACGGAAGTTTTAGCGCACAAAGAAAAAACCAGCTCCGTCCAAAACTACAAAGACTGCAAAAACATAACCAACGAGGAACTACTAGAATTATCCTGCGACGTACTTATTCCAGCAGCACTAGAGAACCAAATCACCCGCAAAAACGCCGACAAAATCAAAGCAAAAATGGTCGCTGAAGCAGCAAACGGACCAACAACACCCGAAGCTGACAAAGCATTATACGAAAAAGACATCTGCCTAATCCCAGACATCCTCGCCAATTCAGGCGGAGTAACCGTAAGCTATTTTGAATGGGTACAAAACCTAACCCGAGAACAATGGCCACTGGAAAAAGTCAACAGGAAACTAGAAACTAAAATGACAAAAGCATTCAACGACGTAGCCGCAATTGCAGAGAAGGAGGAGAGTGAAATGCGCACAGGCGCATTAATGCTGGGTGTGGGAAGAGTGGCAAACGCCATAAAAACACTAGGACTTTGGCCTTAAACATGAAAACAAAGCAGGGGATGAGTTAAAGAAAGGTATGGTTCGCTCCGGACAGAAGAGAACAAGCTTTCTTTGGCTTTGTTTTTTCTAGTGCAAATGCTTAAAACTGTTCTTGCTATATCTGTTGAACCCCACAAAGAGGAAAATAATCGGACTTGAGAGGGAAAGGAGATTTGGCAGCGAAAATTCGCACCTTAGATTTCAGTTATGAGAACTCGCTGGTTAAAATTGTGGCAAATAGAAACTGCCCAGAAATTAAGCTTGCTGGATTAACTGTTGGTCCCTTTGATGAAGGAAATGAGTACGAAGTTTATTTTTGGGTGGCAAAAGAGTTAGCGAGCTTCGGAATGGTTCATTTTCGAGAGGACGATGTTTTGGATGCAACTAAACTGTTTAAAGTGCAATGGAAGGAAGGCGTACAAATCCCGGGACAAATTTCCGAGCTTTCAGACGATTTTTATCCTAAACTACGCAGGTTTATCTCCGACTTGAAAGATCAAGCCTCAAAGCAATCCGAAAAATACCAAGAATACGATAGAGCAAAGCAATTAGCACAAGACATCGTAAATTCTAGACTAAAAAAAATAGTTGCTCTATCTTCTGCTCCAACTCAAAGTGAGCAGGTTCTAAAAAAGTTTACAAGCGAGGAAAAAATCCTCTATGAACAACTAGTCAAAATAATCTCTAAGTGGAAAACAAAGATTCTAGAAAGTGAAGGAGAAAAATAAAGATGGCTAACGAACAGGTAACGGTGGACCCGCAACAGCGTTTTCAAGAGTTCTTTAAGAAAGAGAAGTACCGCCAAAGAATCGCGCAGTTAGCCATCACTGGAAAAGGATCAATAACAATTGATTTCGAAGAACTTTATGGATTTGACCAAGCACTCGCAGAACAACTACTCAACAAACCGGAAGAGTACATGCAGCATGCAGGAAAAGGAGCTTATGAACAACTCCGCATAGAAGATGCAGAATACGCTGAAAAAATAGAAAAAATTAATGCCAGAATCGTAAAGCTCCTCGGAAAAGAACAACTAAGAAAACTCGGCTCAAGACAAATGGCAAAACTAGTCATGGTTGAAGGCATAGTAGTCAGAGCCACACCTGTCCGACCGATGGTCTTGATAGCAGCCTTCAAATGCAAACGCTGCGGAACCATAAACATGGAAGAACAAACAGGACAATTCCTAAAAGCACCAGCCATATGCCAAGCTCCTGACTGCGGAAGAGACGGACCATTCGAGTTTGCCCAAGAAGAATCAACCTTTATAGACTCCCAAGATCTCCGACTGCAGGAAAAACCTGAAGATTTACCTCCAGGACAATTACCACGTACATTAGCCGTGAAAACTGTCGGCGACGACATAGTAGATGTTGCAAGACCAGGAGACCACATTGCCATAGTCGGAATCGTCCGCGCTTTTGCGCCTTCATTGATGGGAATGGGAAAACTCCGAACATTCATCCTTCAACTTGACGCTAACTCAGTAGAAGTGCTCGGAAAAGAACCCGAAACGTCACCGCCGACACCTGAAGAAGAGGAAAAAATGCATGCACTCGCAAAAGACCCATGGGTGCACAGAAAAATCATGAGTTCAATAGCTCCATCAATCTTCGGCTACGAACACATCAAAGAAGCCATAATGTACTTGCTCTTCGGCGGAGTCTCCAAAAGCCTCCCAGACATAAACATAAGAGGAGAAATGAATGCTTTATTAATCGGAGACCCAGGTACGGCCAAATCACAACTTCTTCAGTACGTGGCCAGAATAGCCCCAAGGGGACTGTACACTTCGGGCAGAGGAACGACCGCCGCGGGCTTAACGGCTGCGGTAGTAAGAGAAAAAGGCGGAAGCATGAGCCTTGAAGCAGGCGCGCTTGTGCTAGCGGACAAAGGAATTGCATGTATTGATGAGATGGACAAAATGCGGCCTGAAGACCGAGTTGCCATTCACGAAGCGATGGAGCAACATACGGTTTCAGTTGCGAAAGGAGGAATTGTCGCCACATTGAACGCCAGAACAGCAGTGCTAGCCGCGGCCAACCCATCTTTAGGCAGGTATGAACCGAACAGGACGGTTGCCGAAAACGTTCCACTGCCAGTAACTATTCTTTCGCGTTTTGACTTAATTTTCGTGCTACGCGATGTGCCCAATAAGGAAGCAGATGGAAAAATGTCTCAGCACATCTTAGAAATCCATCGTAGAGGAGTAAGCCCTGTTGAAGCACCGGTAGATGCGGAATTGCTGCGGAAATACGTTAGTTATGCTAAAGGGATTAAACCTGTACTTAGTACTGAAGCATTAAAGCGGCTAAGCGACTTTTACTTAGCCATGCGCGCGGCAAGCGAAACTGAAGGTTCACCTGTGGCAATAACCGCACGCCAGTTGGAATCGCTTGTTCGCATCTCAGAAGCCAGGGCACGCGTTGCATTACGAAAGGAAGTGACAGGTGAAGATGCAGAGGCAGCTATAGTCATTATGAAGAGATCTCTGGAAGAAGTAGGAATTGACTTGTCCTCATACAAAGTGGATATTGATTTGATAATGACTGGAAGATCCAAAAGCATCCGGGATAGATTGCACGTTATCCTTTCAGTACTGATGGACATGGAAAAAGTAACAGGCATAGTAGAGAAAGACGCACTTGTCAACGAACTGGAAACAACGCATAAGATACCCAGAGGCGAAATTGAACGCATGATAAGCCAATTGCTGCGTGAAGGAACAATTTATGAACCCAGAGAAGGATGCCTAAAGAAAACCTAAAAACCGAGACAAACGATGAAGCCAGTAATAGTTGCTCTGGAACAAGACCTGAAACAATCAATATGGCTCCAATAAGCAGACTCTAAAGCAAAACCAACGACTGCCCCAAGCATAGAAAGTCGGTACTGGTAATTCGTTTGTTAACTGAAAGGTCAGAGCGGTGAAAGAAGGGTTCTCTAAAGTAGCTGAAACCCACGGGAAAAATATCTTAGGGCAACATGAATGAACTGGTTAAAATGAACGCGAGTTGCTCTAAGCTTCACCTTTCAGCGAGGACCCAACCAGCCTAAAAGACTGCCGATATTAAAGAAAAGATTTGTTTAAGAAATGTAAGTAGTCTTTTTATCTTCTTCTTTACGTGTTTGTTCAGCTTGCAAGGCTCGTTTTTCCTCAATTTGTTGCAGGCGAGTCACCATTGTTTCTGCCCGGGCAATTTCCTCATCCAATCCAGCCAGATCTAAGTCAAAATTGAAAGTAGATTTTAAAACTTCCAAAACGCTTTTCGCAGCAAGCGGGTCAGGAAGGTAACCGCGTGTTTCACCAAGCAGACAGAGAGCGCTTATCTTTTTGAACCTCGCTAGACCAAGTATCAATCCTGCCGTTCCAACAATTGGGCTTCCTGAAGCGCTCAGCGTTGCTCCTGCTTGCAGTGCTTTATCTAAGATTTCCCGTGAAGTTGCTGCTATGAAAACTTTAGGTTTTTCTTTTGGCTCCATTCGGTAGCCGCCGATCGTCGCGATTGTTTTAATGTTGTGCTTTTCTGAGAATACAAGAATTTGATCGGCGATTTCGTATTGCCCTTCGATTGTTTGCGATTGGCTGTCACCGGTAAATAGAATCAGGTCGTTTGGCCCGTTTGGGTTTTTGTAGTAGTAAAACGCTCCTCTTAAGAGGCGAACGTTTCCTTTTTTGTTTACTAGAACAAAGTATGGAAAGTGAGGTGAGTAGAGGTAGGCAATTTTTTTGGCTTTTAACTGTTTAATAGCGTAGCGTAGGGCGATTTTACCAACAAGTCCTAAACCTGGAAGACCTTCGATGAGAACTGGATTGTTTGGTTCGATTTGAGCGAATTCTTTGATGTATGTTTCTTTCATGTTGCGCAGCTCCTTTTCATTGCCATTCGGTATTTTAAGTATTTATCATCTGGCGAGAATTTGGGTGGATGCGGAATCCTGATGGGTCCACCACAGTAAGGGCAACTTTTTTTGTTCAATGTGTATTTTTCGCAGTTTACGCATTTGCGTAATTGCCAAACCAACTATTTTTCCCTTCTAAAATTACTTTGCCCGCCTGATTCTATAACGTTTGAAGCATAAGCGCCGTAATCCGTGACGGTTTCTATGGTGGCAATTCCTAGGTCGCCGGCTTCTGGCCATTCGGACTTACGCTCAGCCATTCATTACGTCATCCCTTATTCAAGAACCGCTTGTACTTCGCCTTTGATTTTTGCTCTTCCGCCGGATGGTTCAGCTAGTGTTTCTCCGCATACATTGCAGGTTATCTTGTTAACAGCGTTGCTGAAGATTAGTTGTTCGTTGCCGCATTTTGAGCATTTGACTCTAAGGAAAACGCTTCTTGGTTTTGGGATAAGTTTGCTCCATTCAGACATGACTTTTTCCTCCATTATTATTGTATTTCTAGTTTTCTAAGGCGAATACCGTCTTTATGCCTCATGTAATTGCAAACCTTACATTTTAATCGCAGAGTTTGTTTTTTGGTTGTTTTCGCGAATTCTCTTTGAAGTGGATATTTTTGTCCACCATAACCCTGCTTTTCTCTTTCGTGGTGGCGTTCACCATGAGCTAAGGCTCTACGCTTTCCAGCCTTGTAGAGGGTTACACTGTGAATTTGATGAGTTTTACATTTCGGACAGTAAGTTTTAACTTCTTTAGGAACGTGCACCTTGTTCACTACCAACTTTGCATAAAAGAAACATACGCATTCTTATACTTTTTCACCTATCCACCAAAAAATGAGGACTTTCAGCCAATCGAAGTAGCACCTATAGAGAATTCTATAGCATTCTTATTTGAGCATAAAATAAAATGCCTAATGCTTCTATGGATTCAAAGACTTGTTTGAAAGTCTGACTTACTAGCATGGTTATCCTCTTTTAATTATACCGATAACCTAGCAAAAAGACTACCTTATCTACAATTTAGCGTAAAATTCACGAACAAATAACGCCTACACTATCGCCGGCAACCGCTTTATAAGTAATTAATTACGAGCACGTATTTAGCATCAATTCGGTTTGCCGTCAATAATTTGGTTTTGAACCTTGCAGTTCAATAAAACATGACTTTTATTTACTGTTATTGACTCAACCCGAAAACAGAAACAGCTAAATACACACAATTACGAGAATTAAACAAGAACCTCGTTCTTCTTCAGCCTAAACCCAAGGAAACGGAAAGTTTTATAATTTATTGCTGATCTATTTTGCAAGCTGACAACTGGCAGAAAGGCGCATTCCTTTTTAAATGGAAAGCAATTTTAACTTTATACCCAGTTTGCAGGTAATGCGTTGATGCAAATTCTTTCGAAAGTCAAGGATCACTCAGATACCATAGTTAAGCTGTTGCCATTGTTTGCTTTCGTCGCTCCGTTGGCTCTGCTGTTTGGGCTGAACCCAGCCGATCCATACCTTAATCTTAGCGCTCAAGATTCTTTTCAGTTAATGTGGAAGGGCAGAACCTTCGAGTTATTTTTTATTTGGTTGATAGCGCTGGAGTTTATTCTCAATTGGGAGATCTTCAAGTCAAAAATAAGCAAGCAAAACAAAGCAAAGCTCGCCGCTGTTTCCATTGCCTTGTTACTTCCAACGTTATACGTGATTTCAGAGTATTATTTTGGGTTAAACGCCTCAATTGCAAACTTATCTCTGCAAAACGGCGTTGCTTTCTTCGATTCAATGCCTCTTGCAATTGAATACCTCGTTTTTTCAGTTCTTTTTTGCTTAACTATTTTCCTTTCTTTTGGGAAAAAGGGTTTAGCAGGTTTTGCTTTACCCGCTTTGTTTGTCGCTTTAGTCGGAGTTCTGTACACTATCGATAACGTTTTTCCCTACGGGGAGTTTACTCCATTCCAAATATTGGTTCCAACAACCGCAACGCTTGCCGCTCGAGTCCTAGGCTTAATGGGATGCACAACTTCGCTTGTAACACAAAATGGCATGCCAACCCTGCAAGCTACAGGACCACTGGGAACAGCTAAATTCGCTATAGCTTGGCCTTGTGCAGGTATTGAAAGCTTTCTTATTTTCACGGCTGTTGTTTTGGTGTTTTTGCAGCAGATGCCAATCTCTTGGAAAGCTAAAACAGGATACTTCATCGTTGGTGCCACCGTCACATATTTCATAAATGTTATGCGGATAGTTACCATCTTCACTATTGGCATGCAGTATGGCGTAAACTCAAACCAAGTGCAAACGTTTCACTTCTATTACGGCCCACTGTACGCGATAGCATGGATCGTTTCTTATCCACTGATCATTCTTGTAAGCCAAGGTTTATGGCGAAAAATTAAAGGTGGAAAACCAGCTTCAACTACAGAAACCTTAGGAAACCTCAACCAACACAGCTAAGCCCTGTTTAACCAAAATCTTCGCATTCTCAACAGGCAAAGAAGCAACATCCTCAACCATAAATGGTCCATAAGTTTTCATGTCTAAACCAATAATGGCTGGAGTACTTTTTGCAAATCTTAAAGTCATTCGTTTATGACTCACTTCAGCCTCCACTTTAGCAGTTTGACCTTGAATGAGACCTTCAGCAAACTTCCGATACGCGCCACTGAAAGTGACAAAACTCTCGCACATCTTGGCTTCTTCAACCGTTAACAACTCTGAAGGCAACGTTTGGTTTTGGGTGATTGTTTTTACTAGTTTTTTGTATCTTACCCAAAGCAGTTCCTCAAGCATCCGCTTAACGTTCTGCGCCTCACGTTCAAGCAGGTTTACTTTAACTGATTTTTTGTCAAGCATCCTGCTCTCTTCTCTTATGCGCCTCAAGTAATCTGCTATTCTAGCGTAGAAGTCAGGCGGCAAACCTCCAAGCGAAGCATCTTCAATTTCTCTTAGCCACGCTGCATAAAGTTCATTGTACATTTAGTTCGCCACCTTAGCTCTTCCCTTACAGATAAGCATAACTGCCGCCGCAACAGGCAACTCTTTCGTCTCATTCTTGTATGGACCCAACGTTTCTCCACCCAACTTAAACTCTGGCGCATCAGCGACCAACACTTTTACCTCGCCCTTTTTAAAAGCTACCGCTCCAGTGAACGGATCAAAATCCTGCAGGTTTTTAGCTGGAAACTCGACTTTTTTTAGTCCTGTTTTACCATGCAAAGTGCTGTTCATTCTGATTAAACGGTGAATATCAGTGGTGACAACCGTATCAATCTTGGACGACTGCAAATCTTTCACATGCTCAGCAAGTTTTAGCCAAGTTTGAACACTGACACCGTTAATACTCTCCCATCGACCATCGTTTATGCAACGTTTAATGATAACTTCCTTGTTTTTCAAAAGTGCATTATTCTTTAAACCAATGTCTTTCAAATCTTCCTGAGTTGCGCTTAGCAGAAAATTTTGCATCCCCAATTTTAATCGCTTGTTCCAGCCAAAGTTATGTAGATTAAATTTTTTAGTCGCCCGCTTTCCTCGTTTTTCTTTAGAGTCTTTATCGAGTATTGCTAGGCCTAATCCGGTAACGTAATCAACGATTTCCTTTCTTGCCATAGCATCTAACGAAAGTACTGCTTCATTCTCAACATGCACGTGGTATCCTCGGTGACCAGAAAAAAACACATGCAACTCATCTAAAGAAAAACCAAAATCGTTCTCTAACATATCAATTAGCTTGGCGGCTTCTTCTCGAGCTGATTTAATGCAAAGCTCGCATGGCCAAGTTTTGGTTTCAAATTTTGTTGCTTCACAGGCTGGGCAGATTTCGGGAGTTATGCCTCTGCCGCTGAAGCCGCATTTAGTGCATGTGAATTCATCGTGGATTTTATTGCAGGAAGTTGGAATATGATCGGCGTCTATGTCGAAGACTAAGTCAGCGCCTAACCAGCCTTTTTTGTCCATGTCAAAGTCTGGGTTTTCATAGTAAGCGCAAGAATGATAAACATCTGATGGAACAGTCTGATTCAGCACCGATCTCAGGCTACTGATTCCTTCAAACCTTTTGTGCCTAACCATAAACCGTTCCTTGAAGAGCAAATAGCCAAATTCTCTTTGGCCAAGAAGAATCGGCGCAGGAATAATCGTGGAGGGGTCTCGATAGTATTCGCAGAATTTTTGATAAACGAAGTCTCGAGAAGCCTCCATGTCTCCCTGCCCCTTTGATGTATTATAAAGAGTCATCTTCCTAAATTTATCTATATACCGCCAGAATAGTCAATTGTATATTATTTCAGAGTCTAAAGATGTTCCAAACCATTTAAAATCTGCAATGGATTAAAGGAGATTGCACCGAAAGAAAGCATGAAAATCATAAAGATTAACCAGACCATGGTGACATCTAACTCCTTTTTCTGCTGAGGAATCAACGCGTACACGAAAATGAAAGGTATGTACCAATTTTGGAAGTAAGGTAGCATAAAACTGGGCAAGAGCAGAAACAGCGCTGAAAGAGAAAGCAAACTGTTCTTGTTTAACATGTAAACTGCATAAGCAAGAGTGACCACCAGCATAAGCAAAACTGAGAAGGATTGAATAGCCCCAGAGGCTTGTGTGTTGGAAGAAAAAGCGTTGATGCCATTCATTATTAATTGGGGTCCAGTTGCCATAAAGTAAGGCGCGCTTAAATAAGCAGTGAAGAGGCTAACAAACCCGAAAATGAAACCACCAATTACAGCTTTATTTCTCAGTAAACTGCTTAAACCATTTGTCTGGAACAACTTGATTAAACCAACAATAATTAAAGGCAAAAGAAAAATGCCTGCTTGATATTTAAAAAATACAGAAACAGCAACAAGCAAAAAGAAGTAATCATAACGCTCCGTCAAAAACATGTACAGGGCAAATAAAGAAAACAGGAAAGCAACTGAATCAAACATGCCATCAGCGGCGTAAACTACCAAACTAACGTAAATAATGTAAACTCCCACAAGCTTAAGCAGCAAAGTCATGTCCTTTTGTAAGAAACTCTTAAGAAAAAAATAAAGGCAAACAGTGGCAAATACCAGAAATACGGTGATCTCAATTTTATAAATCAATGAGGGGTCAACACCTTTTTGGAGAAGAACACCAAAAGGCAAGAACAGGAAAACGCTGCCTAATGGGTACAAGTGGGGCATTTCAGGCCATGTTACATACTTGTAGTATGAATTGTCTAGGCTTGATAGTTTGCCTAAGGATTGAGAAAAAATAGAAAAGCCATCTTTAAGAAACAAACTGGAGGCATAAGAGTCTCTGGCGTTATCTGTGTACCAATTTTCAAATGTGGCCAGTTGATTAGAGTTTATCGCGAGAAGGAAAAGCCAAACCGTCAGCGAAATCAAAAGTAAGATTAAGATGAAACGGCGGTTTTTCATGCTGAGAGATGGCAGGCTGAACTTGGGTAGCTTGAAGTTTGAGGAACTGGAGAATAGAATTTTTAACGTTACAAGCATTGCTAGACCCAAACCGAGCAAGAACATAATTTTGGATGCTTCGTTAAGCCAGGAATATGGAAAAAGGGTTTTTTGCTCTTGAAAAGATGCTTGGAAGTGAACTGTGCCGGTATTATATGAGTTAGTAAAAAAAACTGCGTCGTAATAGTAAAACCCTGCGCTAAACGAATAGTTAATGTTTGATTGTGTAGAAATAGAATAGGTTGAACCGTCAGAGGTTACGATCGAAAAATTTTTTTTGAACGCTATTGGGGATTGTACTAAAAGGGAAATGTTTTCTCCAGTGCGAAAAGAGCCCAAGCCTTGTCTGTATGTTTCATTTGGGCTCAAATTGAAAGTGCTGTTAAGCAGAACAGTTGATTGGGTGCTGCCTGAGTTTATAGGGAATAAGCTAACGACAGCGAGAACTATACTTAGTGTTATTAACAAAAGGGTGGCAAAAAGAAGAATTTTGGCTGTGCCAAAGTGTTTCGTCAAATGCGCCATCCTTTAGTCGAAATAGCAACCAATGGGTATTAATTTTGCTATTAACTAAAATAAATGTTGGCTAACCAAGTTTATGAACGCGAGATTGCGTTTAATGTATATGTTAGGTAGCTTCTGATTTCAGTCAAAGAGAGTTTGGATTTTCCTCGTTTTCGGTTAACAAATAAAATCGGCGTTTCTTTTACGTTAAAATTCCTTAAAACGGCTTGTCTTATGGTTTCTATTTGAATCTCATAAGTGTGGCTGTGCAAGTTGCTAATGGCTGCTCTCAGAAACTTGGTGGAGTAGCAACGAAAGCCGCTGGTGCAATCGTGAGGTTTTAAGCCAAGGGATAACTTGGCGATAAAGTTAGCAATTCGACTAATTACTTTTCTAGTGAAAGGCCAGCCTTTCACGTTGCCGCCCTTGATGTATCTGCTACCTATTACTATTCCGTAATCAGACTCGTACATGCTTGATATGAGTTGCGGGATAGCTTTAGGGTTGTGGGAATAGTCAGCATCCATAGTAACAACATATTTTGGTGCCTGTTTTAATGACAAAAAAAATTTGAACCCGTCGGTTATAGCTGTGCCTAACCCGCTTTTTTTAGGTCTAATGCTTAAATGAATATTACTATATTTGTTCTGTTTTTCTTGCACAATTTTTGCTGTTTCATCCGGACTTGAATCATCAATAACAAGAATCGAAGCATTTAATTTTAAATCTTCAATGTCCTCAATTAAGTTAGAAATGTTATCTGCCTCTCGATAAGTGGGAAGAATTATCCCAATTTCAGAGTTAACCACGTTATTATTTCCAATTAATTGATAATTCATAGGACTCTAACCTATTTTACGGTAGTGACCTAATAAATCTTAGCTAATAAAACAGTTTTAAGCAAGTTTTTGTTTCCGCTTATAATAACCAAGCGGATGATAAATATGGCGGCACAAATCATCTTTGTTTTTACATACACCATGCGTTTGCAATACAGAGCATTGAGGAGGAATATAATGCGTTCCAGAGCCTCTTTCGCCTGCAATATGCTCGATTTGGTAGCGAGTTAACCTTTCATTGTAATCTGAGAAGGTTTTGAACAATTCATTCAAACTTTCCGGTGACATTCCAATGTTAACTAAAAAAGAAGTTAAAGTAAACCGACCAATATGAGAAAGCTGATGACTAGAAGATGCCGCTTCATAAAGAGCGTTTATGCATGGTGGAAAAGCGGCTTGAACAACAACCTTGGGAAGCTCCTCAGTCTCCATTTGTCCAATTAACTCGGTAGCAAGTTTTTTTACCCTTTCAGCAATGGCGACAAGTTCAGAGGGATATTTTGGCAGTTTTACGTCAAGTCTTTTTTCTATACGCCTACGGATTTCTTCTTGCAGTAATCTTTCAACGTCTTTTTTGTTTAGGTAAATGTTACCATGGGATAGAATGCTGTTCGTTAATTTCCATTTTTTGTCATGAAAATGAGCGCTATTTCGTAAGTAATCAGTGAAATTGAGGGTAAATCCCAAAGGTGGTTCGTTGTTAGCTTTAGACGTGAGAATTATTTTCCAATCAAAATCTTTGGCGATTTTAAGGATTTTTTCCTCAGGTTCATCAACGAAGTCGCAGGTTGCTTGTTTTGCTTCCGCCAGGGCATATCTTTTTTTAATAAAAGAGTTTTCAGTAGCTATTACTATAAGCAGAGCGAGTGGAAAGGACGTAATTTCATCGTCAAGATTTTTTAGGGATTTAGGTACCCGAACGTCTGTTATCGCAATATTTACCCTTTCTTCGGCACGTTTTAAAATTTGATCAGCGCCCATGCTTGCCAAATTGTCTATTTGCAGGTCTAAGGTTTTGATGTACTCGGCAGTCTGTTTTAAAAAGGGATATTTTGCTAAATCGTTCTTTGTAAATCCTGCCGATTCCATTTGCAATCTAAGTCACGTTATTCAGTTTCGATTCTCGGTGCCAAGAAGAAGGTTAACTTTCCCTCTTTTGTTTGTTGGAAGTCTATTTTCACAGGCATATCGGTTGAGAATTCAAGCGTCGCAATGTCCGACGTAGCTGACGCCGCCTTTATAATTTCAGATAAGTAGCTTAAGCTAAATGTTGCCTTGGCATTTTCTTTTACTTCCAAATCAAGCAACGCATCGCTGCCTTTCTGGAGAGTTATGATTGCTCCCATTAAGTCTCCTGAAGCACTCAGGGTTAGTTTTTCTGGTTCAGCTTCAATTCGTACGTGGTCGCTTACTAGTTGGGCGTCTTCGATTGCTTGGCTTAAACCTTCAGTTGTGGTTTTAGCTTTTACGTTGAAGGTTATTTTTGGAGTGGGCACTTCTTCTTCTGAGGCTTCAAGGGTTGGCATCGTAAAGTTACGGCTATACTTTCCAGTTATTATTATCTGTAATCGTCCAGTTTTATCATCTAGGGATAGCTCAACGGCCTCGTCTCTTCCAGCACGTTTAAGTAATTTTAACAGTTCACTTATGTTAATGCATATTTTCGTTGGATCTGTTGAGACGTACTCTTGAAAAATGGATTTTGGCCATTCAAAATCAATCATGGCAACCCGGGAGGGGTCCATGGCTCGGAGTTTTAAGCCTTCAGGGTCGATTTTGAATGTTGCTTCATCCACTAGGATTGAGATGGCTGTGGCCATGTCTCTTAGGAGTTTAGCGTCAGACACTTTGAGCTTGAACATGTTATTCTCTTCCTCGCTAATGCATAATACTGTGAAGTTATATAGCTTATGATTACACTTTTAGCTAATAAATAAATTGTCCTATCCAAACCAAAAAACATCCACTTGAAAATAAATTGTATGAGATTGGATAAATTTAGAACCAAGCGCGCTTCACAATAGATGAGCTATTGCTTAACCAAACAAGAGAGTTATGACAGAGAATCACAAGTAGAAAACAGCGTCTTAGCTGTATTCTCTGAACGTGTAATTGCATTTGGTGCAGCGAAGAAACTGGGTTGAAGATTCATCGGCTCCACGTGTTTGCACTTGCCAAACATAAGCCGTGTTGTTCCCGCATCTAGGGCACTCAATCCGCACAGTTGGCAATGTATTCAATTTCTGCTCTTCTTTACCAATAACTGCTACAAACTGCTGAGGATTATGCTGAATAACTTTCGGCGCAACTTTTGGCTCAACTTTTTCGCCAGCCTCCGGCTTTTTATACCCGCATTTTGGGCACACAAGAACTAAAGAAGCATCTTTGCCAGCCTTGGATTTCTTTGGCTCAAGACGCGAACCACATTTAGGGCAAAATTCCATAGTCCGTTATCCACTATCCGTTTTTGATTCCCTTAGCATTGTGACTTTTAAACCTTTTCCAACTCGAGCCAAATCAAGGAGTGATTCCAGAGGCAATGAGATGTGCAACGCGCAAAGGCTCGGGAAAACTGCTTCTTATCGACGTCAAGTCAACAATTTCTCGGGCATCAACCAATGAAATTCCAGATAGCTCCATGTAAATCTGCTTACCGTTGCAACAGACTTCATGGATCTCTCCAGCCTCGAGAATCATTTTCCAACGCTCTTCACTTTTAGGCAAATTATTAAGCGCCTTGCGAATGGCTTCTAAATCAGGTTTATCACGCGTTAACGCAATAACTGGAAGCTTTGTTGCCAAATTTAGCCTTTTGATATCCACCACGTTAAAACCAGCAAACGTTATCCCGTTTAACATTACCAAACGCAACTGTTTACAATGAGGCGAATTGTTAATCATGGAAACTATCCGTTCAGTAGCATCAAAGCCGTCAATTGCAATTCGAGTATGCATTACTCCATCAAGCCAGCAACCTCCCCTGAAAACAACACCAACAACAATCACAACGCCTTCGGTGTGCGGAACAAATTTTCCGTCGTCCACACCAAGCACGCGAATTTCAGATTTTATCACTCGAAAGCCTTTAACTTCCAAAACCTTTCCCTGAAAAGCTATAGGCGCACTTTAGCTTTTAAATGAAATCTCAGTAAGCTACTTCTTGAACTTTATGAACAATATTAAAACTAAAGCTAAAAAACATTAAAACAAAAGAGAACTAAGCTTTTAAAACATGATCTAACGCTTTGCTAAAAGCGTCATTTGATTCTCGAACTTTCTCAACAGCCTTAATCAGAGCATCTTCAGGCTTAGCGTTCCCTTTCATTCTAACGTAAATAATGGGGTTTGATGCCAAAGGATGCGGAACATCGTACCCTGCAAAATCCACCGTTTTATCCTCTAAAAGCCTCTTTTGTAACAAGTTACATAAGCCGTGAGTGCCGCCTTCAATTTCTATTTTAAGCTCATTCCCTGATTTTTTTAGAACATTAATTTTCACTTGGCAGTTCCCCTTTTTGCTATATCGGTTCTTTTCCATAATCGGGTGCGATTTTACGATTTTCTGTATTGCCACATTTTGGACAATGCAGTTCATACCTTTGAGGTTCAAGCAAATTGCCACATCGAGAACAGAAAGCATACACTATGCCTAAGTTCTTGTCGTTGGTTGATAGATGGAAGATGCGGTTTTTTCCGCTGATTACTTTAGCTCTGACAATGTCACCGGGCTTGCATACATCATTCATTGAATCGATATACCGGTCTGAAACATCGGAAATGTGCAAGATGCCGCTAAATTCGCCTGAGAGCCTTTTGTTTTCGACTTTAAAGATTCTTACCAAAACATTATCAGACTGGGCATTACCAATTTGCCCCACAACAGTGGTTGAAACTTTCGGAACTAGCTCACCATTAACTAGTGGGTAAACAGAGACACGTTTGTTTAGTAAGTCGACCAATGCACGACCAACAACTTTGGAGTAGATAACGCCGTCTTTAACGTATGTGCCAGAGTCTGGAATAAACTCTTCAATAACACCTAAGCGTTCTCCAGGCACCACTAAATGACCGCTTTTTTGTTCAGGTGATTTTAAACTCATGATAGTTTCCCGTTTTATGTTAAATAAACGATAAATGCATATCCTTAGTTTCCATTCGCATCAATAAACCTTTTGATTAATAAACAAAATTAATCCCAGATCGACAGGCCTAAAAATTTTATTCAACGTTTACTTTTGATAGCATATATGTCAACGACAAAGTCATGCTTAATTTTTGTGTGAAAATCAAACATTCTGGGAATAGTCATGAGCATAGCATAAACTGCTTTAACAACGCCATTATGCTGCGTCACTAACTTTTCTAAAAAGGGAGAAGGCGAAACCTGCAAAAACCCATTGCTTGCTTTAAGCTGCTTGATTAATTGCTTATCCGTTTCTGGATGGTTATGAAGAGAGTAAACGCAATTCCCCACTTCCAACGCCTTTACTAAAAAGGCTCTGTCAGCCTCCCGTGCTTGCACCCCAAAAGGTGGATTCTGCAAAACAGTATCAAACCCGCCCCTGATAGCACTTATGTCGCCAATAACCCACTGAACGCTACCAGCTAAACCAACTTTCAAAGAGTTTTCAACGGCAGTTTTAATGGCTAACCTATCAATGTCAACTCCCACAACGCTGTCAGCGCCAAGGTAAGACGCTCCTAAAGCGAGCCTACCTGTTCCGCAGCCTAAATCCAGCACTGTTTTTCCAATAATGTCGTTGTTCGCATAAGTGGCGATGTACAGGATGGTTGATGCAATCGATGGGGAAATAGTGTACTGTTCAAGTTGCGCTTGAGGAGAAGGCTGAAGAGCAATTTTTGAGAGAAAAAACTCTAAATCTAATTTTCGAATAATCCTTTTTTGAGCATGTTCTCCCATGAAGATTCGCCAGAAGCTACTATGAACTCGTTAAAAGTTAGCACAGGCTTTGAAAATTTTCCTGAAGCATCAAGAGAAATGCGAGGGCATGCCGTGTTAACATATGCATCGATAGATGGAAACTCTAGGAGTGCTTCAGGAATAATTTCTCTAACAGCTAACAGATAAGCTGCTTTCCCATGTTTCTCTGCTAACGCTTTGACGCTTAAGGCTTGGTCAAACCGTTTTTGTCCCGGTTTCAAACCAACAAGAACTCCGAAAGTTTTAGCGCCTTGCGCTTCTTCAATGCATGCCCAGCGTTTCTTGAGGATTTTTTGAGCTTCATCATTAATTGCGAAAGCCCTATTATCGTATGGGTCAGCTATGAAGGTTGGTTTAGAAGTGCTTAAAGCTATGCCTAAAGCGTGGAACATTCCGCCGCCAACAAAAAGGAAAGCTTCTACTTCGTCAGCTATTGATTTCACGTTGCTGTAATTGCAGCCGCTGACTTGTCCAGCATAACCCATTTGCCCACTGTCGCCAATTATTATTGTCTTTCCAGCCCTGATTAAAATTTCTCTTGCCTGATTTAGCGCCTGTAAATGCTGCACTGAAGTGGCTAAACCAATCTTAGTATAATTACTCAAGAGCAGTAAAGATTGCCCGATAGCCTCGTCAACCGTTACTGTTGCTCTTGCTTCAACATAGATTGTTGGAATCTGCTCATGCTTTACAAGTTTTGAGTGCCCAAAATGCACTATCAAATCTACCCCTAAACTTTCTGCTTCATTAACTGCTATATCGCAGGCGCCGTAGCAGGGGTCAGCGGAAATTATTGGAAGCGCACCGCTCTTTTCGATAATTTTAGCTAAGCGTGGACCTTCAGGTTTTAATCCTTCTGGCAGTTGCAGTAGAACACGTTTGGCACCAAGTTTGGTTATCTCTTGCTTTATTCTTTCTTCTTCAAAATCAAACCCTTTCATACTTTGATCCGACCACCGACGGGTAAAAAAGAAACTAAATAGAAAAGAAAAGCAAAGGGCTACACTGTTGCATAGGGACTCTTGATGCTAGCGTGGCCATTCCCAGTCTTGAGGTGGTTTTTTAAGAGGTTGCCCACGAGCTAAAGCAGCTTGTTCCGCGAGCCGTTCAAGAATTATTTTTTGTTCTAAGCTGGCAACATTTTTTCTTGTAGCTATTACAGCGTCGTTGTTTACGGATATGCTATCAATTCCTGCTCTAACAAGGAATTCTGCGAAGTCTGGAAGGTTTGATGGTCCTTCGCCGCAGATTGAGACAGTGCACCCGTTTTCGTGAGCGACTTTGATGAGGTGTGCAATTATTCTTTTTACTGCTGGGTCTCTTTCGTCGAAGTAACCCATTTGGGCTAAACGTTCAGAGTCGCGGTCAATCATTAGTACGCCTTGAGTCATGTCATTTGAGCCTATTGAGAAGGCGTCGACGAGCTTGGAGAATTCGTCAGCCATTATTGCTATGGATGGCGTTTCAGCCATAAACCAAATTTTAAAGTCGCGAGAGCGCTCTAGACCTTCTTCCTTCATAATTTCGAGAGCTTTCTTGGCTTCCCAAAGAGTGCGAACCATTGGAATCATGACATAGATGTTTTTTAGGCCCCATTCTATGCGGCATTTTTGGATGGCTTGGCATTCAAGTCGGAAGGCTTGGATATACCATTTGCTTATGTAGCGGCTGCAGCCTCTCCAACCGAGCATTGGGTTTTCTTCGACTATTTCGTATTTTTCTCCACCTTTCAAGCCTCGGTATTCGTTGGTTTTGAAGTCGCTTAAGCGTACTACAACTGGTCGGGGCTGGATTGCTCGAGCAACGGTTGCAATGCCTTCGGCAAGTTTGTCTACGAATTTTTGGCTTTCACCTGTTTCGACAAACATCATTGGGTGCTGACCTATGGCGCTGGCTAGTATGAATTCAATGCGCATTAATCCGATGCCTTCGAAGGGCAGGTTTTTGTAATCTTCAATTTTTTCTGGAACACCCAAGTTCATGTAGATTTTTGTAGCTGTTACTGGAGCGTCACTTGCTGCTTGCATAACCATAGCTGGTCCATTTGATGTTACTGCTGGTTGAACGGCTTGGGCCATTATGCCTTCGTAAACTATGCCGTTTCTTGAATCCACAGTATATTCTTTGCCTGTTTTCATTACTTGCGTAGCTGTTTCTGTACCCACCACACAGGGAATGCTAAGTTCGCGGCTTACAATTGCTGCGTGCGACGTGACTCCGCCTTTGTCGGTGACTATAGCACTTGCCATTTTCATGAATGGCACAAAGTCAGGGTCAGTCATACCTGTTACGAGAATATCGCCTTTGTGCATGTTTCTGTTTGCGTCGTCAGGATTTAGGACAACTGTTGCTTTGCCTACGCCATAACCTTTTCTTCCAGCCGAAATGCCTCTCACTACAACTTTTAATGTTTCTTCAGCTTTATTTTCTTCAGTTCTTAAGGGTGTTTCCATGTTTTTTGTGCTCCAAACGGTTTCTGGGCGAGCTTGAACTATAAACATGTTTTCTGGGTAAGATAGGTCTTGGTCAATTGCCCATTCAATATCCATGGGTTTGCCATAATGCTTTTCAATTCGCTTGGCAAATTCTGCAAGCGTCATGATTTCCTGATCGCTTATGCAGGTTACTTTCTGCTTATCCTCAGGTACTTCCAAATGCACTGTTTTGCCTGTTTTGGGGTCACGAAGATACATTATTGTTTTACGTGAAATTCTTCTTTCCGTAATCTTGTCTGTGTTCTTGTCCACGACAAAATCGTCAGGGTTAACAGCGCCTGAAACGACTGTTTCTCCTAAGCCGTAGTTACCTTCGATTACAATTTCATCCGGATTACCAGTTACAGGGTTAATGGTGAACATGACTCCAGCACATCGGGAGTTCACCATTTTTTGGACTCCAACACTTATGAAGACTTTTTCATGTGCAAAGCCTTTTTCAGTTCGGTAAAAGATTGCACGTGGCGTAAACAAGCTTGACCAGCATTTTCTTACTTTATCGATAAGGTCATCCGCGCCTTTAATGTTTAAGAAAGTTTCTTGTTGACCTGCAAAGGACGCGTCAGGTAAGTCTTCGGCTGTAGCGCTTGACCGTACAGCAACGAAAATGTCCTTTAACTCCAGCCGTTTGTTTAAGTCTTTGTAAGCCGTTCTTATAGCGGTTTCAATTTCTTTAGGCATCGGAGTTTTTTCGATAAGTGCACGTATCTTCTTTGACGCAGTATCGTACTGTTTGGGGTCGTTTGGATTTGTGACTGTTTCCTTAATTATTTCATAGATTTGCTCGGCTATTCGTTTTTCTTGAATATATTTTTCATAAGAATAAGCCGTTACCGCAAAACCTGGTGGAACAGGTAATTCTGCATTAATCATTTCGCCGAGACTGGCGTTTTTGCCGCCAACAACAGGAATATCTTCTTTTCTTACATCATTAAACCATAAAACCAGTTCTTTCTCTTTAACTCTCAAGTGTCTCCGTCTCCGGTTCAGCCGTCTCTGTTTCATCTGGAGAAGGTGGAATCTTGGAGATAACTATTTTGCAAGGTATAGGAAGTTTTGCGCTTCCTCTTTTGAGAGATTCTTTGGCTGTTTCGGCAGCTGATGCTTTTACTTTGACCGTTATGATGGTTTGTCCTACTTCTACTTTTGCTGCAGTGCCGATTGCTGTTCCGAAGGAACGTCTCATTCCCTGTTGAAGCCGGTCAGCGTGAGCGCCGAAGATCATTTTATTTTCTCTTAGAATAATGTGAGGGTATAGATTAACAACCATAAGATAATCATTTATGAGTTTATCTATTAAGACACGGTTTGTAGCCACACGTGCTGCTTCTAAGGCACTATGGCGTATTTGAGCTCGTTCTAAAGCTATTAATTTAGCTTCGCAATCAAAGGTGCCCTTTGTATCACCCATAGTGAACTTCACTATTTTTGGTGGCGGAAAACCTCTAGCGTATTCTTTTCTTGTGTAGGCTCGATTTTTCACGTGCCTGTAATTTTTTGCGTGCATACAACGTCCCTTTTTTACTTTACTCATCCAGCGGTATTTAAACGATTTGTAACTTCACTGTGAAGCTTCGCGTGAATTTTTTAATTTCTAATTGTCTACTTAACCATTTGTTCAGTTTAATGGCGGCGTTATTTCTTATATACTTAGTTTAGCTTTTCTTTTTCAGATGCCAATAGAGTTGTTTATTTCAGGGAAAAACTGGAAGCTTTCGTTAGCGGAGCTTATTTCTTACTTGAAAGCAAGAGAAATCAAATTTGAAATGCAATTTTTTTCTAAAGAATTCTTTGCGGTTAGCGTTGAAGAAGGCTTTGGCGTTTCTGTTATTAAGGATTTAGGTGGAACAATAAAAATTGGTGAGGCAAAAGTAAAGTTTCCTACGCTAATTGCTAAGGAGGCGTTTCTTGAAAGAAGTAAGCAAGCTCAGTTACGAATAGCTGCGTCGTTAGCATCAAGTGATATAGTAGAGGATATGTCCAAGTCTGCTGAGAAAGTGCTTTTTGGGGTAAGCGTCTACTGCGCTGAAAAAACATTGCGTTCATTATCAGGGGTAATTCAGCGGTTTGCCGGAAGCGCGGTAAAGGGTCAGTTGGCAGATATTGACAAGAAATCAAAATTTATGGGTTTTTCTAAAGATAGAAGATTTGCTCAGCTAAGCCATGTGGAAGTTTTAAAGAAGAATTTGGTTGAAAACAAAGCGGAAGTGCTGCTGTGTATTGGCAAGGAAGAAACTTGGGTTGCTACCACTGTTGCCGTGCATAACCCGTTTGAATTTCAAAAAAGAGACATGTACAAGCCTAATCAACGCAAAATTTTTGCTATACCTCCAAGGTTAGCGAGGATAATGGTTAATTTATCCGCTTGTACGCCCGGGAAGGTTTTGCTTGACCCCTTCTGTGGTGTTGGCACAATTCTTCAAGAAGCACTCCTTGCGAGGGCAAAAGTTGTTGGAATAGATGTTAATCCTTGGTGTGTTAAAGCAGCCAATGAAAACCTTGAATGGATCAAAAGAGAATATAACCTTGAAGATACTGAGTTTAGGGTTGTGCAAGGAAACGTTGGCAGATTGGCAGAGAAAATTGGACAAGAAACAGTAGATTGCGTCGTGACGGAACCTGATTTGGGTCCAGCCTTACGCCAAGTGCCTACCGGACCATACGCATTAAAGATTATCCAGAAGCTTGAGCCCTTGTATTTTACTTTTGTTGAAGAAGCACACAGAGTGCTGCAAAAGGGTGGACGATTGGTTCTTGTGACACCTTACATCATAACACGTTCAGGACAATCGGTAACTATGCCCATTGGTGAAAAACTTGAGAATTTAGGCTTTAGAAGAATTCAGCCTTTCTCAAAAGAAATGTTTTCTAAAGATGGGAGAGGGCTTGAAGAATTGGTTAGCGTTTCTTCTTTGGCTGAGATTGATGAGCGGCACAAGATTTGTAGAGAAATTCACATTTACCAAAAATAACCATGTGTTTTCAGATATGATTATTAATTTGTTTTAAGGAACTAACGGGTTGAGGCGAGAGATCGTTGGACAGTAATTCAAGGCCTGATTGGGATAGATACTTCTTAGACCTATGTGAAGCTGTGGCTAAGCGCGCTACCTGCGACCGCGGGAGAAGCGGATGTGTAATTGTAAAAAACAAAAGAATTATGACCACTGGGTATGTTGGTGCTCCTGCTGGTTTGCCACACTGCGACGAGGTTGGACATGACTTCCGCAAAGTGTTTGATAGCAACGGCAACATAACCCAGCATTGCGTACGGACTCTTCATGCTGAACAAAACGCCATCATTCAAGCAGCTAGATTCGGCATACCACTTGAGGGAGCAACACTTTTCTGCAAAATGACCCCATGCCGAACTTGTGCCATGATGATAATTAACGCCGGCATAAAACGAGTAGTTTGCGAAAAACGTTATCATGCTGACGCTGACACTATTGAGTTGTTCAAGCAATCATGTGTTGAATTAGCCATAATGAATGATGAAGTCGAAAAATACGACAAACAATGAACAACTGCGATTTACCTTATTTTTTTGGCAGTAAAATGAGGGAGGGCAGGGTCTTTCTCTGTCTATCTGGCTTAATTGATTCTTTTTATCTTGTTTTGGAAACAACTATCCATTTAACGTTATCAAACCCATACTTTGTAAGTAATGGATCAAGGAAGTCTGGGGCTAAGTCATCATCTATCTCTGAAAAAACCACGGTGTCACCTATCCTGTAAACGTCGCCTATTTCTGAGAGGCTTTTTAGGGCAGCGTATTTGCCTTTGATTACCCAGTAGCCAGGCTCATCTCGCCCAACTTCCATTATCCAAGAATACTGATCCTCAGGATGCTTGCCTTGTGTAAAATTGAAACTGCAAACAACATCTCCAACAGTCTTTGGATCGTCTGTTGTTTTAACGTAAAACCAAATCGTCATTTTGCAATCACCGACAATAAACAATACACTATACCTTTATTTGCTTTTCATTACAACCAACCAGCGCTTGCTTAGCAGGTTTTAGCTTCTATAAGTGTTAAAGTCTCAAAGAAAGGCAGTTTACGTTCAGCCTTAATGCTTGCTTTGAGATTGTGCTCCACAAATTTGCTAATAGTTTCTTCAACATTTGAAAGTGTAGACTGCATTAAGAGAATCCTACCGTTGGGTTTCAAGTGCAGTGGAGCGTCGGCGATGAAGCGGTCGATAACTTTCCGTCCATTAATGCCTCCCGCCCATGAGCGTCCAATCCAAGATTCCGCTTCAGACTCAGCAACAGGGAGGTACGGCGCATTAAAGAGGATTAAATCAAATCTTGCGCTTTCGTTTAAAGCGGTTAATAGGTCAGTTTGAATGAAAGCCATTTTATCACGCAGATTATTAAGCGCCGCATTCTCCCTTGCGCAGCAAACAGCATAGGGATTTAAGTCAACCGTAACTACGTTGCCAGCTTTTTCTGCTGCTAATATGGCAAGCATACCGCAGCCAGCACCAACATCCAATACCTGTGCGCGTTTTTCTACGTCAAGGTTTTCAGCGAAAAGAAAGGAGTCTTCTGCAGGCTCGTAAACATTTTCCCAAACATTAAAAATGTAATTGCCAAAATGTACTCTCTTAACTTGTAAGGGCATTTGCTAATACTCCGAAGTCTTTAGGGGATAGCTCTCTTGCGCGCCTATCGTGAAATGGCAGGATTAGAGCTAGTTTTTCGGCGTCTTGTTTGTTTACTTTCAAGGTACTCTTAATGAATGGCGCAAGTGCTTTGCCTACTTTCTTGTTGCGCTGAGTAAAAAGCCACTTAACCATTTGCTTGAAAAACATTTCATCCTTTATTTCAAACGAACTTTTAATCCAAGGCTTTATCCGAACGATTACCGAATCTACTTCCGGTTGAGGAAAAAACATCTCTTTAGGAACCGCATCCAAAAGCTCAACCTCTACATGTAGATAAGTCAATACTGTTAGCCAACCATAATCCTCACTGCCTACCGCCGCTGTAAGTCGACTGGCAAATTCTTTCTGTAAAATCATCACTGCACAATCGATTCTATGTTCAATAAGCCAGGTAATGAGATGAGAAGACAAATAATAAGGGGGAATCGCTGTGACCTTGTTAAACTTAGGCAAAGCTGCCTTTAACACATCGCCTTCTATTACAATCACATTGCCTGTGCTTTTGACTTGTTCACGAAGCGCTTTTGCAACCTGCGGGTCCTTCTCAACTGCAATTACAGCCTTACACTTATCAGCCAGAAAAAGACTTAGAAAACCGAAGCCTGCGCCAGCATCCAACACCACGTCTGAAGAGTCAAGTGTGGCATAAGTGCACAGTTTACCGTAAAGTGAAGGTTCAACCATGAAATTCTGCCCCGAAAGCTTATTCGGGGTAATTCGATAAGTTCGAAGCAGCTGCTTCGTTTCCTTAAGGCTCATCGCTTTATGCCTTACTGCGCCCTGGTGAACAATCGGTATTTGCTGTCGCTGTCAAGTTCTTCCATAACTCGCTTTGTTATCAACTTTACAGGGTTAGGCAACTCTGTTCGCTTCTGCAAATCCTCAAAACTTTCAAACGGCTTTCGAGCACGTTCGTTGATGACTTGCCACATATACTTCTTGCCGATGCCTGGAACAAGCTCTAAAGCATGCATACGGGGGGTAATTGCTCGAGCGGTGTTGAAAAAATTCACAAACCATTGTTCACGATTCTTCACTATAAGACTTACCACACTTGGAAGCTCCGCTTTAGCAGATGCAGTTAACTCTTCAAAACCAACGCGTCCAATAATGTAGGTTACCTCTTCACGAGAATCCTTTCCCACATACACGCGGTCGCTTGGCTTAAGCATTAAACCCTCTTTCACCAAAGCCTCCAGCAGCGTAAAAAACTCTTCACCCACACACTGAATTAAAGCTCCCGCTCTGTAACCTGCCCGCCCGCTCGGACGGAACCCTGGCTTGCCATGCGTTAGGAAATCTAACACGTAAGCGTATTCTTCATACCGCTTTTCCATAACAGTCACTAAGCCCTCTAGTCTATTACGCTTACTACTTAAAAATACTTAGCCGTTTTCCGCTACTTCAAAGTTCTATTCTCATTCAAAAGCGCAACTATAGAGTGTAATTTTGCAGTCTCGATAATCTTGCGACCGCCAGCTAAGAAAACCCTCAGTTCATCAACCGTTTCAGGCATACAATTTATAATTTGAACTGCTTCAGCTTCATCAATTTCGTATTCTTTAACAAGAGTTTGCAAGAGCTCTTCAGCCTTCTCAGGATCAACTTTGGAAAACTTGCTTACATAATCTAATGTTCGACGCTGGAACTGATCTAGATTTTCCTCGCCTAAACCTTCTAATAACTTTTTAACCTGCGGTAATGTCAAGCGACTTTCGCTTATTTCCCTCTTGCTCATTTTTCGCCACTGCCCATGTACGACTCAATATGTTCAGAGCGAGTAATGATTTGTTTAATTGAATTACCTTGAGGCACGGAAATTACGTACCCTCGACCTTGTTTTTTAATTATGGTGCCTATCTTACCGTGGAACCGTTTATGAGGCATGCTCTTTTGTACGCTAGAATCCATCCTTATTATCACTTGAGCCCCAGGCTGATACTCTTGAAGTATTTTGCCAATGTTTGGCTTACCTTTTTCTCGGGTTGGCTTTCTCAGTAGACTGCGAGTTCCGCCATAATATCCTTTTGAACCTCTCATCCAATTTTCACCTTTTCCTTAATCATCCATTATAACTTTTAAAACATCAAGCTTAAGCGTCTTCGCTCTGTTTCCAAGCAGATCCGAAACGTTCGGTATTGTTCTTCCTTCATCTCCAGACACCAATTCTTTAACGTAGAGGCCGCCTTGGCAACGAATTTCCATCAGAGCCCTCTTAAGCGACACCTTCTTAACTTTAAGCTTATATATGTACCTTTCTCGGGTCAAATCTGCCCTTCTATGCAAAACACGAAGTGGCGTTTGCTGCTTTATTGAAGCTCCACTTAGCGTTTCTTCTAACATGTGCAAACTCTCATCGGAAACTTCTTTCTCAAATTCAGCTAGTAACCGATACTCTTTCTGGGCGCCTTCACCTTTTTTGAGCCGCCTAACCACATCTTTAGTGGTAAAACGCAGCTTGGAAACCTTGACCTTGCCGACAGCTTCAGTGTTGATTTTGGCTTCAATTTTCTTCAAATCAACAAACCGCTTTTTAGGCTTAGAAACTTCAATAACAAAAGGTCGACCTGTCCCCAGCATTCGGGCATCAATGTCTTCGCGGCCTGAAGCGTGAAAAGCTGTTTTTTCACCCTGAGTTGCTTCCAAAAGTGGCTTTGAGGATAGCTCCTCGACTGATTCTGGATATAGTTTGCCGGTTCCGCCGCATTTTTCACAGCCTCTTCCACGGCAGTTTGAACAGAACCATTTCGACTGTGGAATATCTCGCACCAGTTTGCGATACCTGCCGCCGACGAAAAGGGGGTTAACTTGAAGTCGCACTTTTTGTTGGAAAGGGTTGATTACTATGACCATATCAGGCACTAAGTAATCCACTTCTTTACTTGTGCGTTCAGCAAGGGCTTTGCCAAACAACCGTCCAAATTCATGCTTAATACTTTCGCCATAGCTGAGGTTCAAGGTAGCCTTAAACTCGTCTTCGCGTTCCTCAACCTTAACTGGCAATTCAATGCCTACCAGAAATGTAGTAAACTCGTAACCTTCGAGGGCGCTTAAGGATTTCTCGGTTAGGCTGTCAAGAAGCGCAAACTTGCCTTCGCAAAGAAAACACTTGGCGTCTGAGGCTTGTTTGGGAACGCGTTTTTTGAGGTGTTTTAGGGTTTCTTGTGCTTCTTTTGAAAAGCCATTGATCGCTAAAATTTTAAGTTGTTTAACGCCGTCGAGGTTTTTTTCTTTGGCAAGGTCGTTGGCTTGTAAGGTTAAGCTGATTTTTAGTGCTGAGCCTCGAACGTTATTTTCCATGCTGTATCCGAGCGAAGCAAATTGTCTGCCAAGGCAGTGGTCGCAGAGGGGATATTTGCTGAGAAGTTCAAGCGCTTTTTCGAGTACATCCATTTCATGAAGCCTACCTGCCGAAAGTCGAGGGCATTCCTGGTCCGCCTAGTCCGAAGGGCAGTTTCTTTTTACGCTTAAACGTTTTTAGCATTTTACGCATCGCAATGTACTGCTTGAGGAGTTCTTTAACGTCTTTTTCAGTTGTTCCTGAACCGCGTGCCACACGTCTTGCCCGAGAAGAGTTCAATACTTTGGGGTTTTCCCTTTCTTTAGGTGTCATGGATTGAATTATTACTCCCCATTTTTCCAAGCGGCCTTCAGCTGTATTGAGCATGTCTTGTGGAATATCGGAAGAAGACAGCCCAGGGATCATCTTTAGCACTTTACTGAAGGGACCCATTTTTTTGACGGCTTGGAACTGCTCGTACATGTCTGTTAGGGTGAAATTACCGCTGAGTATTTCTTTGGCTTTTTTCGGCGGAACTTTGATTTCAGCATCATGAACTTTTTCCAAGAGCGTTTCTAAATCGCCCATGCCGAGGAGTCGACCGACAAAACGTGAGGGAATAAAGGCCTCGATGTCTTCGATTTTTTCGCCTGTGCCGATAAACTTTATGGGAGCACCCGTTGCTGCAACTGCTGAAAGCGCGCCTCCTCCACGCGAGGAACCGTCAAGTTTTGTCACTATAATTGCGCCGATGGGTGTTGCTTCATGGAACGTTTTTGCTTGGATAAGTGCTTGCTGACCGATGGTGCCGTCGATAACCATTATGACTTCGTCAGGTTTGACGTGTTTTTCAAGATCCTTCATTTCTTTAATTAAGTCTTTCTCTTCTTTGTGCCTACCTGATGTGTCAACGATTAGTAGGTCTTTGTCGTTGAACTGTTTTAACCCTTCTTTGACGACTTTAATCGGGTCTTTAGCTTTCACGTCGCCGTAAATTGGAATATTTATTCTAGCGGCCAATTGCTGAAGCTGAGCAAACGCGCCTGGACGAAAAGTGTCAGCACAAATCAACGCAGGCTTTAACCCTCTTTTCTGGAAATACCGCGCAAGTTTTGCTGCTTGAGTGGTTTTTCCTGAGCCCTGGATTCCAACAAGCATTATAATTTTTCTTTTTCCAGGCTCCATATTGATTGGTACGGGTTTGTCGCCGACGAAGCGGGTTAACTCATCATAAACAACTTTGATAACGTGCTCTCGTCTTGAAATGCCCGGAGGAACTTTTTCTTTTAATGCACGCTCTTCTATGCGCTTAGATATTTCAAGGACAAGTTGGACATTAACATCTGCTTGAAGTAGAGCTCTTTGTATGTCACGGACAAGTTCTTTCACTGTGGCTTCGTCCACTACGCCAGCCTTAAACAGTTTTTTTATTGCGTCGGTTAGAGAAGAACCTAACTTGTCTAGTGCCATCAGAGTCTCCAGCCTTATCATTCTGTAATTCTTTTAAATAAAGATTACAGCTAAAAAGCAAAGGAATCACCTAATTCATTCAATTATTCGGTGGGATGAGCCATTTTTGCTTCAGAACCTATTGTTGAGCGATGAAGCCTCAGTTCCCCATTAAACTATCTTCTTCACAATTCAGACGGCTCTTCATGCATCATTGGCTTCATCTTCAAAATGTTCTGAGCTAGAACATAAACTTTGATGGAAAATCTTTTATCAATACAGGAACAATCAGGCCAGGAACTGCCCATGACAGTATAATACTTCAATATCTATTTAAGTATAGGACGCCTCAGTGTGGTGTGCACCGTCAATGAACCCATCCGAACTTATTGACAAATATATCGCAGACCTTGCGGACTGGCGCGGCAAAATGCTTGCCAATCTTCGCAAGATCATTCATGATGCTGACCCCGAGATAATCGAGGAATGGAAATGGATGGGCTCCCCAGTGTGGTCTCACGATGGACTAATCTCGGTGGCCAACGCCCACAAGGATAAGGTAAAACTTACCTTTTCTCAAGGGGCAAGCCTTCCAGACCCGGACAAGCTCTTCAACGCCGGCCTTGAAGGGAATAGATGGCGAGCGATCGACTTCCACGAGGGTGACAGAATTAACGAGCGCGCTCTGAAAGATCTCATCCATGCTGCCGTGGCTCACAATCGTGCTGGGCTGAAGGGGAAAACCCCGGCAGATGCTCGCGGGATTCGGCCTAAAGTACACAAAAAATAGAAAACGCCATCTAGCAATCCCGCATGATTGCGCTTACTTTGCTGGCGGCTGGAGTAGCGAGAAATTGTTTCCATTACAGACTGGTGGATAAGTTGAGTGCTGAACGCGTAATTCACACATCCATATTTTTTTTGTTGTTGGTAGGCTTAACGGTTCTAAGTGCATGGATAAGCTACACTTACCTGCATTATAATTTCATACTTGTATTCGCAGGTGTCATGTTGAGCTGGGGTGTCATTCTGTTGGCACTATATCTTATCTTTAAAAAGCTTGGTTGGGAATGGTGGAGTTAAAAAAATCAAAGAAATTCTCAAATAAGCAGAAGAGGAAAGATTAGCAGCTTGTTAATTGGTTATTTTACTCTGACGATTTTTACTCTGCCGAGTATTTTCCAGTATTCAATTTCTGCGCCGGCGACAAGCTTGGCTTTAAGTTCTGGCTCGTCAGGGAACGGTGCATCTAAGTACTCGTAGGTTTCCAGATCCATTATTTGGACTCCGGTGGGGTTAATGGCGAAAACTTGTCCGGGTCTCTTATCAATTAATGGGATTTCAGCGCCTAAATCAACGGGTTTAACGAACTGTCTTTTTTGGCCGTCAAATATGCCGATGGCAACTATTCTTGCTTTAGCGGAACCGTGTTTTCCAGGCTTTGACTTTGCAATGTCCACGATGCGGCAGGGTTCGCCTTCAATCATCATGTAGCCGCCAACCCGTAATTCTCCGACATCAACTGGTCTGCTCATACACTTCACCAACAGTACTAGTTCTACTCAAAACATTCAGAATAACAGCCATATATAGATATTTATTAAGTTTTCAATGTCTAGGTAAACTTTTAGAATTTCCATCATCATTTTCGCTCTCTAAAAAGCTTATGTCCATCAATCAACTTCTGAGGGCGGGTAAAGTTAACGGGTTGGCTAAAGGAATTAAGCATTTTAGACCTTATGTGAAGTGAATTCTTCAAAAAGCTCAAAATTGTGTGTAAGAAGAGGCTGGAAAAATAGTTAGAAGCGTTTATGCACGATGGAAAATGGTTAGAGCCCTAGGAAATTATGAAGGAACTAAGCTGTAAACATGCGCTTACTTACCGAATTAACGTGGATTCGATGTTTCTGTGCAGGTGGCTAAAAGTATTTTTAGTGACCAATTATGTGCTTTATGCAATGGTAGAGGTATTCGCTGTTTGTGGATTGTTTCAGTTACTTCAACCTTAAGGTTCAGACACTTTCTGTTTAGAGCATCCATTTCAGTTTCTTAAAACGCGTTCGTCAAAGAAGTCCATTTCAGTCTTAGATAAGCAAAAACGGACTTATAACCATTTTTAACCATTTTAGGGACAAGGCAGCGCGCGACTTCCTTCACGTAATGACGGTTGCGACTGACAAAATCTCGGCAAGTTAAGGTACCAGTTCGAGGCCCTCGTTGCTCACCTTGTCTTCGGGTTTTTCAAACCGGACGCCATGGGTGCTCCCAATCCATAGGTCCATGAGTGAAGCTGTGAGCAAGTCTCGCCAGGACCACCGCCCAAGCGCGGTCGAAGTACTCATAGACCTGCTCGCCCTCCTTGTCGTCCTTCCAACCGAACTCCTGAAAACTCACGAGCGTTTGGTTCGGGCCCACTTCATTAAAGAACAGGACTACCCACTGCGCAATCTCCTTGCGCGCATTCGGAAACTCGGGCGGGGCTCCCCAGCTGAAGGAGAGCATCTTCAGAGGCACATAGCTCAGAACGGTGCACCCTTCCGCTCCCTTTTCTCCCTCGGGTTGATCTGGGTCGAATAGGATTTCGTACTTTCCACGCGGTCTGATATCCAACCTGGCATCAGGCGCAAAGAACTTTTTGATTCCCTCTAAGGTCGTCCATGCCCTCCAAACTTCATCGAGCGTCGCGTCAACGAGAATCGACTTATTCATTACTCTGTTCGTCAAATGACCCACCTTTTTCTCCGTGACCAGCCGAGCGAACTCACCCATGATGACAGGGCACCCTGAGGCTACTTGCGCCAGCTCTCCCCACAGAGGGCCGGCGTTCTCGTCTTCCCCTATCTTCGCCAAGATCTTCTTGAATTCTGCAGCACTGGGGTACGTGTCCACTTCCACCCAAACCTCCACGTCTCCGCTAGTACCGAGTGGCTTTTCGAAGCCTTCGAAACCTTCGAAGACGCTGGTTGGACCCAGCTGATAGAGCCGCGAGCCGAGCATTCCGTGCTTCTTGTAGAGGGCGTCGAGCTTCTCCAAAACTCCCAGCAGCGCGTCATGTTTTTTCTTCGATATACGGTACACAAAGATATGCGCGTAGACCCCTTCATTGTCGAAAGACATTCGGTTGCTCATGGAAAGATGCTATACAAAAAATACTATATAAATAGGGCAGAAACCAAAAGCATAGTGACAAGCTATGAAGTTCGAGATCGGGGAGAAACCGCTCCTCCCTACGGTTGCATTAAAAAGCTGTCCGATTAGGACGTGTCTGGGGGTCCTCGGGAAGAAATGGACACTGCTTATTCTCAGAGACGTCGGATTTCTCAAGATAGGCAGGTTCAATGAGATCCTACGCTCGCTTCCTGGGCTTACCCCAAGGGTGCTCATCCTCAGGCTCAAAGAGCTTGAAGGGAGTGGTCTGATCAAACCAATTGTTATTCAGCAGAGGCCGAAGTTGGTGCGGTGGACCCTGACCGAGATGGGAAGGGACACGATTCCTATATTGATGAGTTTCATCTCGTTTGGTGCTACGTGGTATCCTGAAACAGTGTTCGACGACGGGAGAGCTCGAACTGCGAAAGAGTTGTTCCCGAGGCGAAAGGTAATTACTGCAAGAACTACCTGAATAGACTGGAATGCAGTCAGCGCGTGGCGCTATTTCATTCAGGGCTCTTTCTTTTTTGGCAGTATATTCTTAGGTAACTTTGCGACAACCGTAAACAGAGGATCGACGATTTGGGCGATTCTCGCTGTTGCCGCTAAGCTTAGAAACAGGTAGGCATCGTAGCGTTCAAAACCGTAGTCTGTCTCTAACCACTTTATCAGTTCCAGAAAAGCTAATCTAACTGCATCCTCTAGTGGTTTGGCACTGCAGATAGTCATGATTTCGTCCTTTGATTCGATACGTGGCCAACTTAATTTTTTGTTTTTTTCCAACTCAACCTTCAGCGTAACCTTTGAGGAAACTTCCATCGCTGTTCCACATATTTCTCCGTCTCCTTGAACCGCGTGAACATCACCTAACCCAAGAAGCGCTCCATCAACTGATACCGGAAGGTATAACGTGCTGCCAACGCAGATATCGGGAACATCCATATTTCCACCGTGTTTTCCTGGAACAACTGTTGAGACAACCTCAAATTCTGGTGAAACGCCAATCGTTCCAATGAAGGGTTTGGCCCGAATTTCAATTGTTCTCCCGTCGTTTAGCGCGTAAATTATCTTTCCGGCATTGATTTTTGAAAACTTTGTGACAGGCGGAGACAATTGAAGCCAACCTTCAAGCCCGCCAAACCCAGGAATAACAGCGGTCCAACCAACGTCCGAAACACTGATGTCAATTATCTCGATCTTAAGAGCATCTCCTGGCTCGGCGCCTTCAACGAAGATAGGACCAGTAATGGGATTTGTATAGCGCTGAATGCCTTTCTGAACCGCATCTGAAAGAGTTTGACCATGCCTCACAATATTGCCCCTAGCATCCCATGTTTCCACTTCAACCGTTTCACCAGGCGATATCCTTGCAACGGGCTTGTTTAATGATCCCAGCGTGCAATTTCCTACTAACGACATTTTTTCCTGGGGAGTCCTTTTTATTCTTCTAATCAACTAACTTTCCTCGATTCGATCTCGCGCTGAATTCACTTATAGCTCAGTGGATGCGTTTAATCTTTTGCCCCTGTTGAGACTGTTAAATATCAATATAAATCATGATAGTATTCAAACAGGAGGTTTAGAAAATCGAGCTTTCGTAACGTAGATTTTATTATACTCACTGCATTAAAATTCTCATTTTAGCTTACATTTTTAACTCTGAATCTAAAACCAGAGATGTGTTTGTTCTCAAAAACATTTCCTCAGTATGTTTTGAGATTATCGAGCTACACCGAAAGTTCATTGGTTAGAAGCAGAATTGACTAACGAAGGCTTGGGCTAGTATCGCTTAGGAAATAAAACCAGTCCAGTCCACACTTAGTAGCCAAGAAATTACTTTTAATAGTAAGTTGGTGCTAGTATCCCCCTCTCGGCGCCAACTTACTGTTTAAATTGTTTTATTGCCTATTCCGTATCTTCTTTACAGATTCAGTGATTTCCCGAAGGCTCTATTGCGAAAGAAAGAAGATACAATAAATGGCAAATATGCAAAGGCAACCATTAACAAATACCTTAAAGCTCTTCAGACTAATCATCATCTTAATTAATTATTTTTTTCTTGATTACTGCGACACCGACGCCTATGACTGGAGCCGAATGTTTTAGTTGCCAAGCAGCCAGGGCCAAAGCGACAACGCAGTCATCGTGGTAGCCTTCTGATGATCCATACTGCACATTTCCACTTGGCGTAGTTTTGTAACCGTACAGCTTAAGGTCATTAATCAATTCTGGAATCTGCGGTATCGTGAGCTGCCCATTTTCAATAATTATGCTCAAGTTCTCGATAAGGTCTTTTTTCGTTGCGTTCGTGAACTTGTAACGGTCAATGCGCACGTTTTCGCGGTAGAGTTCATCACAAACGGGGTCGCCAACACCTGTACTGTCAATAAGCAAGCGTGCATCATACCCCTGGGCAAGTTGAACTATGCGTTTACGCTGAAAAACCAAATCTAACTCGCTGAAGCGGTCAAAAGCGCACAGATGCCCATCCACACAAATAGTTCTTAGCAAGGAGCAGAAAAAGCAGCTTCACGACAATCTCAAGCCCACGACACAGTACAGGTTTGTTCACAGAATCAACACGATCCTTCTTGCCGCAGAAGGAAAAAACAACAAACAAATAGCCCGAAAAGTAGGCCTGTCCGTTGTCGCAGTTTCCCATTGGCGCAACAGATTTGCCAAGTACGGCATAGACTGGTTAAAAGATCTGCCTCGTTCAGGAAAGCCACCCACGTACGTCCACGCTCAAAGACTCAAGCTTATCGACGTTGCATACCAGCCTCCATCGCTTAAGGCACGTTGGACAGTACGCGTGTTGGCCGAGAAGACGAGTATAAGCAAGTCACAACTGCACAGGATCATGCATGAGCTTGACGACAAGCCGCATCAGTTCAAGATGTGACTCCGATTGCATTTACGGTGGCAAAGGTTGGCTGTGCGATTAGTGTGCAAAAAGCCACAAATGCGAGGAAGAAATGCTGTTACCCGTGGTTAACTCCCCCAGAGTCGGAAAGTGCGCATACACTGGTGGTTGCGAGTAACAGAAAGTGTGTGCTCTTCATGCAACGAGTCGAAGCTTTATTAACGCAAACAACAGCGCCAAAACTGGAAATCGAATCCGAAATCATGCGATACTAATGCATAGATTTATATTTTAATAATGCACAACTTCTAAATAATGATGCTCAAAGAAACGTTAAGAAGCATAGTCAAAGCGCAACAAAGAGAACTTAAGTCCTCAGAACAGGGCATAGAGAGAGCAATGGCTCAAAAAATAGACCTCCTGCTTCCCTTTGCCGTAATCTTATCTGGAATACGGCGTTGTGGGAAAAGCACTTTGCTAAGGCAAGTTATGGCAGCAACCAATAGCTCATACTACTTCAATTTTGAGGATCCAAGAGCAACCAGTTTTGAACTTAACGATTTCCAGAAGTTAGATGAAATCTTTAGCGAGGAGTACGACGAAAGCGACAATTATTTTTTTGATGAAATTCAGAACGTCGAAAAATGGGAACTTTTTGTAAGAACAATGCTGGATAAGAAAAAACATTTCTTTATTACTGGTTCAAACGCGTCGCTGATGAGCAAAGAGCTTGGAACAAGGCTTACGGGAAGACATTTGAAGCAGGAGCTTTTTCCTTTTTCCTATTGTGAATTTCTCAATTTTACTTCGAGAAAGAAAGGGGCTGATTCTTTTGGAGAATACATGCGGAAGGGTGGATTTCCAGAGTACCTAAAATATGGCAGGAGCGATATTCTTCAAGAACTTTTTAATGATATAATTATGCGTGATATTGTTGTTCGACATAAACTCCGAAGCCCAAAAGCCATAAAGGAAATGGCGCTTTTTCTGATCTCCAATATTGGCGTAGAGTTTTCGTACAACAACTTGGCAAAAGCGTTTAGCCTTGGTTCCACCAACAGTGCAATAGCTTTTGTTTCATACTTGGAAGATAGCTATCTATTGTTTACGGTTTCTAAGTTTGATTATTCTTTAAAGAAACAGGCAGTTAACCCGAAAAAAATATATTTGATAGATAATGGATTGGCTGATGTAAATTCGATTTCATTCTCATCAAACATGGGAAGAATGCTTGAAAACTCGGTGTTTTTGGAGCTTCGTAGAGCTGGAAAAGAAGTATTTTATTTCAGAGAAAATAAAGAATGCGATTTTCTTGTCAAAGAAAAAAACGCAATTGTGAATGCTATCCAAGTTTGTTACGAGTTGAATGAAGATAACAAAAAAAGAGAAATTGAAGGTTTAATTGAAGCAATGGAAAAATTTGATTTACCCGAAGGATTGGTATTGACCTATGACCAAGCGGATGAGCTAGAAATATCAGGAAAAACTATTAAAATTAAGCCAGCTTGGCAATGGTTCCAAAGGTGAATGAAACACATCCGTAAATTAGGAATAAAAAAGCCCGAATTAGACTTATTTTGCTAAGCCCAAGACTTTCACATCATATGAAGCCTGATATACCTGGTCAAACCCTGTTTCTTCAGGCTAATCATCGTCATCATTATTAATTATTTTTTTCTTAATCACTGCGACACCGACGCCTATGCCTGGAGGGGGTGTGTGCTTTAGTTGCCAAGCAGCCAATGCCAAGGCGACAACGCAGTCATCATGATAGCCTTCGGGCGCCCCATACTGCACATTTCCACTTGGCGTAGTCTTGTAACCATACAGCTTAAGCTCATTGATCAATTCGGGAACCTGCGGTGTCGTAAGCTGACCATTCTCAATCATTATACTCAAATTCTCGATAAGGTCCTTTTTCGTTGCGTTCGTGAACTTGTAGCGGTCAATGTGCACTTTTTCGCGGGAGAGTTCATCGCAAATTGGATCACCGACTCCTGTGCTGTCGATAAGCAAGCGAGCATTATACTGTTGCGCGAGTTGAACTATGCGTTTACGCTGAAAAACCCAATCTAACTGGCTGAACCGGTCGAACGCGCACAGGTGCCCATCCATATCCAAAACGCAAAGCACCGTAAAATCTTCAAGCTTCGCAACGTCGACGCCCATAATATACTGCTTATGCTGCTCAAACGGTTGAAAGCTACCTTGAACTATGCGGTCTACGCCTCGGAAAACAGAACCCACATCCTCAAGAAACTGACCTAAAACTTCCTGCCGATAAGCCAACTCAGGCATATCCCGAGCGAAAGAGGCAATCTCCGCTGGATCCAAATAAGGGTTACTTACGCTAGGAAAACTCCAGCTCTTATAATCCGTCTGCGAGGGATTCTGCCCACGTGTCCACAGCCGAAAATACCAGTTATGCCCACGTGGCGTGCCCGTGAAGAAAGCTATTCCCTTCATATCCATCAACGAGGGCCTTAAGGCAAGAGTCCAAGCTTCCTCGGCAATCTGAGCACCCTCATCCACCCAGAGAACCTTCACGCCTTGACTGCGAAGTGAATCAGGATTATCCGCACCCTTAAACCAAACGTTGCGGTTGCCCTTGAGGATCACATGCCGGTCAGCGCGCTGGACCTTATCTATCAGTTCAGGTGGGCAAAAATTGAAGAATTCGCTCCATTGCCGCTGAGTATGCCAATAGGTAGGCGCCACTGCAAAGCCTACTATGTTTGGACCTAGTTTCCAGATTTGCCTTATGAATTCATTGGCACCTGCAACAGTTTTGCCCCAGCGTCGTCCACAGTTAAGCACCCTAAACCTTGCAGGGCACATGTGGAACTCAAGCTGCCCAGGATGAGGCATGTAGCGTATCAGTATTGCTTTTTGCATACTTCATGGTCCTCCCATTTGATTTCAGTCTCTTGTGGCGCGGTCGACTTTTGCTATTTAGTCCGAGGAACATATTCAAAGGAAACGGTGAGACGGCGACTACTGATGGATTTCGCAAGTTCCAAGTTAATCCGAGTATTTTCTTTTCCATGGCTGCCATGCCCAACACGCTTCACTTTCCAGTCCAAGTTCCCCGAACCAGCTGAGGATTGCTGGTAACCAGGTAGAAGGGTAAACTAATCTGAGAAGTGTAGAGCTCGGCAATAAAATTAAGCAGTCGCTTTCCAATCCCTATACCTTGGTAATCAGGCAAGACCACTAGACGGCTAACTCGGAAAAAGTGTCCCCCCATACGCACGTGTGCAACCGCGATAAAGGCTACAGGCTTTTCTTGGTAGAGGGCAACGTAGCATCTGACACCTGCACCAAGCTGCCCATTCAGATAATGATACTGCCGAAACATTTGCCACATGGAAGCGCCGCACCGATAAACCTTGAGCTCAACGGGCGGCCGACTTCTTTTTTTCGGTCAAATACCATCGTGTCAGTACAGAAAACCCAATCTGGATCCAACCAATCGACTACATCATAGTGACAAGTTACAGCCATGAATTTCTTATCCTTCTCACGCCGAATCGCCTTGCTAATTGCATATGAAGCGATCTTTGCAACCTCGCGGTCAACAACCGAAGTGAACTCATCAAACAAGATAACTTTCTGAGGAAGACACAGCGCACGAGCTATATCAACACGCATCTTCTCCCCTTGGCTAAGACAACAGTAAGCTTTAAGCCAGTCTGGAGGCGACGCGAAGCCAACGCTGCAAAGAAGACGCGTTATCTCACCGGTTGCTAAGCCTTCAGGAAAATCATCCAGGATGCATTGATGCGTGTATTCGAAGCCTGTGACGTAAGCATCTGGGAAGAGCCGTTTAGCTATACTTGATTTGCCTGAGCCACTGCGCCCTACGATAACACCGATCTGCCAGTCCTCTCCTTCTATTGGCAACGAACCCTTGAAACGCTTCTGCAACTTAACATCGTTTAGCGTGAAGCTGCCAACTACACTTTGAGCCCGGAAACTATCTGGTTCAGTCCAGCTGTTGACAAAATCAAAATCCAAACTGCCAAGCCTCCTAAAGATTCAAAACCCGAACCCTGTAACGTTCAGCCTTCAGTTTGTAAAAGAAACACTGTTGTTCTGTCTCATCCTTGCATTCTATAATAAGCTCATAGCTACTAGGTATAATATTCGAGCCTTCTCGCTCTCCACCAAGAGCCTCAGGGAGCTTCTCCCCAACAGACTCTAACAAGGCTTTCAGACAATCTTTCTCGCCAGCCTCAATAATGCGCATGTACTCAGCGCCATCAAGCTCCTTGCTATGCTTGCCCTTAAGCTTGTTCAGAATTTGCCGAAGCACTCTGCGATCAACGTCAGAAACAGGCAACCGAAGAACAGGAGCAAAAAACTCGCCGTGACCCTTGCAAACTTCCGCCCGTTGCTCGCCATCAGCAAAAACCCCCTCCTTGTTAGTTATGATAGGGTAAGTCCAACCGTACTTCTGAAGGCTACGCCAAACCTGATTCTTCTGCTTGATCGTCATCTTATTAGGATTGTTTTGATCGCTTCTCAAAAGCCGAAGATCTTCAACCAGCGGCATATAAGCGTCAGGAACCTTAATTGTTGTTTTCTTTTCAGCCAACATAACACCTCCATCAATTATCTTTTATCCTGAGGTTCTCGGGCAGGTTCTTTTTGTGCATCTGCATGATTTAAAACAGCATTACCCAACGGATTTCCCTCACCATCGATAGCATATTTTATGATCATAACCTCAACGTCCATTCCTTTCTGCTTAACCCAAGCATCAAACTGCTCTTGCGAAAGGTCAAAACCGCACTCTCCAAAAAAACGCCCATCAAAATCCAATACCACATACTTAGTCTGTACAGTTGACCCCAACTTTTTTTCAGCAACCTCTAAACGTCTCATAACTCCTCTGTTCACTTTCAACGCTTCCTATCCTCCACTACTTTCTTTTCCGCTAATTCTTCAACATGCTCAAGCCGCGAAACAATTTCCCTAGACAAAACAGTATTACTGTGAACCTCCAAGCTATCTAGAACAACCTTTAATGCTCCCACACGCGCGTTGTCATTTCCTGAACGAAGATAGATACTCCAAGCGGCTTTCTGGACAGCATTAAGCTTAGACTCTATGACTTCGGCAAACCCACTGTACTTTTCCAAACCCAAAAGTATAGGAACCCATTTTTCGCGTCGGACCCAATCGCTCCACAAGCATCTCTCAGAAACATGGTATTTCTCAGCAAGCTGGCTTATCACAACCGCGGGATGGAAACCTTTGCAAACTGTATCTAGCATCTCTGCCCGGCGCTTTAAGACTTTAAGATCCAAAAGTTTTCCTCACCTTTATTGGTAACTTATAACCTGTTACCGTTTTGATTAGAAGTTACTTCGTGACCGCATTCTTCACAGATTGAAACACCTGGGGCTGGATAGTTTTCTATGTATTCGGTTGAACCACAGCTCGGACAGAGCTTAAATTCAAGGGATTTCTCGCTCATACTATTCACTATCTTTAAGTTTAATTTAAAGAATCTAACGGATTAACTATTGAAATGTAGTTTAGAAATGAGGTTGCACTTGCTCCTCAATAGTACACGTTTTTTCCCCAAAAAAGCATTAAATTTCCCCCAAAAGGCAATTCTTCGTCTGTTTGCACATTGCCTTTCTAAAGGGTATCCCCCCAAAATTATTCAAAATTGAATAATGCCACGTAAAAAGTTACGCTTGAAAGCCTCATTACACCTATGACTTGGCGCTTTTTTATTTTCTTCTTTTTCAGCTCTCAAGGAGTCTATGTATTGCTAATTCTCTAAAAACAAAAAAGAAAGGGAAAAGTCTCAGATTTTTCATTTTTCTCGCAGTTTCGTCTATGTTACATTCGGAGAATTTTCGACTTTTTTCTTCCAAAGGCAACCGCACACAAGGTCACAACTACCATTGCCACCGTCACTGAAACGCGCGCTTTTCATTCATTTTCTCGTAAGTCTCCACATGGACTTTTAATTTCAGTAAACAGAACAGGTTATTCTTCAGTATTGACATGTTGCTGTTTAAGTGCAACAACAAATGGATATATCTGCCCACTCTACTTTCTTGTTTGAAGAATCGTAAGAATCAACTTTTAAGAAAATCTTTGCAAGAGGAGCGAATTGTAAATACTGGAACAGGCAAAGCAAGGTCTCGAAACCAAAACTGCAATTTCGAAGCAAGGTGTTGAGGAGCAGCAACTTTTTATCGAATGCGAATGCGGAGCCAAAATACTGCTAACGCCCTCGTTGAATGTTATGAACCGTGCTATCGAAGCACATGTTACCAAGCACAAAAGATTGGAGAAGGTCGACAAAAAAAGAGCTAACCACCTAAGCCAAGTTTTGGCTGATCAAGTGATGGAGAAAGCGGTTCAACTCGCAATCCTCACCGAACGAAAAAAGGCTGAAGAAGTTTTGCAATTGAGCGAAGAGCGTTACCGCAAACTTTTCAACTCTATGGATGAAGGTTTCGCGTTATGCGAGGTCATTTTGAACGAAAATCAAGTTCCATTTGACTATCGCTTCGTTGAGGTCAATGACGCGTTCGAGAAGGAAACTGGGTTGAAAAGAGCCGACGTTTTAGGCAACACGATAAAGCAGGTATTCTTCGATTTTGAGCCGCTCTGGATAGAAAGCGTGGGCGACATTGCTATTAGGGGAACGTCAGTTCGATTTGAAAGCTACAATCATAATACAAGGAGACACTATGAAGCGATCGCTTTTAGTCCAACAAAAAACCAGCTTGGGATATTACTTAAGGACATCACCGAACGCAAAAAAATGCAAGTTGAACTCGAAGAATATGCCAGACATTTGGAAGATCTTGTCAGAGAACGAACTGAAAAACTCAAAGAGGCTGAGCGATTGATAGCCATCGGAGAAACGGCGGGCATGGTTGGTCATGATATTCGCAATCCGCTACAGGCAATCACTGGCGATGTCTACTTAGCTAAAACAGAATTGGCCTCGACTCCTGAAAGCGAAGAGAAAAAGAATGCGTTGGAAAGCCTGCAAGAAATTGAAAAGAACACAGATTACATTAACAAGATTGTGGCGGACCTGCAAGACTTTGCCAGACCGCTTAAACCAAATGCAGAAGAAAGCGACCTAAAACTCATAATTGAAGATTTGTTGAAAAAGAACGGTTTGCCAGAGAACGTTAAGGCAAGCGTTAAAGTTGACAGCGATGCAAGGAAAGTTGTCGCTGACTCCACTTTCATAAATCGCATCATGTACAATTTAGTTACTAATGCGGCTCAAGCTATGCCCAAAGGCGGAAAACTAACTATACACGCTTACAAAGAAGCAAGCGACGTCATCATAACCGTCAAGGACACAGGAGTTGGCATTCCTGAAGCCGTAAAAGGAAAATTGTTTACGCCAATGTTTACAACTAAAGCTAAGGGTCAAGGTTTCGGCTTAGCTGTTATTAAGCGTATGACTGAAGCGTTAGGCGGCACCGTAAGTTTCGAGAGCCAAGAAGGCAAAGGAACTACCTTCATCATACGCCTGAGTCTCCCAAAGAGCTAAAAGGGAATAGTTCTTCAAATCAGCTTAGTTTCCTAACGATAACAATGGTTCTCGCATATAGTTAATAACATAAGAGAAACCGTGTGTTTACTTGGAATCAGGGTTTGTTCGCGTCGATTTTTTCGGTTAGTATTTAATGGGCACTCACGCACGCGCACCCTTTCGAGTTTGATTGCGTTTGATTGCTCAGAAACCACTCCGTCGTTTTTTCTCCCTTTCGGAATCCCGCGGAGTATGCATCACGGTAGGACGGTAAAAGAACCAAAATCATGTTCGACTTTTGCTGATAGAACTCGCAACAAGTCTCGTAGTCAAGCATCTTACGGACAAATTTCATGAAAGACTATCTAAGATTTTACCGAACTCATGTTTTAACATCACTAAAAAAAAGGAAAGCAGCTGCGGAGAAACGTACCGAGAGTTGATATCCCCTCTTTCACCAAGGTTCGAATCCCGTCCTAGGCGCAACAATATTGTTTTGCATAAAATCCCCGGCATTAAGGCATACTAGGAGGCAAGGATGCTTTAGTTTATTTTAACAAAAAAAAGAATGAAGATGCAGGAATGAAGACTTCGCCACTGAAAGGGTTAATATAGATTAAGGTCACGCTATTTTACTAAGCGGTGTAATTAATGTTCAAAACCGTGGGCATAGTCGCTCGCTACGATAAAAAACCAGCTTTAAAGCTTACGGAGGATTTAGCGGATTATCTTACAAATAAAGGATTGAGGGTTTACGTAGAAGATACCCTAACAGGAAAAGTAGCCACCAAAGAAGAAATGGTTCCCCTATCAAAAATGAAAACTGACTTCATAATAACAATCGGCGGGGACGGAACAATATTTCGTACATGCATAAGCGTGCCTAAACCTGAACCACCAATTTTAGCAATTAACATGGGAGTCAGAGGATTTCTAACAGAAGTCGAACCTAAAAACGCCTGTGAAGCATTAGAGAAAATATTGAAAGGCGAATACAAGATTAAAAAATGCGCTAAACTATCCGTAAAAGCGGGCGAAGAAGCAATGCCAGATGCTTTAAATGATGTTGTTATTTCTGGTGGCGAACCATCAAAAATACTTTACACGCAAATATGTAAGGATGGAAAGCCAATTCTTAAATGCCAAGCAGACGGACTAATCTTAGCTACCCAAACAGGTTCTACGGGATATTCCCTTTCAGCAGGAGGACCAGTTTTAGACCCAGCAGTAGATGCTTTCGTTATTACGCCGATCTGTTCGTTGACTGTGTTCCATTCACTTGTTTTTCCATCCGATTCCACCATTACCTTCAACGTGATCACGCCAAAGGAAACGCTTGTTATAATTGATGGAAAATACCGTAAACTTGTAAACTGTAAAGAGCCAATGTTAGAAGTCACTGTATCAAAAAATGTAACTTCTTTTATCCGCTTCGAAACCGACTTTTATGAACGATTAAGAAGTCGGCTACTTTTTAAGGGAACGGAATGACAACTCAAGCCAACAACCAGTGCAAACGAGTCATAATTCTAGACACATCTGCTCTTTTGGCTGGTTTTGACCCTTTCTCTTTAAGTGAAGAGCAAGTAACTGTTCCCAAGGTTGAAGAAGAAATAAGAAAAAACTCCATGATTCGGGTACGATTTAACACAGCAATCGAGAATGGAAAGTTGAAGGTTAAAGCGCCTACAGAAAAATTCTTGAATATTGCCAAGGCGTCTGCAAGTAAAGTTGGTGACTCTTTCAAATTATCGGAAACTGACATTCAGCTTTTGTCTTTAGCTTTAGAGTTGAAAGCAGAAGGTTTCACACCTCAAATTGTAACTGATGACTATTCAATTCAAAATGTGGCCACTCAGTCAGGAATAGATTTTTTAGCGCTCGCCACTTTTGGTATTAGGCGGCTTTTAGAGTGGATAAGGTATTGTCCAGCGTGTTACCGAGAATACCCTGCCAACTGCTCAACTAAGGAGTGCCAAGTTTGTGGTACAGAACTGAAGCGAAAGCCTCGTAGAACAGTGAAAAGTTTGAAGGCAAGATAGTTTACGTTTCCTTTGCTACCTCATTAATCGTATCTTCAATGATATCTAGGGCTGAGCCTAGCAGTTCACTTTGTATGGTAAGCGGCGGAGCTATCCTGAGCGTTGAAGAACCACAGGTAACAACTGCTACGCCATGCTTCCAGGAACGCAACATAACCTGAGAAGCCTTCTGCGGTGCATGCTTTCTTGTTTCTTTGTCTTCCACAAGCTCGATACCGATCATTAGACCTTTACCGCGTACATCTCCAACTATACTGCTAGTCTCTTTTAATTCCTCCAACCTTTTCATCGCATAAGCTCCTTGCTTGTTTGCGTTATCGAGTAACTGCTGCTCCTTAATGATGTCTAAAACTGCGTTTGCGGCAACGCATGATAGTGGATTTCCGCCGAAAGTGCTTGCGTGCGAACCGGTAGTCCAATCCATAATTTTCGCTTTTGCAATTGTTGCGCCGATGGGCAAGCCTGAAGCTAAAGCCTTTGAAGTGCAGATTATGTCGGATTCAATGCTCCAGTGTTCAATGGCGAACCATTTTCCTGTTCTACCTATGCCAGATTGCACTTCATCGTCGATGAGTAGTAAACCATTCTTGTCAGCGATTTTCTTTAGCTTTTGGAAAAACTCTGGCGGAGGAACCACATAGCCACCTTCTCCTTGGATTGGTTCAAAAAGAATTGCTGCCACATCTTCAGGAGGCATGTACTTTTGCAGTACTTGCTCTTCGATAAAGTCTGCGCACCAGTAGTTACAGCTTGGCTGTTCCAATTTGAATGGGCAACGGTAACAATAGGGATAAGGAACATGAGATACACCAGGCATGAAGGGTGAAAAATGTCTCCTTTGCGTCGGTTTGCTGCTGGTAAAAGCTAACGAACCCATCGTTCTCCCATGGAAAGCGTTGATAAAGCCAATAAATAATGGTTTACGAGTGTGCCATCTAGCAAGCTTTACTGCTGCTTCAACCGCTTCAGTACCGCTGTTGCCAAAATAAACCTTTTTCTCAAATTCGCCAGGAGCAATTTTTACTAACTTTTCTGCCAGGTTGATTACTTCTTTGTAGTAGAAGTCAGTATTAGAATAATGCAGAAAACGATCGCATTGACCTTTTATGGCCTCAACCACGCGGGGGTGATTATGGCCAACGTTCATACAGGCTATGCCAGAGTTAAGGTCAATGTACTCGTTTCCATCAACATCCTTAACTATGCAATCGTTTGCTGAATCAACAACAAGGGGGTAATACCGCGTGTATGATGGGGAAACAAACTGTTCATCCTTCTGCATAAGTGTTCTAGCTTTAGGGCCAGGCGGGGAAACAACAATCTTTGGATAAGTAGCCATTTTTTAAATAACTCCAACAAAAAACTAGTTAAGAAGCAATATTAACCTTTACGCACATAGAATGAGCGGCTGGCTAAAGGAACAGCAGAAGCAAAATTAAAATTAGCCCTTCTAAACCGAAGATTGGAAGCAGCATTTGCTTTGCCTTTTGAATCGATTTGTCGACTAAAGTAGACATCGCCTGCAGATGGGTTTCTCCGATAACTCTAACCTGTGGAACAACAAGATGAGCGGCTCCCACTTTGGACGGCTCCAAGTTGGACACTGCCTTTTTGGCGACACCACAAATATATCCAATAAGCACTTCATGGCTCATCACTTCACCGATAGGATGGTAACCACGCCGAACACTGCGCCCAGACGATAGAGCGCTTACTGAATGAGTGTCCGTGGTAAACACCTCACCTTCATCGAACCCTACCGAGGTTAAGGCGGCAAGGATTTTCTCTCTCAAGCCCGAAATCATGTTGTTGCCGTCGATTACCACGTAGGCGGTTTTCTGTTTACCAACTTGAACAACTGTCGCTGTTATGCCGCCTGCGCCCATACCCTCTTTTAGGGTAAACTCTTGGGGGTAAACCGTGGCTGCTCCCACCATGAACCGTTCAGTCGGCAACGCAACGGCTTTCTGCAGGCTTCTGGAAGCAGCGGTTTGCAAGGCACCCACGTACTTCTCAACCTCAACCACTTCAGTGATGCTGTTATGGGTGTTAGTCACTATCGCCGACTTAAGCCCATACTTGGATGCCTCCTCATTAACCATGCGACCTAACTCTTGGGGCAAGTCTTCAGTGGTTTTGGGGGCAAGCGAGAAAGAAACAAAGGCAGTGTCACCGAAAATTTGGCAAGAGGCAGTGGCGACGCCCTCGGCGGCTTTAACGCAGGGCGAAGCTAAGTCTGCTGTTGCCGCAAACTTGGCTGAAGCAATAACCTGTGAGGTTATTTTGTGGTTTTGCGCTTGGGAGGCTAAGTCAAGCTCGTGCCCAAGAATACCCAAGGTAACGCAGGCGTTACACTCGAACTCCTTCTCGAAATCCTGCTTCATAAGCGAAGGCAAGAGGCTGCTGCCGATGTTTTTGAATGGACCAGGATGCACCTGCGGAACTATTATGGCTGCTTTAGGCTTGGATGCATCGAACTTGAGAAAATTAACTTCGATGTCAGCATTTTCGCCTGTTTTTTCAAAAAGGTCTTCAAGAGGCTTGTTTAGTGCGGCTACCCAGTTAAGCATGAAGGCTCTAAACAGCGGCAAAGAATGTATTGAATAGGTTTTGCCCAGACGATCTAGTGAGGACATAAAAACAAAGACAGTTCCACAGGCGACTACTGGAAAAATGATTAAGAGAGGTGAAATCTGAATCAGATTTAGTGCTGGAATGGTAGTCCAGAAAACAACAAACGCCACTATGCAAAGGATTGGGTTAACCAAAACCGCTGTCAGGTTTTTCCAAGTGGTCGCTGATGAGGTTGCAATGAACACAACGGCTCTTAGAGTAACAACGGCGGCGTAGCCAACAAAGCAAAGTTTGACCCAAATCAGAGAGCCAAAAGGAAAACTAAAGACAAGTCCTATGAGGATAAAAATGAGCCAGAAGACCCAGCCTACGAATGAAAGCACCAAAGTTCGCCGCAGCGAAAAAATCAGGTCCCGTCTTAGGAGCAGCTGGGTGATTATCATGTCGGCTGCTATTGTTAAAGCGAAGAGTGAAATGCCAAAGGCCAAGGCGCCGATCAATCCATACGTTGAGGAAACAAAGAACGTGGAGAGGCCAGCTATGATGCATACTGCGGCAAGAAGTAAGATGGCTTTTTTGAATGATGGAAGGGAAAACATGGAGGAGTAATGTTTTGATGCGCTGTCTATTGAGCGGTTAAGTTTATTCTGGTTCTCCATATTTCCAACTCGGTTAAGCTTCCTTATGGGATTAGAGAGGCTTATTAAAATTTAGCCTACACGAAAGCTGCATGTCTCGTTTTAGCGCAAGAAAACACAAATTTTTTTGCAACCCAAAAAGCAGCGATTAGCAATTTAGCATAAACAAGTTAAAGCTCCATAGGGCAAAACGCCGCTTTGAGGTTTTTAGCAGGAAGTTAACATGCCTTTTGAGAGGGAACTGTTTTATCTTTAGAATAACAATTGTATTAGTTTGCGAAGTCTATGGCAGATCAAGATTTGCCCCTCTCAATATTTCACATGCTGGAGAGAAACGTGGGCAAGAAAATCAGGGTTATTATAGATCCAGCTTATGGTTTTGAAGGCACCTTATCCGCCGTAACGCATGAACCATCAGGAATCTGGCTTTCAGACGCAGAAGCTATCGTTTTAAGATCAACTATTGCACAGCCTATCCCACAAGTTACAAGTCGAGAAGAAAGAAGCGAGCTATTTCTTCATTTAAATTCGGTTCAAAGAATAGAAGTTTTACACGCCACTACGCCGAGGCGGTAAAGTCAGCGTTTAACCTGCCTAGAGCACTTTTAGAAAAACAGAAAGAACTATCAATGAAACTGCAAAAACCACAAGCAGTTCAGGTCGAATTTTGATTCCTTCAGTCTCTTCCTCAAAGAACCGCAGCAAACCTGCACTTGCCGCAGGCATCGGACCTGTATCTTTCTTTTTCTTTCTGACACCCACTAAATATCCCTGCCTCTTCAATGTACTATCTGCATTAATTAATCTTACGCAGATTAAAAATTTTTGTAGGATGCTGATAATATTTAATTCGCCCAGAGTTAAGAGTAACCACTAAACCCGGTGGGTCTATGCACATACATGAATTTCAAAAAATGATGCGGCAACTATATTTCAAAAGAGACAATGAACGCGGAGTAGGGGGAACCTACAAGTGGCTTGTTGATGAGGTTGCAGAGTTAGGGGAAGAATTGAAAAAAGGAACAGATAAAGAAGCCACTGAGAAAGAATTTGCAGACGTAATTGCGTGGCTTGCGTCTCTGGCTAACATAATGGGAATCGACCTTGAAAAAGCAGCCATCAACAAATATAATCACAAATGCCCAAAATGCCAACAATCACCATGCCAATGCACATTCTAACTAACTAAGCGTTTCTGCCCTAAACCCGTAGATACCCAATAATACGGTCTGCGTCCTTTACGGTGAACTATGCCTTCGTTTTCAAGAAGGCGTAAGTGATGCATGACAACGCTATAAGACAAAGACCTTTCATTTGCTATCCTTACCCCATCACATGGCTTGTTTTCAAGAGCCTCGAGTATTTTGGTTCTGGCTTTAAGACCGCTACCTACGTTTCTTATGTTTTTCAAGTAAGCGTTCGGATGCAAGCTTTCCTTTATGCTAGTTCACCTATAGATAAACAGACGATTTACATTGAAAAGCTTTAGGTTAATTAAAATCAAAAAGTTTAGCCTGCTTTGGCTTTTTGTTATCGAACATGGAAGCTATCTCTTCTTTTATGAGATCCATGCGCTGGGTGTAATAGCTTGGTAAACCGTATGTGTCAACAAGTTGCTGAGCCGCTACAAGATACTTCTCTATGCCGCCACGGTAAACGGTAAGAGTTAACTTTCCACCACAGAAGGGGCATTTCCCTTTGAGAGGTAGTCGACGGAACTTTTTGTTGCATGATTTGCACCTAAACGCTTGCGTTGAGAAAGCACGCAAATTACCAGCTATATCTCTGATAAAATGAGTCGTTAAAACTTTTAAGGCAACACGCCTGACATCTACAGCGTCAATTTTTTCGCCTAACTCTAGCTGCATATTAAGTTTTTCAATCATAGACTTGAATTCTTTATAGGCACTGTTAGCGTTGCCAAGGTTTATGTTTGTAACGGGAGTGGTGTATTGAAAGCCTTCAAACTGCGCTTCAGTCCCAAGCCTATGACTGATAACATCCATAATTGAGCTCACCGCTCTAACTTCAGCTTTCTCGAGAGTTTTTTGATAAAATTCAAGCGGATAAGAAGCATCAACGTCAAAATCATGCGCTTGCCTCTGCACTTCCTTTGTGTTAACAAACGGAATTAAGAGTATAGGAGCATCCATAATTCCGCCTATCTGAGCAGGCAAATAGACGCGAGAAAAGTTCAGAAGCGTGTCCAATGCCAGCATAATCGCGTCTTCATCACCATCGCAGTCACGGCGTTTGGCTGAGTGCCAAATTGGATGAGCGTAAATCACGTTACGATCTGTGTAACCAACTATGCGACCTAAAATGCAAGCACATGTGTGAGGAGCTAAGCCAAAAACCAAATGCCCTACAAGGTCTTCAGGCTTCTTAACGTTATAGTAAGCTGGAAGCTTGTAGACCCTTGTCAGCAGATCGTCAATGAAAGCTGCGATCTGGATAAAATATTCCCCCGCTTTCCAAGGAATTACAATATCCTGAACCTTAAGCTCACAAACCTGATCAGGATCAGTCAAAGATGCGCCGTGCGTATCATAGCAGTATCCTAACTGCCTGATTTTTTCAAGAGGGACTCCAACTTCGGTAGGCGTAAAATGTGTTAAAGGAGCATTTGTGGCATCAAAGCGGATTGTTCCATCTTTGTAAACTGATAATTCGTACCTTGCCCGCAACACTCCTTTTTCGATAATTTCAGGTGTTTTATCCTGGTTAATTAATCCTTTAACACCACGGAGCATTTTTGGAACTGGATAATTAAGTAACTTGCATGCTGAATCAACCATCTCTTTAAAGTTAACAGGCTGCCGCTGGTACTGGATAGCAGCCGTTTTACAGGTGGGGCAACTTTTATCCTTTAAAGCTCTACCACAACGAGGACAACTATTCTCTGCTATAGTGGCGCATCCGCAGCTTGAGCATTTTACCCTTAAAGTGTAAGATTTACAGTCAGGACACTTTCTCTTAACCATCTCGACAAACACAGGGCCCTGCTTCGCCGCTTCCAAAAGGTCTCTATGTGAACCACCAGCTAAGCTTACCGGAAAAAGAACGTGGACAAGAGGCTTCATCTCCCGCCTCTTAGCCTTCTCAGGCCTTCCCATGCGGGCACCTACAAACGTAGGTGATTTATCCTTAACTTCCACTCCAGAAAGCAGACTAATTGCCCCAAACACTGAAGCAGTTTGGGTGCTGTCAACCATGTTTGTGGTACCGTAACCAAGACAGAACGCTAAAGCGGCAGCATCTTCGCCTTCCAGCAAGATCTTATTGCTTATGAGTTTATGTGGAGCAAAGATCCGCCTAAGTAACCTTACGGCATCTTCGTTGGCTTCGCCGGAAATTTTGCAAACGACTCCATCTTCAAAGGCAACTTCACAAGAAGCCAACCACTTTTTCAGCAACTCAACCTCTTGAACACCAGATAAGCTTGACCAAAAGAATGTACGAGCTGGGTGCAAAGGTATACCCATGCGCAAGCTGAGAAGTATTGCCTCTTTAGCCGTAGGTTTATTCCTAAACGGGTCATCGAGAAAACTATTGAGCCTTCCTACAGAAACCTGAGTGGCTTCTGCTGCTTTCTCATAATCTAAGCTAAATTTTTCCGTAAGAGCCCCCTGCAGGTCTTTAATCCACCATTCCTCAACATACCCTGAGGGAGGAAGTCCCTTGCTAGTATAGAGAAAATCGCCAAAACTAATCAGGATATCCCCTAAAAACATGATTTTTTGGACCTTTCCTTTAACTTCTGCAAAATTTTCCAAGGTTACTCGGACAACAGAGTTATCCTTTAGCAAAACAATGGGAGGCTCAATAGTATCCACGGGAAGTGTAACGCAGCCTTTTCCTGGAAGCTCTAAACGCATTTGGGTGCCTGCAGCAAGAAAGTTCTCTACAACAAGCATAGTGGCGGGGTGAATGCCCACAGCTGAAAGACCGGTGTTTCTTGATCTGCCATACCTTAATCTAAAGCCACCACGCCTTGAAGGAAAAGCGAAAATTGGTCGTCCAGCAATTACATCATCCATAAAACCGCCTGATTTCTTTTCGGATTTCTTTTTGAGTTCTCTTAGCCAGTCCCAGCCTTGAAAACCAAGCTTTTCGATAATTACCAATACTTTTTGGGCACGTCCAACGATACCGTCGTTTACTACTCGCAGGGCTCCGCCCCTTACGCGGTTAGTTTCTATCCGTGGAAGGTTTCGGTACGAAGAGACTTCTACTGGATCTGATTCAGTGCCTGTGACTTCAACTGGAATTAGATTAAGTGCTTTCTTTAATTCGTCATCAGGAATGTGATACTGGAAACGACCTACTGACCGTTCATATAATCTTAACTCTTCTATAAAGCGTGAGACCTCTTCATCCGTAGGCTTATATTTATCCAAGCCTAACTGGCGGCGCACGAAATCGCCTACGACCAAAGTTAACGCTTGGTCTGTTCCGCCTGCTGACCTGATTGGCCCTGCAAAGTAAATAGCCAGATAGCGTGTCCTATCGGCATTAGTTTTTATTTTAACTTGAGTTATGCCTTGTATTGGCGCTGCAGTTAAGCCTTCAGTGAAAATTGCAAGAGCAGTTCGAATCGCCTGTTCAGCCGCTTTTTCAGGTTCCATGTGACCGAATTTGCCCAGAACAATTTCTTCAGCAACTTTAAATGCGATTTCTTCTCTTTGCATTTTAGTGGCTAATTCTCTGATGCTAAGCGCAACTTCTTTGGGCCCTACTAGCCCTTCTACTAAGTCAGCAATATCTTGGGCAATGATACACTCAGTTTTTAATGCGGGATCAAGGCCTTCTGATCTAGCGCTGTCGCTTATTGCATACAATCGCTTTACCTCATTTTCCATTGCGTCAACGTAGTTCTGATAGCCCTTGCTGATATTCAAAGCGCAACTCCCTGTAGCAACATATAGAGTAATGGGTTATTTTGGCTTTCTTAAAAAATAAAATACAAAAGGCAAGAGAGACTTTGAGCATTAAACTGTAATACCTTTAACTGCCTCGATGATTTCAGAGATCCTTTGTTTAGCATCACTTGTCTCAGTGACGTTGCCGGTGACGATTATGTCTGCTCCTGCAGAGACAGCAGCTATCGCTTGCTCTTTAGTTCTTATTCCCCCGCCTACTATGAGGGGAATGTCAAGCAAGTGCTTGACTGTGTAAATCATTGCTGGAGGTACAGGATTTGCTGCTCCAGAACCGCCTTCCAAATAAATGAAGCGCATGCCAAGGTATTGACCTGCTAGCGCATGAGCGGCTGCAAGTTCAGGCTTAGTATACGGTACGGAGATAGCTTTTCCTACTATGCCGGCAGTACCGCCTTCCCCAACGATTATGTAACCCATAGAAATAGGTTCCAAACCGTACTTTTTGACAAGTGGAGCGCCAAGAATCTGGGCACCCATGAGAAAGTAAGGGTCAACCGAATTTAGAAGCGACATAAACCATATGGCGTCTGCATAGCTACTAATTCCAGTTATGTTGTTTGGGAACAGTATTGTTGGAATTTTTACAGAAGACTTTATGCCTTTTACGACGTCGTCAAGATGGGCTTGGGAAGCAAATGTTGAGCCTCCAATCATTATGGCAGCGGTTCCGCTGTTTTCAGAGTTTTCAGCAATACGCGAAGCCTGTCGAGCTGACACTTTTTCTGGGTCGATAAGGGTTATGTGGATTGAACCTTCGGTTTTTATTTTCTGGAGTAAGTACTTTTCAGTAGGCCCTAGCAAAGTGATAATCCTTCGATTACTCTTTTTTTATGTTTGTCACAGGTGTTCTTTTTGTAGAACCATAAACTCGGTCTGTTAGCATACAGTAAACGTCAACTTCACCTTGAGCAGGTTTAACTGGGAATTCTTCTTTAAGACCGCAGCCACTGCATTGTGCAATGGCATGACCGCCTTCTTCTCTGGATATTTCAACTTTAACCGTCTCTTTTCCGCATCTTGGGCAAGAGAAGAATTTAGGTAAACGTTTCCTAGGAATATGAACTACTTTTTTCCTTCTTCGCCCCAAATATAACAGCCTTCTAAAGCGATGGTAATGTGAGTAATATTTATGCTTGTCCTTAAATACTTGCCTAGAAACCAAGAATATGAGACTGCGTGAAGCCAAGTGAAATTAACGCCTTCTATCTTAGAAATGGACTTCTCGGAAGCTCAACAAAGAATTTGCCGCTTTATTAAAGAGTACGTGGAAAACGCTGGAACAAAAGGCATAGTGCTTGGCCTATCAGGAGGAATCGACAGCGCAACAATAGCATCACTTTCAAGTCTTGCAATAGGCGGAGACAATGTGTTAGCTCTTATGCTACCGGAAAAAGAAAACTTTAATCAAAAAGACATTGACGACGCAAAAGTTGTTGCAGACAAATTTAAATTGAAAACACAAATCTGTGACATATCAAGTGTTTTAGAAGACTTCTATAAAGCTATTCCAGTTTTTGACCCATCAGACAGGCTTTGTAAAGGTAACATTAAAGCAAGAACTAGAATGATTAACCTTTACTATTACGGTAACAAGCTTAACAGAATCGTTTGCGGAAGTTCTGATAAATCAGAAACAATGATGGGCTACTTTACTAAGTGGGGAGACGCCGCAGCTGACATAATGCCAATTATGGATTTATACAAAACGCAAGTCCGCAAACTCGCAGTTCATTTAGGAATCCCAGAGGAGCTTGCATTGAAACCCTCCACCCCAGCGCTTTGGCCAAACCAAACTGCAGAAAATGAACTTGGAATCAAATATGAAACTTTAGACCTAATTCTTTGTGGGCTTGAGCGGTTTATGGCTACTGAAGAGATTGCTAATCAATTAAGTATTCATAACTCAATTGTAGAAAAAGTTAAGGTCCGATGGCTCGCAAATGAACATAAAAGGAGAATGCCAATAGCCCCCAAAATTGGGTATAGAACTGTGGGAAATGATTTTAGGCTTCCAAGACATACATATTGAGTGGAAACGACATGAAAGATAAGATAAAACTTGCCCTTGCCCAAATAAGCAGTAAACGCGAAAACAAAGAAGCCAATCTGCAGAAAATAGAAACATTAACCCTCAAAGCCAAAGAACAAGGGGCAGATCTAGCTATTTTTCCTGAGATGACATTAACTGGCTACGTGGTTAGGGATCAATTCTACGAGTTGGCTGAAACAATCCCTGGACCAACAGTTGAGAAGGTGGAGGCGTTAGCGAAGAAGACAGGAATACACGTTATTTTTGGGATGCCTGAGTTAAGCGAAAAAACCCGAGCAACAGTCTTTAACACTGCTGTATTTGTTGGTCCCAAGGGTTTAATCGGTAAATACCGTAAAATGTATTTGCCAACGCACAGTGTGTTTGAAGAGAAAAGGTATTTCCGTCCAGGTTATCAAACAGCCGCGTTTCAAACGGAGTTGGGCAACATTGGTTTATGCATTTGCTACGACATTTTCTTTCCTGAAGTACTTAGGCTTACACGTTTGAAGGGTGCACAATTAATCGTCTGTATATCTGCATCCCCTGCGCTGCGAAGAAGTTACTTTGAAACTTTAACTTGTGCAAGGGCAATAGAAAACACCGTTTACCTCGCCTATGTGAACCTTGCCGGCGTTCAAGATGGCTTGCAATTTTGGGGAGGAAGCAGACTGGTCAGCCCAACAGGAGATGTTCTGGCAAAGGCAAAGTACGATGAGGAGGACTTTGTCACCTGTGAAGTGGATTACAATGACCTAAGAATGGCAGAGACTTTTATTCCCACCTTAAAGGATTTGCGGCCTGAACTTTTTGATAAATTAAAAGAGTGCTCAGAACTTCTTTAAGAGGCCTATAAAAGGCAACCACTGAGAAAGATGGCGGCAAGGTAAATCACAAAGACATCACAAGCTCATTACAATGCTGTGATATCAAGTGATTTAACGGTTAATCACAGTAATTTCAACGTGATAGATGACGTCACGCTACCCTTATTTCACGTCACACGCGTAACGCAGGCAAAAAAGTTACGGTGGTAAAGAATTACAAAAAAAGTACACAACGATAATAAAAGAACATGAAATCACCGACTAAAAGAATGAATACCAAGCGATAAAGCGTTTGTAAAACTACATTTTTTGTTTAAAATTTACTTTAAAGTTCGCGCAAAACAAACGATAATTTTGCTTTATATCTGTTAACTACACTTCTTGTCGCTTTAAGCTGAAAAAAGAGGGCGTGTTTGCTTTCTTTTTATGTTTAAGCCATTTTAAGCAGTATTATTTACGAAAAACACATGCATTTTCAATAGGATAAGACTTAAAAAGTCGACTCAGTATACAAAAGCGTATCCATTCAGATGGTTGAGGAGACAAGGAGTTTGAAGCTAAAAGACGGCGTTCAAGCCTGGTTAAATGGAGCATTAAACGACCCCATTGTGAAAATATTGGCTAAAAACAGTCAATTAACCAAAACTCAGCTTGAAACACTCCTAATCGACATTTTAGCCGAAAATATATCAGGGAAACAGTTAAAATACGATGAAAAAGCCAATTTAAGGCTAACTAAGGCTAAAATAAGTCGCGGATCCTTTAACAGAACGTTAAAACAGTCTAAAGAAAACGTGATAAAATCGATCTACACTATACTACTCTTAGGATATCTAGGGGTTTTTGACAGCACAACTCTTGACCCGTATCTCGAAATAGCCAATAAACTGCACGAATATGTGGAGGCGCACCAAGAGATTCCCGACAAGGACGAGGAGCTAAAAAACCATCTAAAAGTCATAGAAATCATAAGGGAAGAGCTTGAAACGAGCCTAAAACGGCTGTCTAGTCCATCAGAATAGTTCTTGTGACGTCACAAATCACAGGCAAAACTAAAAATTTTAACCAGCAAATGGGAGTAACAAAAGCCGAATTATAAGTGCATTTATTAAGCCTTAAAGTACAGGATAACCTCAAATTAAGGATATCGTTGCAAGATATTTACAAGGAGCTACTGCATAGAGCACAACTGTGACGTGTGATATCATAGTAAACATCCGCCGACGTCACCAAAAACCTTAAAAAGTCCATGGATAACTGTGATGTGTGATGCAACCGATAAAATCACGCATAAATCACAGGGATGAAAACCACGGTTGACTTTGTAACGTTACTCTTAGGCGTTTTGCTGACGACAACAGTCGTAGCTTCAGTTGAGTATTATAGGCAAATACGTAAGGCACAAAAAGAGTATGAGAAAGCCAAGGCTATTGTCGAAGACATAGTTCTTAGTTTTAACCGAGAGCTCAAGCGTGAAGCCGACAAATTAGATATAATCGCTTTCAAAATAGAAGGAAACTTAGCTAAAGCGGATACAAGCCTAAAAAAAGTAGACACATTAGAAAAAAAGATGGTGCCTATAGAAAACCAAATTGACATTATTTCACAGACAGTTTTACAAAGTAGCAACAGCATTCTTTCAGGCTTAACAGGTTTAGAATCGAAAATCAAAGATATTGAAGCATCACAAGAGACATTAAAGATCAAGATAACAAGTTTTGAAGAGCAAATTCAAAAGTTTAATGTTGCTCCAGAAATTAGTGAGTCCGTCATACCCATTAAACGTGATAAAGCAATGGCGGCATTAACAGATACAGAAATCGCAGTACTGGAAATGTTATCTTCAGAAGGGTCCAAGACAGCACCGGAAATCAAAGACAGAGTTAAACTTAGCAGAGAACACACAGCAAGACTGATGAAGAAACTCTACGAAGAAGGATATCTAGAAAGGGAAGTAAACAAAATACCTTTCAGATACAGCATCAAAAAAGAGATGGAAAAACTGCTAAAGAAAACTGAAAACAGTCAACCAACATAAGCCTTCCTGCCAGACTAAATCTTAGCTTATACAGCTTACGGATTGCGCCACTTAACAGTTGAAACTACTTTATACGTTGCTTGATTGTCGCTTGAGGAATATTTGAGACAGTTTTATACTTCAAATTATTTGCTCCACCAGTCCTTAAAAGTATACCTTTACTCGTCATCCTTGAAAGGTAGGTTGAAACGGTACTAAGGCCAACTGGCTCCTTAAGCTCCTGCTCATAAACTGACTGAATATCCTTTGAAGAAAACCAAATTAACGGAAAACTTTTCTGAATTACTAACTGAACTTTTTCAAATCGTGAAAGCATGTGATTTGGTGAAGAAGCCCCTGCACCTATAGTTGGACCCTCACCTGGTGCACCGCCCAGCAATTCAACAAGATCTAAGAGGCGTAGAGCTTTATCGCGGGTTACTTGACCCTCGAAAGCAATAGTGTATCGATTACCATCGCTATCGAACAGCTCAACGCGTATTTTACGAGCTGGCATTTGGTGTACACCACAAGGGTTGTTCACAACTTTACACTTCACAGCTTATAGCTGTTATGGTGAAGGTTGAAAAGCAGAAAAGGCAATAGCCAGCTTATTCTTACGAAATCCCCATAATTTTCATTCTATTCAGCATAACGAGATTCACTGTAAATCAGAATTGCTGGAAAGTTAAAGTTATTGTTTGATTCTGCTTTTCCAGTAGAAGCGTAGGGGTGGCTTATTCACAGTAAAGAGACAATAAAAATGTAATATGAAGCAAAAGCAAATAGATTAAGCGGCAAATTCAATGCGATTTCACATGTATTCACAATATTGTGAACGAAAATTTAGAACCACTATGAGATAAAATCCTCAAAGTTACTTAACTTAGAATATTATGAAATTATTGTCAATAAATCTTAGTTTCCATTTTAATTGCGATGATTTATCATGTTAAAAATCTTTACACAGGCACCCCTATGTTTCCTCTCGAGGTTTTCAGGCAAAAAGAAGGCGAGGAAACACTGGAAAAATATTTGTGGTAAACTTATCTAAAATCTTGGATAACAACTATTAATATACAAAATTATTACTTACCTATTAGAGTATATGAACTAATTATAGTAAATAGTTAGTTTTACATTAGATCAAAAATTTTTTCCAGTCGAAACTTTGGGGTGTGCCTTGCTCTTAATTTACCTAGTTATTATCTGATGTTTTCATTGTTCTTTAGGATTATTGTGCTTTAAAACCAGTTTTTTGTACTGCATACTTTATCTGTTCCACACGAAATAAGGGTTGCGCCTCTGAAATTGAGGGGATAGGGTAATGGGAAATCCAAGCATATTAGATGATGTGTTCGAAAGCTTCGTTAATGGGGTTCGGTTGTTTAGAGACAGAGAAGTTCTCAGACACGATTATCTTCCAGAAAAATTACCACACAGAGAAGACCAGATAAGATTATTGGGGCAAACTGTCGCGCCAGTCCTAAAGAATGCAAGATGCTCTAACATTTTTATTTATGGAAAAACTGGGACCGGAAAAACAGCTGTAACAAAATACGTCTTAAGCCATCTAGAGTCTAAGGCAAAGGAATATGGTGCGCCTGTAAAATTTTGTTACATAAACTGCCGAATGACTGGTTCAGAATACCGCGTTTTCGCAAGTCTAAGCCAAAACCTGGGTATGGCCATACCGTTTACAGGGTTATCTGTTGGTGAAGTATTTGATAGGTTCAGAGCGGGTTTAGATTCTTCGAGAATAATTTTCATAATAATTCTTGATGAAATTGATGCCTTGATCAAGGACCGCGGAGACGCGTTTATGTATGAGTTAACAAGGATAAATGAAACTCTAAGTAAAAGCAAAGTTTCGATAATCGGCATATCAAACGACTTGCGTTTGAAGGAATTTTTGGATCCTAGGGTTTTTAGTTCTCTTAGTGAGGAGGAACTAGTTTTCAGGCCATATGACGCAGCTGAACTTCGTAACATTCTTCTTGAACGTTCAAAATTATCTTTTCAAGATGGCGTTTTGTCTGATTCAGCATTAAGTATTTGCTCAGCTTTGGCTGCTGCGGAGCATGGCGATGCGCGGCGAGCTTTGGATTTGTTGCGTGTTGCTGGAGAAGTTGCTGAACGACAAGGTGCTAAGTTGATTACAGAAGAGCATGTGCGCCAGGCAGAGAAGCATATTGAACACAACCGAGTGGTTGAAGCGCTTAAAAATTTAACATTGCACTCAAAACTGGTGCTTCTTAGCGTTTATCACTTGAACAAGCCAAGTGCCACTACAGGTGAAATATACGACGTTTACAATGAACTTTGCGGCGAAATGGGTGCTGGTCTTCTAACACAACGTCGATTAGGCACGCTAATTAATGAGCTTGATTCCATGGGACTTGTGAACGCTAAGGTTGTGAGTATGGGGCGGTATGGAAGAACCAAAAAAATCAGACTTGAAATTTCAAGAAGTCTCATAAAGGATGTATTTGGCAGTGATAACAGATTTGGCAGCTTACTCGATTATTCTCTGCAATCCTCACATAAAAGCTCAAGTGATACTAGCTAAAAACCGCTAAGGAACTTAGTTAAATGAGAGAATAGTAGTCTCCAAGGTTTGCAAGTTTACCACTGGAACTTTTCCCGGTGTAGGAACCAACCCTAATTTCTCCATGTAATCAGTCTGTTCTTGCCAGCCACCTGAATTCACAACGAGTACTCCGCGATAATTACAGTAACCTAAAACGTGAATATGCCCAGCATGAAAGATGTCTGGAACCCTATCGATGACTAGGTAATCACGGTTTTCTGGGGATAGCATAGTTTTTCCACCGTATACTGGAGCTAAGTGACGGCTTTGCATAAGTAGCCTCATTGCCTTTTCTGGGTGATCATGATCCATTCCAGGTAGAACCGCGATAATATCATCCAAACTGCGGCCATGATACATTAAAACTTCTACACCGTGTAAACTTAACAGGCATGGGCTTCCAACAGAGTGAATATTCTTTTTACCTTGCATTCCAGTCAAATAACCTTCTGGTATGGCAGGCTGGGGTAAAGCTTTGCGCGACGCATCATGATTACCTGGGGAAATAAATATTTCAATGTATTCAGGGATTTTTTCCAGATATTTGGCAGCAAAATTGTATTGTTTGTGAACGTCTCGTATGGAGAGTTCTTTTGCTTGGTTGGGGTAAACTCCAACTCCATCAACAATGTCGCCTGCGATTAGTAAGTACTTTACTCTGCTTGCTATTTCCCTCATTTGCTCGTTTCCATATTTGCCCTTAAGCCAGAGTATGAACCGTTTGAATGCTTCTTTTTGGAATTTGGTGCTGCCAATGTGAAGATCTGATGTTAAGACCGCGTAAACCGGTTCTTGCGCTCTTTGTTGGGTTTTTCTGCCTATTTCAGGGAAAATTATATCCTCAGCTAGAAAAAGGTTACTTCGTGTCTTTATCACTGCCAAGCATACTACTTGGTCCTGCAAAAGAAGAAGCGCTTTTTTGCGGACTTCTTCTGGTGCTTTTTGCGGCACTAAGACAGTTGTGCTTCCCAACAAGTCTTCAACTGATAGTATCATTTGGTTTTTTGATTCTCTTTTTTCTGTTATCATACAGATTATTTTGAGTTTTGTTTTTGCCGGTGATTTGAGTGCTTCTAGTATTGGTGTTGCAGCTTTAACGTCGATTCTTTGTCTAAGCAAGCGTTCAATTCGTTTAAACCTGTCCTGGAAATATTCTAGATATTCTTCAAGGGTGCCGTTGGAGCTAAGCTTGCCTGTGGAATCTTCCAGAATTTCAAAGTTTGCCTTTATGTCCTTGGCGTATGCATAAAAAGTGCTGTCAACTGTCCTTATTTGCTGTGGTAGGGGTGGCTCTATGACGTTTTGCTGAGGCTGTGTTTCTATGGCGGGTTCTGTTAGCTGCTTCACTAAGGTTTCTAAGAATACTTTGTCTATGAAGAATGGTTTTTCTTGCAAGTCTGCTATCCTTTTAAGTGCCAAGTTTACAATGCCAACTGGATCGGTTGTGTCTGAGTTTTGGCTTAAGAATTCAAAGGCTTCGCTGTTTAATTGGTATCCCGCCACGATTGTTGCTTCGATTGCTTTTTGTAGTTTTTCTTTTTCGCTCATTTTGATCGTGTTTTTGTTGGCTAGTGTGGTGAGTGCAAGCTTAACGTTTAGGCTCTTATGCTTTTGCGTTATTTACTGTTTTTTGTTTGCAGACTAAATTTTTGATGTTTAAGGAATCTGTTAATTCTATTGGTGAAGTATACTGCCGTTTGTTGTAGCGTTGATTACATATTAATCGTTAATTATTCAAAATCAACTTAGTTTATATAAACGATCTATAGTTTAGATATGTTATATCTCGCTTGAGGTACCGTTATGGGTGAATTACGGAAAGTTCAACAAACACCAACCGGCACTTTTTTTGTTTGTGTGCCTAGAGCTTGGGCTCAACAGAGTGGTTTAAAAAAGGGCGCTTTAGTAAGTGTGGAGGTAACAAGTGATGGCAAGCTTACTGTTGATTCTGAATATAATGTTGAGCAGCAGCCTAAACTTGCTTCTTTAAACGTTGGCCCTTTCTTGGGTCGGGAGATTGTTGGTCGTTATCTGCTTGGTTATGACGTGATTCGTATTGAGGCAAAGGACCGTATAGCTTACGATGTTAGAAATACGGTGAAGTCAACGGTTACATCACTGATTGGATTAGAAATTGTGGAAGAAACGTCTTCAGCGATAGTTTTACAGTGCTTACTGGAACCATCTGGATTTTTGCCTGAAAAAATTTTGCGACGCAACTATGCTATTGTCGCTGGGATGATTCGTGACGTTGTTAATTCCTTTGTTAGTGGTGATTTGCAGTTAGCTAAAAGTGTTATAGCCAGAGATGACGAAAGTAACAGGTTATATTTTTTATTAGTTAGAATCCTGCGAACAATAATTCAAAATCCACGCTTAAGTGAGAAGCTAAGAATCACTCCAATAGACTGTTTGGATTATCGTTTGGCTGCAAGTTTAATTGAAGGCATAGGTGACGCATGTGTTCAGGTGGCTACAAAAACCATAGCACTCGATGGAGTGAAGCTTTCTGGGGAAATGCAGAAATTACTTGTTGATTTGCAAGCTGTCTGTTTTGAAGCTCATGAGCAAGCATTAAAATCGTTTGTGACCAAAGACATCTCTTTGGCTGAGAGTGTACGCAACCTCCGAGGAAAAATGGATTCCACTTACTCAAATATTGAACGTGTTGCAAAAGATTCCTCTGTAGATTTGATGCCTCAAGTCCTGGCATCTGTATCTTTCCTTAGGCAGATTTATGAACGCAGTGTAGACATGGCAGACTTAGTCGTTTAACTTACTTTTACTTGATCCTTCTTCGTGGTAAAGGGTTAAATTTGCTGGTTTTGTATTCAATTCAGGGATGACTGGTCTGTCAAGTATTACCGAGAAAGTGGCTAACGCTCTCTACTCTTCTGGGTGCTTAAAGTTTGGAAGCTTTAAAATTAAGTCTGGCGTAATCAGCCCATATTATATTGACCTTGCACGTTTGCTTTCTTCACCAAAACAAATATGTTTTATAGCCGATTTGGCTGCTGAGCAGGTTAGGCAGATAATGGCTTCTGAGAGAATAGACAAATTGGCCTCTATTGAGCTTAAAGGCGCGCTAATAGTGCCAAGTATCGCGTGTAAAGTAAACCTGCCCTGTATTGTTGTTAGGAAAGAAGAAAAAACCTACGGTGTAACAGGCAGAATCGCCGGTGCAGATTTAGTCAAAGGCGATAATGTCCTTTTCTTCGATGACGTCATAAGCGAAGGCTTATCCAAAGTTGAAGGAATTAGGTCTCTGCAAGCGCTAGGCGGTAATGTTAAGCACTTGTTGGTAGTTGTTAACCGGGAGCAAGGGGGAAAAGAAAACTTGGAAAAGCTAGGCTTTAGAGTTCATGCTTTAGCTAAAATCTCTGAGATCGCTGATTCATTGTATGTCAATAAGCATATTTCGAAAGAGCAGACTAATAACGTATTAGATTTTGTAAAACAATTTCAAGAGGCTAACAATGCCATCTAACTATTTCCTCTATTGTGTCACTAGAATAACCGCTTTTTACGAGTGCCTGCTTAATGTCCCTTTAGCTTGTCGCTTTCCACTTCTACACCATATCGTTATATCTCAATCAAGTGATCGCTTAAAATCGATATACCCTATATTTATTGGATGGCTTTCACAAGAGTATACGATTCAAGGGAAGAAACATAACCAATGCAAGCCCAAAAACCAGTGGTCGAAGCTCTTCTAAGTCCGGATGCTTACCCGGAAGACTTAGACAAGATCGAATTAATCCAAACACACATATCATTTGTTTTCTTAACCAAAAATTTTGCTTACAAGGTCAAAAAAGCCGTAAACTTTGGTTTTCTAGACTTTTCGACACTTGAAAAACGGCGTTTCTTTTGTGAAAAAGAGTTAGAGCTCAATAGGCGACTTTGTCCCGCCATATATCTTGAAGTCGTGCCCATCAACAAATCAAATATTGTCAAGATAAACGGTAGCGGCGAAACTGTTGAATATGCATTAAAGATGAAGCGCCTGCCTCAAGAGAAAATCATGACAGTTCTTCTTAAAAAGAAGAAAGTGGAAAATAAAACGATTGACGAGATAGCAAAAATAATCGCGCAATTTCATTCGAAAGCACAAACAAACACTGAAATAAACCAGTACGGTTCCCTTAAAATCATAAAGACTAACTGGGACGAAAATTTTTCGCAAACCCAAAAATACGTCAACCAAACAATTTCGGTCGCTGAGTACCAATTTATTCAAAGCAGCGTCAACAACTTTATGGAGAAGAATACGTCGCTTTTTGAAAACAGAATAAAAAACGGCAAAATTAGAGACTGCCATGGCGATTTGCATTCAGGAAACATCTTTATTACGGACAAAATCTGCATTTTTGACGCCATAGAATTCAACGATCGCTTCAGATACTCTGACGTAGCCTCAGATGTGGCCTTTTTAGACATGGATCTAGATTTTCAACAGCGACCTGATCTGTCAGCTTATTTCATAGAAAGATACATACTGTACTCTAAAGACCAACAATTAACAAAGCTACTCTCGTTCTACAAGTGCTATAGAGCGTATGTCCGTGGTAAAGTAATCGGCTTCAAACTTGACGACCCCCACGTTAGTAGCGAGGAAAAGATAGCCGCAACAAAAGAAGCACAAGCCTACTTCAAACTTGCCGCCGACTACGCGAAAAACCTGTAAGCAATCATTCAATTATGCAAATTGGTTAGCTACCCAATCGGGAACTTGAACTGAACCCATAATAATTGGTTTTTGGTGGCAATCACTTCCGCCAGTCATAATTAACCCACGTTCCTTTGCGAACTCTACATAGTGGCTTGTTGTTTCAGCCGTGTTTCTCGAGTGCCAACATTCAATGCCGACAACGTAGGGTAACATTTTTTCTTGAATAATTTCCGTTTGCTCAACTAACGACTTAGTTAATGCAACTAGCGAAGTTCCATGCGGATCATTAGGATGAGCTAAAACCAATTTTCCCCCAGCCCCCCTGACAAGTTTTGATGCTTCTTCCAAGTAAAGCGGATACTTGGCGACATCACACTTTACAAGGTATTTGTCGAAGGCTTCTTGCCTCGTTTTAACGATATTCTTCTTCACCAAATAATCTGCAATGTGGGGTCTGCCGAGCACTCCATCAACTGATTCTTCAATCTGCCTTAAATCATCCTTAGTTAAGGCTGCAATGTGTTCTTTTTTAAATTCCACATTTAGGTTGTCAAGGATTTTTGCCGCTCTTTCTTCTCGATATTTTGCCATTGTTTCAAGTTTGCTTTCCAGAGCCTTATTGTTGGCATCAAATTGGTAGCCTAAGAAATCCAGAGAAACAGCTTTGCCTTCATGATACTTTGGGTGGACAAAGGTTATGTTTAGCTCGACTCCAGTAACATATCGAATTCCCTCATTTTTTGCAACTCCGATGGCTTGAGTTTGACAGCCAATAGAATCGTGATCCGTAATCGACATGAAACCAATGTTTCGGTTTTTTGCTTCCTTAAAAATATCTTGAATAGTTAACTTTCCATCCGAAGCGTTGGAGTGAATATGCAAGTCGATTATCATTATTGACTGTGTCCTCGTTACCTTTTTTCCATTCCTATAACGTACCATTCCTCAGAGCTATCATGGCAAGTGTCAACTGTTAAATGCAGTATCTTAAGTGTCGGATACCTTTTCTTTATGTCATCAATGTCTACCGGTTCAAACTTTTTCTTGTTAGCAAGGTACGCTTCGACTGTCAAAGCGTTTGACTCATACTTCTCTTTAGTGCGCCTCTCAATCCTAGCAATCGACACTTCTTCAGGACAGCTTGTTTGTAAAATAACAAAGGTCATGTCGTTTTTTGCTGCGATTTCTGCCGCTCGCCGCCTTAAATCTTGAGTAACAAAGGTGGCATCCAAAATAATGCCTGGAACATCTTTCTGAGCTAAATCGTCTGCCCTTCGAAAAACTTCATCGTAGACAGACAGGCGTTTATTCATGTTTCCTGCAACTTTTGCGTCAAAAACATCCTCGTTCTTGAGTACCTCTAAGCGGATTATATCACTTCGGAGAATGATGTAGTCTTTGATTTTTGAGACTTCCTCTGATGTTTCTGTCTTCCAAGTTCCAGGTAATCCGGTTGTAATCAGTAACATTTCGGTGCATAAATTGGCTTTGATAAATTTTGCAAAAGGTTCCTTCAATCATACAACCTTCTTACTGCTAGCTTTCGACGAGTTGTAATTAAACTTTTTCCAGCACATAAACCGAGTTATGTGCCGTTCGCTTGATTTTAACTGCCCTTAACTTGAAAGTAAATTCTAAATAGGAAGAAGACACACTCTTTCTAAAAGAAGGAATATTCATGGAAGAATTCCAAGTTAAAGATAAAAATTTAGCACCGCAAGGTCATTTGCAGATTGAATGGGCATCACGCCATATGCCTGTTCTAAACCTGATTAAAAGCAGGTTTGAAAAAGAAAAACCATTAAAAGGCTTAACCTTAGGCGCATGCCTCCACGTAACAAAAGAAACAGCTGTTCTAGTGCAAGCATTAACTGCCGCAGGCGCCAAAATTGCACTTTGCGGTTCCAACCCGCTCTCAACCCAAGATGACGTAGCTGCAGCTTTAGCGGATAAAGGTATTCACGTTTTTGCTTGGAGAGGACAAAACACTGAAGAATACTACAAGTGCATAGACAAAGTGTTAGATTACCAGCCATCCATAACTCTTGATGACGGTGCGGATTTAGTCGGCACCTTACATAGCAAACGCCAAGCACAACTGAAAAATGTTAAAGGTGGAACAGAAGAAACCACGACAGGCGTAATCCGCCTGAGAGCAATGGAAAGAGACTGTAGTCTTAAGTACCCCATCGTAGCCGTAAACGATGCGTACACGAAATACCTCTTTGACAACCGATATGGAACAGGACAGAGCACAATTGACGGCATCCTAAGAGCTACAAACATATTGATAGCAGGCAAAAACTTTGTAGTCTGCGGTTACGGTTGGTGCTCAAGAGGCATAGCCATGCGAGCTCAAGGATTAGGCGCCAACGTTATAGTAACAGAAGTCCAACCTACTCGCGCATTAGAAGCAGTAATGAACGGCTTGCGTGTCATGCCAATAGCTGAAGCAGCGGCTATAGGTGACATATTTGTAACAGCCACAGGAGACATCAGTGTATTACGAAAAGAGCATATGCAAAAAATGAAGGACGGCGCCATCATGGCTAACAGCGGGCACTTCAACGTGGAAGTAAACATAAAAGATTTAGAATCACTATCAACCGCTAAAAGAACCATGCGCCCCAACCTAGAAGAGTACACACTAAAAGACGGCAGAAAACTCTACCTCTTAGCCGAAGGCAGACTAGTAAACTTGGCAGCGGCAGAAGGGCACCCCTCTGAAGTTATGGATATGTCATTTGCTGACCAAGCTTTGTGCGCAGAATATATAGCTAAAACAGCGAAGTTGACGCCTAAAGTGTTCACTGTTCCAAAAGAAATTGATGAAACAGTTGCCGAGCTAAAACTGAAAACAATGGGCGTAAATATTGACGAGCTTACGGCTGAACAGAAAAAGTACCTTTCAACTTGGGAAATGGGAACAACATAAACGAAAGTCTGTTTAAAACCATGACAAACTTTAAATTGCTTGACATGATACATGGCTATAAAGTGGTGACTTAAATGGTTAGCAAAGATCAAGGAATAGGTGGAGCAATACTTGCTGTCTGCGTTATAGTCGCTATAGTCTACGTCCTTCTAGTAAGTGTTCCTCAACAATTGTTCGGACTTAATGGGACCGATGTCAGGCTAGATGCGGTATTGGTTCTTGTTTCCGTAGCATTTATCGCTATTCTGGCGATCGGCGCGTGGATAGGCTGGACAATGGCAACAACACCGCCTCCAAAACCAATTGAAGAAATAACAACCGAAATTGAAGAGAAAAAAGAAGAACCAAAATCAGAAGAGCCAGCTAAACAGGACGAAGCACCTGCCACCGACACAACAACGACCAAGAAAAAGAAATAAATTACATCATTTTTCCTATCTTTATTCTTTAATTTTTTTTAATTCTAAGATCTTTCTCTCGAAAAAAATCAAATAGACCTTAGTTTTAATTAAGGTTTTAGCGCTAAAACGAAGGTTTTATTAGTTTATAAGCGTAATATTTGGCTTTTGGGTTATTTTCATGCTTAATTACAACGTATTGTCGAAAAAGCCTTCAGTTTTCAGGAATTTTTCAGGTCTTGAAGTTCAAGAGTTTGACGCCTTAAACTCAAAGATAAAAGAGAAATATCCTGCTTACGAGCAGAAAAGGCTCTCCAGAGAAAACAGAAAAGAGCAATCGGCGCAGGCCACCCCTTCAACCTCTCCCTAACAGACAGGTTCCTCATGCTGCTAGTATACTACCACCTGTATCCTTCATCAAATTTGATGGCATACCTCTTTGATCTAAGCCAAACCAATATCCTAAAAGACATCAGAAAAATCGAGCCAATAGTAAGCGAGGTTCTACCGTTACCCAGAAAGGAGCATGACAAGGTCAGGCGGCTAGAGACAGTTGATGAAATTGAAGCATTGTTTCCAGGCTTCAAGGCCTTCCTTGACGCAACCGAGCAGGAGATCCCAAGACCAAAAGCCAAGCGTAAACAAAAGACTCACTACAGCGGCAAGAAAAAGAAACATACCGTGAAAACTCAGATAACAGTGAATCAAAACGGGTTTATCGTCCATAAGACAGCTCATGTTAGGGAAAGTACTCATGACTACGCCTTGTATAAGCATAGTCATCCAGACTTGCCGGATAACGTCCGGTTAAGTTTAGATTTGGGCTATAAGGGCATAGAGACTGATTATCCAAAGCTAAACTGCGTGTTGCCTTTCAAAAGGAAGAATCCTGGACGAGGCAAACGGGGCATGAAGGGTCCTGAGCTTTCGCCTGAGCAGAAAGCTTTCAATAAGGAGCTTTCAAAGGAGAGGGTTGTGGTTGAGCATACGTTTTCTAGGCTGAAGAAGTTTCACATATGGGCTGATGAGTTTAGGAATCGCCTTAAACATTACGATAAAGCCACAGACATAGTGTGTGGACTGGTTAACTTTCGAATAACGGGAACATTGCTTATCTGAAAAAACCCAAAAAAGCGATAAAACCTACAACAAAGAACTAAAAATAATAACGACTAAGGTCTAATATTATTTTTAATTAGGTTCTCATTTTTCTAAGCATGCATTCAACAATATCTTGGCAAATAATGCATTCATCAGGGATTTGCTGATTTTTTTCTCGTTCACTTAAGTAGCCCAAGTGATATTGGCAGGCGGATGGTTTTTCTTTGCTTCTATTTGGCTTTTCTTTAGGGAGAGTTGTTTCAACTTGTTTTTTTTCTGGTTTATTACTATCTTCTATTTGTGCTTCAGTTATTTTTGTTAAACAGAATGGGCAGGCGGCATATGTCTGCGTTGAATCCTGCTGTAAATTTAAGGTTTTAAGTGGCATAATGAAGGTTTTCCTACATGCAGGATTCGGACAGGTGAACGTTCTTTTCCCTCGCTTCTCTTTTACAACTATAACTTTGTCTTCATCCTGAATGGTGCTTACTGGTTTATAGTTTTAATGAATCTGAAATAAAGATGCTGACTATTCAACACTACACGTTTGGGCTGGGAAGCGGGCTTCTTTAAGTCATCAGCGCTTTCAGCGTATACTGAAGCAACTAGTACGTCGCCTACTTTGTTTTTTGAGTTGAAGCGGTTGCAATAGGGGAATATTTCGTATTTGTTGATTTGTGGACTCATACTTTCTTCGCCATCACGATTTTTTGGTTGGTGGTTCTGCCAAAGCAATTTTAACTGCCGATTAGAGTTTTTGAAAGACAATGGTGTCTTAAGTTTCGGTCGCGAGCAATTTTTAGCTAGAGCGGTTTTCTGTTACTGGCTTTGCTTGTTTGTGGCTTTGCGAGTTGTTTTTTGGCTGGTAGACGCACCATGGGTCTTCAGTTAGATAATCGTTTTTTAACTCTGTAGGTTCATGGAGGTCTCCGCAGAAATCTATAAAATCATTAGAGAGACCGTAGGCACGTGCTCGGCAGCCGCCACATAAGGAGCGGTATTCACAGATCCCGCATTTGCCCTTCAGCGAATTAGGATCCCTCAAATCGTTGAAGATTTTTGAGTTGAACCATATTTCTTTAAAGCTCTTTTCCCGTACATTTCCCAGTTTAATTGGTAAGTATGGGCAGGGTGTTACGTCTCCGTTGGGGTAAATGCGGCAATAGTATAATCCGGCGATACAACCGCGAATCCACTGTCGCATATCTAAACCCATGTCTTTGGCGATTCGCATAAACTGCGGTGCACAGGAAGGTCTCACGTTTAGTTTGTGATTTGCCGTTTTTGCGAAGGTTTTTGTGATCATTTCCTCATATTTTTCTGGGGAAATATCGGTTAATTTTGTGCCTCGACCAGTTGGAACAAGGAAGAACAAGTGGAAGTTTTCAACGCCTATGTTTTCAGCCAATGACATTATGTCGTTTATCTGATTGTAATTCTGCTGGGTTAATGTTGTGTTGACTTGAACAAGCACATTGTTTTTCCTCAAAGCTTTGCAGGCTTCGACCGCTTTCTCCCACGCGCCAGCAACTCCTCTAAACTCGTCATGCTGCGCCGGAATATTGGAATCCAAGCTTATTGAAACAGTTGCTATTCCAGTCTCCTTAAGTTTTCTCGCGACTTTCTCATCAATGAGGCTTCCGTTGCTTCCCAGTCCCATCTTCAAACCTTTCCTTGAGCCGTAGCTAATGAGTTCAAAGATGTCTTTGCGCAAGAGAGGTTCACCGCCACTCAGTATTAACAGTGGCGCGCTAACTTGGTAGATTTGATCCATGAGATTTTTGGCTTCTTGGGTGGTTAATTCATTGTTAAGTTTTTTCTCTGTAGCGTTAATGTAGCAATGGGAGCATTTCATGTTGCATTCGCGCGTGATGTTCCATGACATAACAAGCGGAATAAACCGTTCAGACGCCTTTGCCACAGGGGAGTATGAAAGTTTTAGATAAAACTCGCAGTTGCCATGTGTCGCTATCCGTTTAGGTTGCCAAAGCGTAAATGGGAAAGGAAGAACCGTGTCCAGCATTGCTTTGGCGTGAGCAAAACAGAAATGGGTACAAAAAAGAGCAGCCGCCTGGGGGGTTATGCCGTATTTTTCTTCGGCATATTTGTGGCTTCCAAAAATCGGGCAATTCAAAAACTCCATGTGCCCGTCCAATGTATCTATGTTCATGGTGTAATTTATGAAGTGGTCGCTTAACATGATTGATTGCAGTTTTTCTCTTTTCATGCCAACTTTAAGCGTCACATCTAGAGCTATGTCAACGGTTTCTTGACCGAACTTGTCCTGCACCTTTTCCATTGCATTCTCAAGCACTGACACGCCGATACTTTTTGCCAGTTCAGCTGTAACTAGTAAACCCTTTATTGTTTCGTACTCTTGGATTAAACGCATCCGTATAATCTGTCCGGTCCAGGAACTGAACAGCTTTTTTAGTGCCGCAGACGCCTCGGGGTTCTTGTTGTTTAGCAGGCTTTCGACTGCTTTGTTTTCTTTGGTTAAGCTTGTAAAAAGGTTGATTTTTTCTGCTGTTCCAAGATGTGGGGTTGAGGCTATTTCCTGAAAGTCTAAGGTAATAGGCGTGACTTCCTTGGTCAGCTCTTTCACGTCAGATTCAAAATCACTGTAAATCTTGCTAAGTTTAAGGGATATATCAGGCAAGTCTACATTTAACTCATCAATAAGCACCCGTGTTTCCGATTCCATCTTTGTAACCATAGCCATGTGATACAAGAGTGAACCAGCCATGCCCGGATCAGCTTGTTTGCCGCCGTTTACTCCGATAAAAATTTGAGAAAACAACAGTTTTGCTAAATCAAAGTCTTCTTCTGTTATTGCAGTTAAGGCTTGATTGAGTTTTTGTTGCCTTGCAAGCAAAAGTTGACCCCATTTATGGCATTGTCTTGCGTCGAATTTTGTTAACCCGTCCACATCCTTAAGGTAGTTAAGATTCTCATATGAAGGTTATAAAACCTAACGGTATGTATGCTGGTTTAATAATAATACTTCTTTATCTGAACTTGTATTCGATAAGCTAATTAAGCTCTAAATGAACATAGCCAGCCTGACAGGTGAAAATGTTTGACTTTCGACTGGATCTATACTCTAATAGGCTTCTTGATCATGTTTGGCTTGTTAGGCGGCATTGGCATAAATAAGCCTAGAGGCATGAGCGTTAAAATGTGGTGTGTTGGTTACTTGGTAGTTGCGTTAGTTTTTGATGCGCTTGTAGTTTTAGGGTTGGTTGGGCAGTCTGCGCTTCTTAATAGTTTGCTTTTAGGGCTTTCTGCAGGCGCCGCTACAGGGTTAGCGATCCATGTTATGCATCACATTAATGAAGAAGATGCACACCCAACATTTATGGGTTAGAGTGCAGAATTTTCCGAAAATTTTACGTTCTTTTGGAGATTTAGCTCCTTATTCTGCCTAAGCTTTTATCAACATATTCAATTTTTAGCTTACACAGTGTCTCTGACGTAGGTACACCGTTTTGGTCCCATCCTGCTTGCTCGTAGTATTGTTGAACTTTCTGTTTCACGCTTGCCTTGTCAGCGGCTTGTCCCTTGCAGGGTCCTGAAGGAAGAGGCTCGTAGAACCTCTCTGGATTGTCGTCGTCAACTTTTGGGTTCCATTTTAAATCAGGTCCGCCGAGAAGCAGAAGAGCGCGTTGTATTTGTAGCGTTTTCATTCCTCCGCCGTTTAGCCATCCTTTGCGACTTAAGCTTTGGCCTGTGACTGCATTGTAGAATTCATATCTAAAGTTTGGCGATATACTGAATGAAGTGAAAATGCACATTACTGCTGAATCGTTAAATATCTGCCAAATCTCGCTACCCCATCCGTCAATGGGTAAATCCGTCATGGATGAGTGGTCGCCACCCTGTACGCTACAGGCGTAGCCTATTTCTCGTGAGAAGTCTCTTCCGCTTCGGATGCCGTGGGCGCCGATACTGATGCCTTTGCTAGTTACAGTGTAAGGCAGGAGATTTTTGCCTTTCAATTTTCCAAGCTTAAGTGCTGCGCGGTATGTGCCTTCAGCCAGTAAGTCGCCGATGCCTTCTCTATACGCGATTTTCTTTGCCAAAGTGGCAAAAGCGTCAACATCTCCCCATTTCAACTCTAAACCATCGAGGTCAGCCTTGGTTAGGATACCGCGTTGGAACATTTCAGCAGCAAAACCAATTACGCTGCCTGCTTGGATGCCGCACATGCCTAAATCTTCAATAAGCGAGGACAAGTACACGTTTTCTTCAGGCGTAAACAAACCCAAGTTTGGACCCAAAAAAGCCTGTAGCTCATAATCAGGATTATCCGTTATGGAGCCTTTGTATTTGCCTGCGCGGATGCAACTGATTTTCAAACAATTTGTTGGGCAACCGAAATCGCTCCATGCAGGTTTGATCCAAACCTTGCTCTCAAACTGATCCACGCCGTAACTTCTCTGGTCATGCCACTCTTCCTGCCAATTTCGAACAGGCTCAGAACTGGTTTCTGCGCCGAAGCTATAGCCACCTCCACCGGTTCCCCACCTGCGCCACAACACGTTAGCGTAAGAGCCTTTGCAGACATCATCAATCATCTGCTTAATTTTCTCCAAGTCAGCGACTTCAGGTAACGGTCCTGTGCCTTTAACCGCCACTGCTTTGAGGTTTTTTGACCCCATAACAGCACCGTAGCCACCGTAACCTGCCGCATGAGTCCACTTAGCGACAACCACCGATGTGCGAACTTTCCGTTCACCTGCAGGTCCAATGTAGAGTTTAGCTGGCTCCTTCCAAACACCCACATGCGGATAACGCTCAGCCAACAAGCGTCGGCATTCATGGTTTAACAAAGCGTCAGTTTGTTTACCATCTTTGCCCCAGATGCCACTTGCATCCCTGAGCTCCACATCAGAATCCTTAATAAACAAGTAAACTGGCTTCTCAGATTTGCCTAAAACGATTATGCCATCGTAACCTGCGCATCGAAGTTCCACTCCGAATTCGCCGCCAACAGTGGAGCCTACTATACCGTTGCTTTGGGGCGATTTGCCTGTTACACAAGTTCTGCCCCCTGGGAAATATCCCGTGAAGGGTCCGGGCATAAAGAGCAGGATGTTTTCGGGTCCAAGCGGGTCAACATTCTCCCAATTCTGGATAAGCCTTTCGCCTAGGATTTTTGCGGCTAGCGCTCTCCCTCCCACATAGTCTTTAAGCCACTCATCTGGAAGCGTTGTGTTTTTGAAGCTTGATTTTGAAAGGTCTACTTCCAAGAATTTTCCAGCGTAACCAAGCATTAGAGGAACTCCTCCGCTTTCTCGCCATACAACTTAATGGCAAGGTTTCTAGCAGTCTCCTCTGGAGTGCGTGCGTAAAGCTTGAACGCATGATCTTCTCGGTCAACGGCTTTTAAGCAGTTCCAGCCGCCTTCTTGGCAGACTTTCGTGCATTGGGGGTCGCCGCCACATAGGTCGCAGATCAAAATCTTCTTACTCTTGGGATGAACATGCGGAACTTTCCCAGGGCAGGCATCATTGCATTTGCCACAGCCCGTGCACTTGTCCACGTTAACGGTAACGGCGCTGGTTTCCTTGTTTACGGAAAGAGCTTTGAATGGACATGCCTCAACGCATGGATAATCCTCGCACTGCGTGCATAAGTGTGGAAATTCTGCCCCTGGAACAAGCATAAAAACGCGAACTCTGGAAGCTTCAGGCCAAATTTTATTTTCATGATGGAGAGAGCAGGCGATTTCACATTTGCGGCAGCCACTGCATTTTGCGAATTCTCGGCTTATCCAGATCGGATTAGTATTCTTTACTATATTTTCCACCATTCAATGCCCGTTTAATGGGATTATGCGCAACAAGCTTCCATGCCTGCAAGAAGAAAAACGTTGTGGAAATCCATGTTTTATCCTGCCATATTAAATCCTGAGCGACTGATTGCGCAAGGGAAAGGGGTTCGACCCCCATCACAATAGTTAAGGTTATTTGCATTTGCGTTTGTAGGAATCTATTAATTATCGTATCGTTTCCAATAAGGCGGGGTACTATTTGCCTTTTTCTCATTTTTTTAACGTTATATTTTGCATTAAGATTGAAAAATTAACTAACTTTATTTAAGTAAATGCAGCCTACGATTGTGGGTATAAATTGACAACCTTTATATGCAGATAAGAAACACAAAGCTTTCCAAAGGATGAGACATTATGGGAAAGTCCCTTACACGAAAAATAATAGAAAAACATCTAGTAGCAGGTGAATACGTACCAGGCAACGAGATAAGCATAAAGATTGATCAAACCCTGACTCAGGACGCTACAGGGACGATGGCATACCTGCAGTTCGAGGCCATGGGTCTGAAACAGGTGAAGACCGAGCTTTCCGTTAGCTACGTAGACCACAATACCATCCAGGTGGGTTTCGAGAACGCCGACGATCACATGTACCTTCAAACGGTGGCCGCCAAATATGGTATTGTTTGCTCAAAGGCCGGAAACGGAATATGCCATCAAGTCCATTTGGAAAGGTTCGGCAAGCCCGGAAAGACCCTTCTCGGTTCAGACAGCCACACTCCGACCGGAGGCGGAATCGGCATGATAGCCATTGGAGCCGGCGGATTGGATGTTGCTGTAGCTATGGGTGGGGGAGAGTTCTACATAACATGCCCAAAGGTTTACAAGATAGACCTGAAGGGTAGTCTTCAGCCTTGGGTCAGCGCCAAAGACGTGGTTCTGAAAATGCTAGAGATGTTCACGGTGAAGGGCAATGTCAACGTTATTATTGAATATGCTGGACCCGGTGTAAAGAACCTCTCTGTTCCAGAGAGAGCAACAATCACCAACATGGGTGCGGAGATGGGTGTCACAACTTCCATATTTCCCTCGGATGAGGAGACACGGAAGTTCCTCAAGGCACAGGAGAGGGAAACCGATTGGGTCGAGCTAAAGGCTGACGATAATGCGGAGTATGACAGGGTTACAGACCTTGACCTCGGCGAGTTAGAGCCTCTTGCTGCGGCGCCACATAGCCCGGGAAACATAGTCCGAGTGAGTGACATGAAGGATATGAAGGTTGATCAGGTGATGCTCGGCTCCTGCACCAATTCTTCCTACAAAGAAATAGCCACTGTAGCCAAAATTATGAAAGGCAAAAAGGTTCATCCAGATGTGTCATTCGGAGTTGCACCAGGCTCAAGACAGGTCCTACAAATGGCGGCAAGAGACGGTTACCTTGTTGACCTGCTATATTCTGGCGCTAGACTGTTGGAAGCTACATGCGGATTCTGCATCGGAAACAGCCAGAGTCCCATGACGTCAGCCGTGTCCCTCAGGACAAGCAACAGAAACTTTGAGGGAAGGAGCGGCACCGCGGATGCACAGGTCTACCTTGTGAGCCCAGAAGTTGCAGCTGTGGCAGCAATCACAGGAAAGTTCACTGACCCCCGAAAGTCCGGCATCGAGTACCCGAAGGTCAGCATGCCACCGAAATTCCTCATAGATGACTCCATGTTTATCTTCCCAAAGAATGCAGACAGAAACGTTGAAATTTTCAGGGGACCGAACATCGGCATGCCACCAGTCAACGACAAAATGCCTGAGCAAATAAAAGGCATTGTTGGGATAAAGGTCGGCGACAAAATAACAACGGATCACATAATGCCTGCTGGTGCTAGGCTCAAGTACAGGTCCAACGTGCCCAAGTATTCGGAATTTGTCTTCGAACCTATTGACCCAGCATTCCCCAAGAGGGCCCTGGAGGTCAAGAAGAAAGGCCTGCATACAATCGTGGTCGCCGGCGAGTCCTACGGCCAAGGAAGTTCCAGGGAGCACGCTGCGCTGTGCCCAATGTACCTCGGCGTCAAGGCAATCATAGCCAAGTCAGTGGAAAGAATCCACGCGGCCAACCTTGTAAATTTCGGCATAATCCCACTTTCTTTCAAAAACATGACTGACTATGACAAGATAAAGCAGGGCGACGAGATTGAAATACCAGACATAAGAAAGAAATTGCAGAACAACGAGCCAGTTATCTTAGAGAACAAGACTAAGAACCTTCAAATCGAGCTTGGATACAACCTTTCCCAGAGACAGAAAGCCATTCTTTACGAAGGCGGTCTGCTCCCATACACAGTCAAATGAGAAAAAAGAGGAACTTCATTGAACAAAATAAAGGTAAAGACGACAATCGTCGAAATAGACGGAGACGAAATGACCCGAATAATGTGGCAAATGGTTAAGGACAAGCTCCTTTTGCCCTACTTGGACATGAACCTCGCATACTACGACCTCCAGTTACAGAAGAGAGACGAGACTGACGACAAAATAACCCTCGAAGCAGCAGAGGCCATAAAAAAATACGGTGTCGCCGTAAAATGCGCCACCATCACGCCGAACAAGGACCGGGTTAAGGAATACAACCTGAAGCAGGAGTGGAGTAGTCCTAACGGGACAATTAGAGCCGCGCTTGATGGAACGGTCTTCAGGGCACCCATCCTGGTGAAGAATATTCTACCAGCAGTCAGGTCCTGGAAGAAACCAATCCACATCGGAAGGCATGCTTACGGTGATATATATAAGAACTGCGAGTATAGGGTCCCAGAAGCCGGAAAAGCCGAGATAACGTTCACGAACACTGCCGGCAAAGAACTGTTTCGCGGAACCATCCAGGACTTCAAAGGTCCAGGCATCATCCAAGGCATTCACAACACCGACAAATCCATAGCCAGCTTCGCCAAAGCATGCTTCACCTACGCCTACGACCAGAAACTTCACCTTTGGCTGGGCACCAAAGACACAATTTCCAAAACCTACGACGCCCAATTCCGCAAGATTTTCGAAGAGGAATACCAGAAAAACTGGAAAGCGAAATATGAGGAAGCCGGACTCGACTACTTCTTCACATTGATCGACGACGCGGTCGCTAGGATAATGAAGACCGAGGGCGGCATTCTCTGGGCATGCAAGAACTACGACGGTGACGTAATGAGCGACATGCTGGGCTCAGCTTACGGTAGCTTGGCGATGATGACCTCAGTCCTTGTTAGTCCTCAGGGGTACTACGAATTCGAAGCCTCCCACGGAACGGTCCAGAAGCACTACTACAAATACCTCAAGGGCGAAAAGACCTCAAGCAACTCTATGGCTCTAATATTCGCGTGGACTGGTTGCCTAAAAAAGAGAGGCGACTTGGACAAGACCCCAGAAGTTGTAGAATTCGCTAAGAAGCTGGAAGAAGCAGCTCTTGAAACTGTTGAAAGCGGAATTATGACTGGCGATTTGATGCTCGTTGCCACACCCGACCAGAAGAACAGACAGGTTTACACCGAGGAGTTCATTGCCGAGGTGACAAAAAGGCTCCAAAAGAAACTTGAATAGAGGAAGATGTGAATGGCACATAAATCGATCCGGGAAGCAGACGGCAAACGCATGCTCGCACGTTTGTTCAAAGACTATTCTGACGGAAAGTACGACATACCCGATAAGATTGTCACCGTTGGACCAGACACCGACATGACGACATTGCCGAACCAATACAAGTGGCTGAATACTAAGAAGTTGGTCGTTAAACCCGACCAGCTAATAAAGCGCAGGGGAAAGAACAACCTTGTCCTTGTCGGCGTGAACTACGACCAAGCCAAAGAGTGGATAAAAGAGAAGTCGAAGGGTCCGATAACCATCTACGGCAAGTTCGATGCAAACGGAAAACCGACGGAGAAGGGGACGGTTGGACAACTCACTCACTTTATCATCGAGCCAATGGTACCTCACAAGGATTCGGACGAATATTACGTTGCCATAATGTCCACCAAGACCGGCGACACCATAATGTTCTGCCACGAAGGAGGGGTAAACGTCGGAGACGTGGACTCCGAGGCATCACGCTTGCAAGTTCCCATCGGCACCTTTCCGACGCCTGCGGAAATCGAGGATAAACTCCTGGGAAAGGTTCCGGCAGACCGTAAGAAATGCGTTTCCGGTTTCATCGAAGTCCTGTTCAAGTTCTATGCAGACCTGAACTTCACCTACCTGGAGATAAACCCGATTGCAGTGACGAAGGATTCAGTCATCCCACTTGACCTGGCAGCCAAACTGGACAGCACTGCAGAGTTCGAGAGCGGTGGGAAGTGGGGCAACATAGAGTTTCCAGCGCCCTTCGGTCGGATTCTAACTAGAGAAGAAGCTTGCATTGAGGAATTGGACTCACAGACTGGGGCTTCTCTCAAACTTACCGTTCTCAACCCTGAAGGAAAAGTCTGGACAATGGTTGCGGGCGGTGGTGCATCAGTCATTTACGCGGACACCATCACCGACCTTGGCTATATGAACGAACTGGCCAACTACGGCGAATACTCCGGAGACCCGAGCGAGGAGTTCACTTATCTATATGCTAAAACAATTCTTGACCTCATGACTAGGAAGATAAACCCGAAAGGCAAGGTCCTGCTTATAGGCGGTGGGATTGCAAATTTCACTGACGTAGCCAGCACCTTCAAAGGCATAATCAAGGCTATAAAAGAGTACCGGGAGAAGCTCCAAGAGAACAAGGTCAAGATCTACGTCCGCAGAGGTGGGCCCAACTATCAGGAAGGGCTGTCGCAGATGAGGGCGCTCGCCGAGAAGCTAGGCGTACCGATTGAAGTATATGGACCAGAAACCCATATGACCAAGATAGTTTCCATTGCCTTGAAGGGAGGGAACTAACATGGCAAAGGCAGAGTCAACCAAGAAGACATCGGCAAGTGAACTGTTTGACAGGAACACTCAATCCTTCATCTACAACAACCAGGTCATGGCAACGCAGAGGATGCTGGACTTCGACTACGCATCCGGCCGAGAAACCTCATCAGTCGCAGCGATAATCAACCCCAGCGGCGCGGACAGTTTCGCGAAATTCTTCTTCGGCAAACGCGAGATTCTGATACCCGTCTACAAGACCATAGAAAAAGCCGCACAGATGCATCCCAACGTTGATGTGATGATAAACTTCGCATCCTTCAGGTCCGCAGCGCCCTCAACTGAAGAAGCGCTGGCCATACCGCAGATACGGACCATTGTGATAATCGCGGAGGGCGTACCAGAAAGGAAAATGAAACTGCTCACCGCAAAAGCCAAAGAATTAGGAAAAGTCATCATCGGTCCCGCAACTGTCGGAGGAATAAAAGCCGGTTGCTTCAAGATCGGCAACGCTGGCGGCACGATTGAAAACATTATAGAATCTAAGCTTCATAGGCCCGGTTCTGTGGGGTTCGTGTCAAAATCGGGTGGTTTGAGCAATGAGGCGTATAACCTCATCGCTAGAAACACGGACGGTCTATACGAGGGCATCGCTATTGGCGGAGACACGTACCCAGGTTCCACTCTGCTGGAACACCTTCTAAGGTTCGAGAAAATTCCCGAGGTCAAGATGCTTGTGTGTTTGGGTGAAGTGGGCGGCAGCGGTGAGTACGAGATCGCCGAGGCGCTAAAGAACAAGAAGATAACAAAGCCGCTGGTTATTTGGGTTACCGGAACCTGCTCCAAGGCATTCAAGACTGAAGTTCAGTTCGGCCACGCGGGAGCAAAAGCGGGTTGTGAGACGGAAACTGCTGACGCAAAGAACGCGGCTCTCAGGAAGGCTGGGGCCATAGTTCCTAACTCATATGACGACTACGACCAGAAGATAAAAGTCACATATGAGAGCCTGGTCAAGAAGGGCATTATCAGGCCAAAGCGCGAACCCCTGGCGCCGAAAATCCCGATGGACTACTCTAAAGCTGTGAAGGAAGGATTAATCAGGAAGCCTTCTAACTTCATCTGCACAATTTCAGACGACCGAGGTGAAGAACTGCTTTACGGCAAGATGCGGATTTCCGAAGTCTTCAGGAAGGACATAGGAATCGGCGGGGTAATAAGCATCCTGTGGTTCAAGCGCCAGTTTCCAGCGTATGCGACCAAGTTTATAGAGATGACGATCATGGTCACGGCCGACCATGGACCTGCTGTGTCAGGCGCTCATAATGCCATAGTCGCGGCTAGGGCAGGTAAGGACCTGGTTTCCTCAGTTGCGAGCGGTATACTGACCATTGGCCCGCGGTTTGGAGGTGCCATCGACGGTGCAGCACAAGTGTTCTCTGATGCTTATGACAGGGGATTAACTCCTGTTCAATTCGTTGAGGAGATGAAAAAGAAAGGTGAGAACATCCAAGGCATTGGGCACTTGGTAAAAAGTGTAAACAATCCTGACATGCGGGTGACGATCATGAAGGAGTACGCTAAGAAGCACTTCAAGAACACTCCGCTTCTGGACTTCGCCCTTGAGGTGGAGAAGGTCACGACAGCCAAGAAAGACAACCTTATCCTTAACGTGGACGGCTGCATCGGGATTTGCTTTGTCGACATGCTAAGAAACGAGATGCCGAAGAAGGAAGCTGATGAATACATACAGATGGGCGCCCTGAACGGCCTGTTCGTCGTGGGCAGAACCATCGGCATGGCGGCACATGTTCTGGACCAAAAGCGGCTCAAGCAAGGCCTCTACAGACACCCGTGGGACGATATTACATACATGATGGAATAGGCATGGGACAAAACCCAGGCGAGTCGCATGCTAGCGGTTTTCTTTGTTGAACGCTGAGCGTTCTACCCCTTAGCCAAATACACAATTTCAGGTTTCTTTTAAGAACACTAAAAGGCTTTTTAAATGTTCAATCCTGAGTTCATCTACTCAAACATCTGAGTCAAACATCTAAGCCATTCTAAATGGTCATCTCCGCCAAGCCACTCTATATGAGGCTTTTCCAAACCCTCCAAAGGTACAACCCGCACATAATGACGGCCATCAGAAGACCTAAACAAAACAGCTTCAAAATCACCAAAGTCGCTAATACCTTCAGCAATCTTTTCCATTTGATTAACTCAACTCATTAACAGAGTATTCTTCGAGTTTGCATATAAAATTAACGTGAAAGAACACTCCCTACCCCCTCATGCTTGAAAGATTAGCGCCGGGGAAGGGATTCGAACCCCTGCGAGCCAAAGGCCCACTAGCTGGCTTGTCACTTTTAGCACAAGCCCCCGTTGTGCAAACTTGGATCTCGAGGCTAGCGCGATAACCACTCCGCCACCCCGGCTTGAATACAACGATTGCCTTAGCGGTGTAAAAATGTTTCCAGCCAAAGCAAAAATAACTTTTCCAAGCGGCAGAGAAAAGCAGCTATCTACAGCCAAAAGCCCTCGGAAAAAGTCGCAACTTTCACATAGCTAAAAGTCGCAACTAAAAAACTTAAGGTTGTTTGGATCAAAAAAGCAAGCGCACTTTTCCTTAAGGAAAGCAACTTGCTTTCTTACTTTTAATGGTAACGTTTATAACGTTATTTTCCATTTGCTAAAGGCGCGAAGCTGAAGTAAAATGGGACATCGTAAAACTCACGCTCCAAAACATGGTTCACTCGCTTATTTACCTAGGAAACGCGCTAAGAAACCAGTTGCGCGAATCCGTTATTGGCCAAAAATAAAATCTGATTCTCCTAAACTTTTAGGTTTTTCAGCCTATAAGGCAGGCATGACTTACGTCTTCACTATTGAAGACCGTAAACGTTCACCTCACTTTGGAAAAGAAGTCATGAAAGCCGCAACCATACTAGAAACGCCACCTATACTTGTCTGTGGCATGCGAACTTACACCAAAACGCCATACGGGCTTCAAAACATTTCGGAAGCATGGATGAAGGAACCGCCAGCAATCCTTGACCGAACCTTGGTTCTCCCAGAAAACTTTAACACAGAAGCAATGCTCGAGAAAGTCCAGCAAAACCTCGAGGTAACATCCGCAATCCGAGTTATCACAGCGACGCAACCATCTCAAACCAGTCTTTCAAAGAAGAAGCCTGAAGTATGCGAAGTCCAAATCGGTGGAGGCACAATCCAGCAGCAATTTGAATATGCCAAGCAACTTTTGGGCAAAACAGTAGCGCCTGAAGAAGTATTCAAAGACGGACAATACATCGACATTGGAGGAGTTACAGTTGGAAAAGGCTTCCAAGGACCAGTGAAACGTTGGGGAGTAACCTGCCTGCAGCATAAGGGAAGAAAAACAAAACGCGGCATCGCCACCTTAGGTCCATGGAATCCGCACCATTTAATGTATTCTATTCCAAGAGCAGGACAAATGGGTTATCATCAACGCATAGAATTCAACAAACGCATATTAAAAATCGGGAAGGACGGCAAAGAAGTAACAGTCAAAGGTGGATACATCCGATATGGGGAAGTAAAAGGACCATACATACTAATCGAGGGTAGCATACCCGGAACAGAAAAACGCCAAATTCGCTTGCGTGTTCCTGCACGCCCGCCGACAGAAATCCCTGAAGCAGCACCACAAATCACATATATATCGCTGGAATCTCCACAAGGAAAATAGGTTGAAAAGCCATGGCACGAAAAAAAACAGCAGAGATTTTTGGCTTAAAAGGCGAGTCAACAGGAAAAATGACCCTTCCCAAGATATTCTCAACTCCGTTAAGACCAGACGTAATAAAACGTGCAGTGCTAGCCATACAATCCAGCAGGATACAACCGCAAGGCAGAGATCCCATGGCTGGAAAAAGAACGACTGCAGAATCACGCGGAACAGGCAGCGCAATTTCAAGAGTTCCCCGCATTAAAGGTGGGAGTGGAAGAGCTGCTTTTGCTCCAAGTACAGTTAAAGGAAGACAGCCTCACCCGCCAAGGGCTGAAAAGAAAATACTGAAAAATATTCCAAAGAAAGAGGCTAAATTAGCATTATTTTCGGCGATTGCAGCTACTTCACAAAAAGACACGGTAGTTTCGCGCGGCCACAAGATCGAAAATGTTCCCCAGATACCCTTGATAGTAGATAACGCTATTGAAGGATTAACGAAGGCTAAAGAAGTCGAGGAAACCCTCACAAGCTTAGGTATCAGACAAGATATTACCCGAGTGCGAGACAGCCGTAAAATTCGCGCAGGTAAAGGCAAGCATAGAGGAAGGAAAATGAAGCAAGCCGTTGGACCGCTTATTGTGGTGGTTGAGAATAAAGGCTTAGTGAACGCAGCGAGTAATGTTCCAGGTGTTGACGTTACTACAGTTGCTAATCTCAATACTGAAATGCTGGCGCCAGGAACTCATCCAGGACGATTGACCTTATGGACCAATGGCGCTATTGAAAGATTGGATAAACTCTACGGCGAAGGAGAAAACAAATAATGGACAGCAACGAAGTTATATCTTACCCGTTAATGACGGAATCCGCAAGCTTAATGGTTGAACGGGATAACAAGCTCATATTCGTAGTTAACTTAAAAGCGGGAAAAAGCGATGTGAAACACGCTGTTGAGGAACTTTATGAAGTTAAAGTAAGCAAAGTAAACCTGTTAATCACTCCTCAAGGCTTGAAAAAAGCCTTTGTGAAGCTTACCCCTGAATTCAAGGCTTCAGACGTCGCCATTAAACTCGGAATATTGTAAATTAATAGAAGGCATGACTTATGGGAAAACGAATTCGTGTTCAAAGACGCGGTCGTGGTGGGCAGAACTGGCGGGCTTCAACTCATAAACGGGTTGCTCCTGCAAAGTATCCTACTATAGCACCGAAAGAATCTTTTGAAGCTTCATTAGTCGGCAAAGTCGAAGCTCTTGTACATAATCCTGGAAGCGGCGCACCCCTGTCACTGGTTAAATTTGAAAATGGCTTATCCTGCTACACAGTTGTCCCTGAAGGCCTTTTCATAGGACAACAAATTTGCTACGG
>JBEKNP010000001.1:0-93486 GCA_049522695.1 Bathyarchaeia archaeon | reverse complement strand
GGTTTCCTCTTCTTTTAGTCTCAGCTGGAACTATCGCTTTGTTGACGAAAAGCCTGACAACCTCACAGGCTTCCATAATAGAACATGATCGGGGGCAGCTTAAATTCTGCACACCCCTATATTGTATTCTAGAACCTAAGATGCTAACATTTGCTTTATTGGGTCTCTATATTTTTTCTCCCAGAAATTGTAATGAGCAAATGAACAACCGCAAAAATGGCCGCCAGAGTATTCTGATAAAAGCACTTGAGGTTCAATATCCATAATGTTTAGTTGTGCAACCTCTTTTAAACTAATCAAATTCTTTTTTCCCCTATACTGTGCAAAGTTCAAGGCTGTAAATCCTTGCTCGGAATGGAAAAAATCAGTTAGTTGAACGTTATCCAGAGCGCTAAACTCCATGGAGAAACCAGGCGGCATTCCAATTAAACCAGCGTTTAGGCAAAGCCCTTGATCGTAAGCATCAAGTTTGTTAAAGAAATCGCCGTAAAACCGACCAGCAGCGTCACTTAACGCCACCAGTGCGCCTTCTCTAATGGCATTAAGGAGTGTAGGAGGCATTTTCCAAAGAATTACATCGTTGTCCAAAATGATCTCATACTTACTGGAATCCAGACGAGGTGGGGCATACTTCCACCAAGAATTCTTAACTTTATCGTTTTGCAGGTTTTCCTTCAAACAATCTGTAGCATCTAATAACTCGACTTCATTCATTGTAGCTATGCCTGAAAGAGTGGCTTGAACAGAAGGACTTAGGTTATTGGCACAAATTACCAGTCTGGCTTTTGGAAACAGTGTTTTAGCAAACTTCACAGAGCATTCTTGCATTTCCCATGCTTGCCAACTGATTTTTCTTGCCTTTGTTTCTCCGAATGTCCATCTGACTAACAAATTATGAAAGCTCAACTGCTCCCCATCCATCCATCCCTGCTATTCGGAGACCTTTAAGGTTATTTTATCTCCTTCCTGATGATGCGTACCCATTGTCCTTTTTCATCAATTATTCCGAGTTTGCCGCTGAAGTCTTCCACAAGAGACAAGCCATTGTAAAAAGGCTCAACCCATTTATATCTTGCAGAATAAGCGTTCTCTCCGTTGGTGTTTATGTGGAAAAAGCCATTGCAGTCCGCAGCAATAGCGAAGCCCTTATGGAAAGGCCAAAGTAATCTGTATTTTCGGTTGTTGATGAATACTCCATGGTTGTCAATTTGGTGAGCAAAGCCTTCTTTGTCGTAAACAACCGCAGTGCCATTCTTGAAATCGCCCACATATTTGAAATTCGTCGCGTAAGCTCGAGTGCCATTTTTTGTTAGATGGAAGTAATTATTTTCTAAATCACAAACTGGCGCCATGCCTTCCTGATAATTTCCAACCCATGCGGAATGCTGATCGTATAAGGGATTTCCATATTGATCGATGTGGTAATATCCCTCTTCGTCGCATACTGCAGCTAACCCTTGGTAGTAACCGAAGGTTGTTTTGAACCGTTTCTTGTAAATCGGGGCGCCTTTCAGGTTGATGTGATACGCGCCGGTCTTATCTAATACTGCAGCGATTCCAGGTTCATGAAAGCTCATTACTTTTAAAAAACGTGTTTTGTAAAGCGGTTTATCATTAAGAATGTGGTGAGTTCCATCAAATGATATGTGGATCATCGTTAAGTCAATAGATGGGTCCTCTTTTTCGTTAAGCATAGTTACTATTAACGCTCTACCCAAATAATATCTTGTTTATACGTTATTTTTTTAGTTTTCATATTATTGAAATGCTATTTAAACAGTTTAATATTATGAAAGACCTAAAACAAAAACAGCGGTTGTGTTCCTTACACATCGTCATCTAGGTGGACATAATGAATAAAGACAAATCTGCCAAATTGAACAAGAAGAAAAAACTCTCTCGAAAAACAACCTGGTTGCTTGCTGAAGGATACCAAGAGAACGCTGAAGAAGACCTAGCGATAGCGAAAGATTTTGAAGCGGCTGAAAATGAACTGGACAAAAACTGTGACAAGTAGGACTGATGCCTTTTTAGAATCGAGAAAGGTCTAAAGCCATTTGAGCTCTTTACCACGAGTGATTTCTTTAGTTTCTCTGGTTATGCTGGTCTTAGTGTTACTTCAAATGCGTATCCGCTGAGGGTTTCTTCCTCGTGTAGTCGAGTTTTTATCAAATCTGCATTTAATTTAGGGACTGTTATTCGTCCGTCTTTGTTCATTTTTGCATAGAAGGTTTCGTCGACTCCGCGGCCGAACAAACGGACGGACACTGTCAGGAGTTGGGTGGATTCTAATTTGAACTCCCATCTGATTAGGGTGGGGATTTGTATTCGGTTTCCTTTGCCTATGGCTGCTTTGAAGCTTACTGAGCGTGTTAGGGGCATAAACCTTTTCCTACCAAATACAACTGTTTTAAACCAATATTAACCATTACTGACCATTTTTAACCGTAGCCTAACTTTGATTTAAGCCTTGTTCCAAAAAAGCAACCCAAAAAACAAAGAACAAAAATGGCAACTCAAACGTGCGCTTCTCGACACATCACCGTTAACTCGAAAATTAACATTGGCTAAATTGATCGGACGACTGGATCTAAAACCTGCTAATTCTTTGGATAACATTATTTTCCTGTATGCACAACGCACCACATACTTAGTGCATAACGTATACTAAAGTTTGAAACAAAATCGAGAAAAATCACAATCATAACAAAAATCACGAGAGGATCTTTTCAACAGATTTCTTTATGATCGCCTAACTACGTAAAGAGCTATACATATTTCTGCAAATGTTACTCCACCCAAGGTCAAGGTTGCAAATGCATGGTTAAACGAGAAAAGGTAAACCAAAGCATATGCAATTTCCGGAACGAAAACCGTTAAGAGTCCAACTAAAATTTTTTCCCCGTCATTCACTATGCCTGCTATTTTGCTTTTGCCAACAGAGCGTAGAAAAATCGTGATCTCAAAGATGCTTGCAGAAACAATTGAAATTACCATGAAAAAAGGTATCGAAATCGTGAACCACGATGTAGGCGGCTTAAACAACGCAAGACAAAGCAGCGCAAAAGGAACTGGAACGAAAGTCGCCATAGTTATTAGAGCTTTAGACGTCAACAATCTTTGAGAAGTAATTGGCAAAGTCTTAACGTACTCTATTCCCTTGCCTTCTGAAGTCAAAAGGGCTAGGGGGATTAAAAGAACAAAAATAGCACCCATAGAAGTAGCAACAAGCACCGTTGAAGTCCTCAAAAACTCTACATTCCAAGCCAAAAACGCTACAATCACCGTCTCAAAAACAGGAAGCACAAAAAAGAATGCCGTAGCTGGATTCCGCGAAGTAACCCGCAGATCCTTCACAACATAACCTCGCAAAGGACCTCGCGACTTTATCCGAAAATCCACAGCTCTCAATCGATCAATTTTAACACCCACCCCTTGAGAAATACGCTTCACCGTGCCCAAGCTCCACTTGGCTGAAAACCATGCGCCTAACACATAAATTGCCATAGCAACCGATGCCCCAAACAAAGTGAAAAAAGGCACAATAGAACCAGACAATCTTGTAACGATCAAACCGGCTGAAAACGGATAGATTAAACTGAGCAGAAAACCCGCTAAAGTGTTAACACTAAGCAACGATTTATCCAAAATTGGGAGAACATAGTAAGGCACGCTCATAAGTAAGCCTACTCCAAAAAGCAAGCATCCCCAGAGCAAGACGAAGAAACCACGAAAAACTGTAGTACGCTTTGACCTTCCGCCACGCATATAATTCTTATGAAAAACACTTGAGAGCCACAATGCAACAGCGACGGCAAATACTGAATTCATCAAAGAAGCAACAAACATAAGCGCAGTAGCCAAGGGAGACAACGTAAGGTAAGCAACCAAAACAACCTGACTCAAAACGGAACCCACCACTAAATAATCTACAGACCTGACAAAAGAAAACAAAGTAATTAATGAAAAATCATTCGAAGAAATCGGCAAAGTAGTAAGCAAAGCTGAAGATTCCGCGCCGACAAAAGAAGAAAGCGTCTGAATCGCATACAAAGTCATAAACCCAAACGTTATAGCTAAACTAAGAGAAACCGAACCGCTCAAACCAAACGCTGCAGAGCCCAGCAAAAATGAACCGAAAGGAATTATTGAAACCACAACATTAAAAACCGCAATAATTAGTTTATCAAACTTAGCAATCTGTAACGCCTTTTTGCTTAACTCAAAATCGTCAGACACATCTTTGTTAGTCGAGTTTCTTCCAAAAGCGCCCCACCACATTCGATTTCTTTCTTGCGCTAATGACCTAAACACTACTTCTCTGTACGGTAGTTTGCTTAAGCGCCAAGCTTCAGTGAGCTTCATTTCCAAAGAATGCCTCCCTAAGCATCCTTGTCCTATCAGCAACCGCGGCCTCTTCATTAGTCAACTTCAAAAACACCTCTTCTAAAGATGAACCCTGACCGTCAGTTTTACTTCTCAACTGCTCCAGCGTTCCCTCAGCAATTACCTTGCCATGATCAATAATTCCAATCCTCGTGCAGAGATGCTCAGCAATCTCCATTATATGCGTAGAAAACAAAACCGCTCCACCCCGCTCGACATGCAAAGACATCAAATCCTTTACAACTCGACTACTCTTAGCATCCAACCCGTTCAAAGGCTCATCCAAAAGCAAAACAGGCGGCTGATGAATAAACGCAGCAATCAAAGCAACTTTCTGCTTAAGCCCCATCGACAAAGTTGCAATCGGAGAATCAAAGAACTGTGCCAAATCAAAAACATCCGCCAGTCGAGACACTACTCGATTAGCAGCAGCTTGATCAATTCTGCGCATCGACACTACGAACTCAAAAAAATCCCTCGGAGACAAGCTCTCGTAGACAATGGAGTTCTCAGCGACGTAACCAATCCTCGACTTCACGTCCACCGACTCGGATAAGGGATCAAAGCCGCAAACCTTCACTTTGCCCGAGTAAGGTACCACCAAACCCATCAAAACCTTAATCGTGGTCGTTTTTCCTGCACCGTTTGGACCTAACAACCCAAAAATTTCCCCAGGCATAACTCGTAAACTTAAATTATCTAAAGCCAAAAAAGAACCAAACCGCACTGAGACATCTGAAACCTCAACTAAAGGCTCCGCAGATAAATCTCTGGACAACCCTACCAGTACTCCGCTAAATCGCAATCAAAGAAATCTATGCCTTAACAAATTAATCTTTACGGATTCCAAATCAACATCAACCATCAACCACATCAATAGTTTTCGAAGTCTCAAATGAAATAATTTCGAGTGTTCAACTCAACATTTAGAGGTCTTTTCGGGTCGGGTAGGAGACGCAGTTAGTAGGATAGGGACGCAGGGAGTCGAATGGAGACGAACAGAGACGCAACCTGTAAACGAATCAAACCCTAAATCAAAAAAGAAACCCAAAACGACAAGAACAAAAATCTGGCTGAAACCCGTCAATAATATTTGTTCAAAGTTAAATACACTTGTGGAATTATGAATAAGCAGATTAAAGGTGTTGCGAACAGATTTGCTGACCAAGGCTTCGTCGGCACAGCTCCGCATCTTTTCAGCGCTGTCAAGAAAGCTATGATGTGTACATGTGGCAAATTCCTCCCGAAAAACGCAACGCATATAGAAAAAAAGAAGCAGCAAAAGAGACATTTATAGAACACCAATGATTCTTCCACTTAGTAGAGAAGGGTACCTCAAATGAACTTGAACAATTTTACCTTTAAATCGCAAGAAGCTATTCAGAAAGCCACAGAAATTGCTGCAGCAAAACAGAACCAATCAATTGAAGCCTCACATTTATTGAAAGGAATATTGATGGTTGATGAAAATGTGGTTCCCTATTTGTTGAGGAAATTAAATGTAAACTTGGCTGTTTTTTCAAAGGAACTTGATAAGCTAATTGATTCCTTGCCTAAAGTTAGTGGAGAAGGACAACAATACCTCTCAGCTAATTCTGATCGCGCACTGCAGAAGGCGGAAGAAATAGCTTCAGAATTCAAAGATGAGTTCATTTCTATCGAACATCTATTGCTTGGAATCTTAACTTTAAATGATGCCGCTTCAAGATTACTCAAAAGTAACGGTGTCACTGAAAAGGATTTGAGGACAGCAATCAAACAATTGCGGAAAGGATCGACGGTTAACTCTCAAACTGCAGAAGAGACCTATAATGCTTTGAATAAATATGCATTGAACTTAAACGACCTGGCTAGAAAGGGGAAACTTGACCCTGTAATTGGGCGTGACGAGGAGATCCGAAGAGTCCTTCAGATCCTATCGCGAAGAACAAAAAACAATCCAATTCTAATCGGAGAGCCAGGCGTTGGAAAAACCGCAATTGCAGAGGGACTAGCTCACCGCATAATCAATGGAGACGTACCAGAAAATCTGAAATCAAAACAAATCTACTCACTAGATATGAGCGCACTTATCGCCGGTGCAAAATTCAAGGGAGAATTTGAAGAACGATTAAAAAGCGTTGTCAAAGAAGTTGTTTCAGCTGAAGGCGAAATTGTTCTATTTATAGACGAGATTCACACACTCGTGGGAGCTGGTGGCGGTGAAGGAGCAATGGACGCAGCTAACATTCTCAAACCTGCACTAGCTAAAGGCGAATTACGTGCTATAGGCGCTACCACTCTAAATGAATACCAGAAGTATTTTGAAAAAGACAAAGCTCTTGAAAGACGGTTCCAAAAAGTCATGGTCAATGAACCAGATACATTGGATGCTATTTCCATTCTTCGAGGCCTAAAAGAGCGTTACGAATCATATCATCATGTCCGAATAAAGGATGAAGCTATAATTGCAGCTGTTGAACTTTCTCAGAAATATATTTCCGACCGTTTTCTCCCAGACAAAGCAATCGACTTGATTGATGAGGCAGCATCGAAACTTCGACTTGAAATTAATTCTTCTCCTGAAGAACTGGAAACAATAGAGCGGAAGATTCGCCAGTTAGAGATTGAACGTGAAGCCATTAAACGAGAGAAAGATGAAGGAAAACTAAAATCGCTAAATGAAGAGATCGCAAACCTTAGCGAAAAACGTAATCAGCTGCGAGCTAAGTGGCTATCTGAAAAAGATATAGTTGAACAGATTCAAATAAAAAAGAACGAAATTGAACAACTTAAATTTGAAGATGAGAGCGCAAACCGCACTGGGGATCTTGGAAAGGTAGCAGAAATTCGTTACGGCAGAATTCCCGAAGCAGAAAAAACAATAAAAATTCTAGAGAAAAAATTATCAGAATTGCAGAAAGATTCAGTCATGGTTAATGAAGAAGTCGATGCTGAAGAGATTGCTGAAGTAGTTTCACGCTGGACAGGTATCCCAGTTAGCCGAATGCTCCAGAGTGAAAAACAGAAATTGCTTAACATAGAAACTGAACTTCACATGCGAGTTGTCGGACAGGACGAAGCAATCAATGCAGTATCAAATGCCATTAGACGAAACCGTGCAGGTTTACAGGATCCAAAACGGCCAATCGGATCATTTATCTTCTTAGGTACTACGGGTGTTGGAAAAACCGAGTTAGCAAAGGCGTTAGCTGAATTGTTATTCAACAACGAAAACAACATGGTCAGAATTGACATGTCTGAATATCAAGAGCGCCATACTGTTTCAAGACTCATCGGGGCACCTCCTGGGTACGTAGGTTATGAAGAAAGTGGACAGCTAACCGAAGCTATTAGGAGAAAACCTTATTCTGTTGTGCTTCTCGACGAGATTGAAAAGGCGCATCCGGATGTTTTCAATATATTGCTTCAGGTGCTTGACGATGGTAGATTAACTGATAACAAAGGTCGAACCGTGGATTTCAAAAATACCATAATCATAATGACCTCAAACCTTGGATCTCATATAATTCAAGAAAACCTGGAAAAAGTAAATGAAGATAACCGTGAAGAAATTTTAAATCAAACACGAAAACAGGTTTTTGATTTGCTGAAAAAAAGCATTAAGCCAGAATTCCTGAATCGTATCGATGAGATAATCATGTTTCAATCGTTGACGCAGGAGGAAGTGCGCAGAATAGTTGAACTTCAACTAAAAAATATTCAGAAGATGCTTGAAAAGAGCTCCATCAAACTGACAATTACTAAAAAAGCGGTGGATTTTATTGCCCTCATCGGTTTTGACCCTCAGTTCGGTGCTAGACCAATAAAACGTGTCATTCAAAAAAACATGTTGAACGAATTATCAAAAATGATCCTGGAAGAAAAAGTCGATAAAAACTCAGTAATCGTTGTCGATGTGAAAAACGGGAAGCTGGTATTTACCAATAAATAATAAACATCATTTCGCGCGTGCTGTTGAAGAAACCCCCGTTTTCTCAACCCATCGAACACAAACAAACCAACACTATACTTCTACAGAGAAGTAACTTTACTAAAAGGTGCAAATAATGAGAGAAACCTGTTAAGCCTCTCGATTAATAGACAGCGCGCTCGATTAGGTAAACATAAAAGCGGCAGATGTTTGGAGTTACTAGCGGGATGAGTTAATTGACAAACGTTCAAGCAAGAAAATGGGAACCAGACGCTAGAACCGAACCTGAGCCTAGAAGAGAACCGTTGCCTAGAACAGAGCCAGAACCCAGAACCGAACCAGCACCAAGGACAGAACCAGCTGCGAGAACGGAACCAGAGGCCAATAAGATATTGTCCATTAAGTGCCCTTCTTGCGGTTATCTCGTGATATATTCTAAAGGAACTAAGAAGCAAACTATCAGTTGCACAAAATGCGGAAACGTCTTTCAAGTAGAGTAGGATTTAGCGAATTATGCACCTTAGAATAAAAAGCATTTACATCGAAATTGAAGAAACAATCAAAAAGGAATCAGCTAGTAAACGAGATGAATGGTAGTTGAATACTTGCTTCGTTTTGTGACTTCTCTTTAGAACTTCCAGCTAAAATTTCAAGGAAGTTGGGGTTCAAACGCGGTTTTACAGTAGTTTCCAGTTGTTCTTGGCGGTCAGAACCCTTTTATACTCAATTTTTCAGAGTTATAATGGTGATAATTTTTGTCGAATTTTATTGTTCTTGGAACCTGGACAGAACAGGGTATAAAAAATGTCGCAGAATCTCCGGAAAGAGTCAAGACCACCAGAAAAATGATTGAAAAAGCTGGAGGAAAAATGCAGTTCTTCACAACCATGGGAAAATATGATTTTGTACTTTTAGTTGAAATTCCCAAGGATGAAGACATGGCGGCAATTCTTTTGTGCACAGGCAGCATGGGAAACATCCGCACGATAACAATGAAGGCTTGGACAGAGGCAGAAGCCACCAAACTGCTCACAGCACCCCACCCTTAGATTAATTTGTACCCGTCTTAATCATTTTCAACTACTCACTTTTTTCTTTGTAAAAAATGTTTTAACGGACGCTGAGGAAACACTTTTTTTAATGAAAAATGCGACAAGCAATCTACGCGCTTGATGCGCACTGAAAATTAAATATTCTCTGAAGCTTTTTTGGGTTTAACTTCACGCTTTATTTGCAGAACTTGTTATCGGCCAATTTTAACTCTCTTTCTAGACAATATCCTTCTGAAATACTCTTAATAAAAGCTTATATGATTATTTTTATTTCTTCTATTTTGTAAATCGAACTATTCTTTTACGGTTGAACTTTGTGATTGTTATGGGGAAAACAATTCTTGTTATAGGGGCCACGGGTCACCAAGGTGGCGCAGTTGTAGAAGCCTTGCTGAGAACCGATTTCTCAGTGCGTGCTATGGTTCGCGATATGCGCAGTGATAATGCGCAATCTCTGAAAAAGCGCGGGGTAGAAATGGTATTGGCTGACTTGGATGATTTTGATAGTCTCATCCATTCGATGGACGGGGCATATGGCACTTTCAGTATGCTGAATTTCATGGATGCAGGTGTCCAAAAAGAAGAAGATCGAGGAAAACGCGTTGCAGACGCCGCAAAAGAAACAGCGATGCATCATTTCATTTACTCTTCTGTCGGAGGTGCTGAACGTAACACTGGAATTCCTCACTTCGAAAGCAAATGGCATGTTGAGCAGCACATCAGAGAACTTGAACTACCCTACAGTATAGTACGCCCAACAACTTTCATGACGAATTTAATGGAGTCACCTGCCAACATGCGTTTTGGGGCATCTTCAATGATGCAACGCGAAAAAATGAAGCCACTTCAGATGATAGCTGTCCAAGACATTGGCAAATGGGTTGCACACATGTTCCTCAATCGAGATAAGTTTCTAGACAAAGCGGTAGAAATTGCGGGCGACGAGGTTGACTTCCCAAAAATGATGGCTGCTTACAAGAAAGTATATGGTAAAACGCCCATGGATGTCCAAGCACCTCCGTCTACTTCAGCAACGCAATCAGCTTTTCCCATTGCTGACTTTCAAAAAATGTTGAATTGGATTAATACCTACGGATACAAAGCGGATTTAGAGATGAATCGCAGGGAAATCCCTGATTTGCTCACATATGAACAGTTCATTGCCCTAAAGAAACCATTATAGTATCTCTGCAAGGAACTATGGGAAAGCTTGTCAAAGTGGAAAGGGCACCTTTCGAATTGCCGTTTTAGAGCATAACATGCCCATTTGCCTCTTCCAACTCTAGACTAGCAACGTATTCACGATCTTTTGGCGGATTCTTATCCCTCTCTTTTTCAAACACGATTTTGGTCTTCCAACCCAAGTGTTCGGCAGCAAGTTGCAAATGGCAAATAGCAATGCCCACATTGAGAGGGAAATAGCTCCCACCGACGACGCTTCTGAGAAATCCGGATTTGGCTGAATAAGCATGAATCAAGGTCTTGTCTCCGGTAAAATACCAATTCTGCAGGTTGATTGCTGATGGAGCTAGACGGACTGGTTCCAACAATTCATCAGCGCCCTCAATATTGGTTATCTCTGAGAGAGGTTTCCTCTTAAACTGCGAAATACTGGTTCTGTGAAGTGCTTCCTTTGAATTCCCAAAAGACATCAAAATGATAAATTCAAGGCTTGAAGACTCCCTTACTTCTTTAGTCGGCTGAGGAATGCCCAACCAGCAACTGCCTATGCCAGTGGCCGAAAAATAAAGATCCATTTGCTGTAGCATAAAACCGATGTTAGTCTTGTAAGCATCTTTTGCTTCGGAGAATCCTGCTATGTAATGGGGTGCTTTGTTCATGCCCTTTCTGGTTACTTGATCCGGCGAAATTATCTTGAACTCTGTCTTAATTCCCGCGGACATTGGCTTTAGAGCGCCCAGGTTCTTGGAAATCTCTTCTAGGTGATTTTGGTCTAGTTGAGCGGAATCATAATTCCTAATTGATTTTCTCTTGAAAATCACTTCGTACAGATCATTCTCATTCATTTTCTCACACATAATAATCACAAGTTGACTGCTAGTAAAAGCTTCCCTTGCGACGCGCGGCCAATGGAGAAGATGATGGCTGACAGATATATCGTGATTGATCGACTGGTCAGGCTACCAACAGCGGGTTTCGAGAGATTTAAAGACACAACCTGCAAGAAATTCACGCTCTGACACAAAAATGGCAACTCAAAACGGTTGTTTTCTAAGAGCAAGAAAATTTGATAATTTTTTTCTCTGGAGGAGGAATTAGAGTTTGGGGAAACGGTTAAATATTTACTTCATAGAAGTTAGTTTTGGTGAAGTGTGATTTTTTGGGTCAAACTGTTTCTTTCAAATGTTTTGATGGCGTGGATATGTCTGCTTATGTTGCTGCTCCTAAATCTGGAGGCAAACACCCTGCAATCGTTGTTGTTCATGAGGCGTGGGGTCTTAACATGCAGATTAAGGGTGTCGCTGATAGATATGCGGAACAGGGCTTTGTGGCTGTAGCGCCTCATCTTTTTAGCCGAGACAAAGACCTCACTGAACAGGCTATCGAGAAAGCTATGACGAGGATGTGGCAAATTCCTCCTGAAAAACGCAACGACCCCGCCGCAGTTCAGAATCTAATGGCGAGTTTACCTGAAAACGAACGGAAAATCATGAACTTTTTCTTCGCAGGCAGAGAAAACGCAGAAAAAACAATGGCACAAGACCTTCTTTGCCTAGTAAACTATGCCAAAACCCTTGAAAGCGTGGATGGAGAGAGACTTGGAATTACAGGTTTTTGTTTAGGCGGGGGGTTAACTTATCAGCTTGCTACGCTGTACCCGTTTTGTGCCGCTGTGCCCTTTTACGGTGCAAATCCTAAGCCGCTTGACGCAGTTGCAAAAATTAAATGCCCCGTCTTTGGAATCTATGCTGGGGAGGATCTGAGAATAACCAGCGGTGTTCCTGCTCTTGTGGAGAGTATGATTACTCAAAAGAAGACGTTTCAAATGAAAATCTACCAGGGCACTCAACATGCTTTCTTCAACGAAACAAGGCCCTCATACAACAAAGACGCTGCCCAAGATGCGTGGACCATGACGTTGGCCTTTTTCAACAAATACCTCAAGGCACCCACATGAGCAGCACAGAAAAGCAAAACCAAAACGACTCCAGCCTGCTCTGGGAATGCTTCACCAACTGGTCACAAACCATAGAGAAAACCACAAAACAAAAAACCCAACAAAAAACAGCAGAAACAAAAAAACTTCGAGGAGAAAAGAAAGATAAAACCATTAAAACAAAAAACGAAAGATCTCTTAGCAGTTATGGGAACTTTAGCTTTAGAAGCATTATTTATTTTTGGAGCAGCAAATAATTTTTACAGGTACTTATTTCTTAAAATATATCTTGATATTTTCCTCGCTGTTCCCTCAACCATTGGATCAGCAATTTTACTAGTATTCATAATAGCAATTCTCGCGAGCTATCTGGACAAAAGAAAAGTCCTACGAAGTTTCCAAGGATTAAACAACCATAAACACTGACTCGAAAATAACAAACATAACAAAAATCACAAAGACTTCTTTCTCAAGCCTTCTCCTCAAGTTTAGTTTCTGGTTGGTCGTGAATGTACCTCTTTCCCCTGAGAAGAGACGCGATGGCTGCAACACCTGCTAGTCCGGCACTCACGTAAAATGCGATGTGCAACGAAGACATGAAACTATTGGCAATCGCAGTTGGAAACCAGTGCAGCCCAGTGAGGGTGCTAACTACCTGGTTGCTCAGTGTTGCTGCAATGCTGTTCGGCAGCTGGGCTATGATTGACGCAACGGGATTGTACCCCAAGAAGGCGGAGAAGAGCGATTCAGTTGGCGAGAGTGATGTGAAGTAATGAATCAGCTGGGGCGCGCCTGCCGATGTTAGAGAGGAAGCGAATGCTCCTGGAAGGCTGTGCGAAAGCGAAAATACAACGACTGCAAAGAACGCAGCGATGCTAGCCACCATCCCCGTATTTTGCATAGTGGTTCTCATTCCAGAAGCCGCTCCTCTGTTCTCTGCCGGAACCGAGTTCATTATCGACGCTGTGTTGGGCGAGGCGAACATCCCCATCCCGAAACCCTGGACATATATCAGCACCGCAAACTCGAAGTAATCAAAGTTGTAGGGAAGGGTTGCCAGGCCGAGAAATGTGCCAGCGGTAATCAACATGCCAAGTGTCGCCAGCCCCCTCGCGCCGTACTTGTCTGACAGGGTTCCGCTGATTGGCCCCATAGTTACGAACCCAGCGGAGAGGGGCAGCAGATAAATTCCAGCCCAAAACGGCGTATCGGTGTAACTAATCCCATGCAGCGGGAGCCAGATTCCCTGTAGCAGTATGCTAAGCATTATCATCACCCCGCCCCTTGCTACTGAAGAAAGAAAGCCAGCGAATATCCCGGCGGAGAAGGTTCGAATCTTAAACAAGCTGAGTTTAAACATGGGGTACTTCACCCATCTTTCCACGAAAGGAAACGCCATGAGCAGTGCAATTCCTGATATCAAACCAACGATTACGTAAGGGTCGGACCAACCCATCGTTGCCGAGCCGTAAGGAAGCAGCCCATATGTGAGAGAGACCAAAAGCACAGTTAGGCCAGCGGCGAAGGTAATGTTGCCCCAGACATCTATCTTCTCTCCCTTGCACACAGTGCCCAACTCCTTCAGCTTCCAGTAAGACCAGGCTGCGCCAAAGGTACTCACTGGTACGCTGACCAAGAAGACGAATCTCCAGTCTATCGTGGCGAGGGTACCGCCCAAGACGAGGCCTATGAACGAGCCTGCTAGAAATGCAATCTGATTTATGCCGAGAGCCTTGCCTCGCTCATTGTATGGAAATGCATCGGTTATTATCGCGGCACTGTTCGAGAACAGGAAAGCGGCGCCGACTGCTTGTATTATTCGAAAGAAGATCAGCTCCAGCGCGCCAAGGCTCCCGATATTTGGGGTGAGGAAGAGGAGGATAGAACCGAAAGCGAATATTGCGAACCCCATGTTGTAAAGTCTGACCCTTCCATAGATGTCCGAAAGTCGCCCGAATGATACCAAAAGGGTCGCGGTGACGATCGTGTAACCGAAGAGAATCCAGAGGAGATATTGAAAAGAGGTCAGCGGATTCAACTGTATCCCGCGGAATATGGCTGGGAGAGCAATCAGCAATATCGTGCCGTCTATCGAGGCCATCAAAGTGCCAAGAGTTGTGTTAGAGAGAGCAACCCACTTGTATTCGACCGTTGAATTTGCACCTCTGGTTCAATCAGCACGCTTATCAATAGTTATAGGATTATCAATTTTCTCTAATTACTTCACTTAATAATTTATGGGTGTGCACGCGTGGGCTTGAGCTGGAAATGAGGAAAAGACTCTGAAGCTGTTTGCCGAGAAAGTAATGCCTAAATTCTTCTTAAGCATACAAGAAGTGACGTAAAAATCGATATTTTTCCCCGATTACTTAGTTCCTCATTTCAACTTTTCCTTGGCTATTTTGGCTTATTCAGGGTTGCACTGTAGTTCTTGCTATCTCAGATATTCAACTTTACGCTTGTGAAACCGCTTGCATTCTTTAACGACCTTTGCAATGTATGGCGGGTACATCATCCCCATCCCTGAAAGCAACAAGAGTTGCGATGCCTGATCACTCTTTGTCTCACTGTATTCTGGGCATCCTGGGCATTGATCGGGGAACTCGTTGAAGCACGCATATTGTACTTCCAACCTGCCTCCCCACTATTAACTGGGCAAGGTTAAGTATTTAAACCAGATTACTATAGCGACGCAAAAATCCACTATGGTGCCTGTTGAACCTTTCTGTATTACCCTCTATGAATTTGTGTTCAAATATTGAAACTGTCTAAAGAGGATTGGAAAAGGACAGAGACAAGTCTACAGTTTATCATGTTTTTTTCTATATCTTCCTTGTTTAAGTTGCAGAGTGAAGCTGTATTTTCCATTCCTGGAATAGTCTCTGAATTGGGTTTTGCAATTATCACATAAATAGGCGGAAACCGAAAAGGGACCGTATTTCCATGTTTTATTAGGTTTAGTTATTTCGTTCTGACAGTTAGGACAATTCGTCATTGCAATCAAATATTCATTATTACTTCCAAATTTAAAGATTTTTTTGTAACAAGAGCCCACTTGGGTACAATAAGAAACGCTAGACCTGTCTCTTGCTCGTTGCTTATTCGAGCCTCAGAAAGACATTAGTGGAGACCAGTGAAAGAAACAGAAGCGAATATTTTGGCCGTTAAATGGATTGCTTTGGAAGAGCTTAAAGAATATCTCGAAAAACAAAAGGATGGAATCAGCAGCAACCAAGTTTTCTATTAAGGTCTCTTTGTTCAAAGTTAAATACATTGTTTGATTATGAATATGTCAAATGTCCACAGACAAATAACCTAGACGAAAACAATTATGAAGGCTTAAAGATGAAGGTTCTAGCAATTAACGGAAGCCCAAGAAAAACTTGGAACACAGCGACATTGCTCAACAAGGCGCTCGAAGGCGCAATCTCAGAAGGTGCAGAAACAGAAATCATCCATTTGTATGACCTTGACTTTAAAGGCTGTACAAGCTGTTTTGCCTGTAAACTAAATGGCGGGAAAAGCTACGGAGAATGCGCCTATAAAGACGAGCTAACACCGGTTCTCAAAAATATCCGAGAAATCGATGCTCTCATCCTCGGCTCACCCATATACATGGGCACGGTAACCGGCGAAATGAAGAAATTCCTCGAACGCCTGATCTTCCCCTACCTGGTCTATGATGCCAGCCGTTCCTCCCTTTTCCCAAAGAAGATGCCGGTCGGATTCATCTACACAATGGGCGCAGATGAAATCCGCCTGAAAAAGATGGGCATAGACCGGCATATTCGCCTAAACGAGATGATATTGGGCAGAATCTTTGGGGCATCAGAGTCAATAGTCGCCACTGATACATACCAATTCGAGGACTACTCAAAATACGTCTCTTCGTTTAACGTAGAAGAAAAAACAAAGAGACGCAGCGAAGTATTCCCCCTCGATTGCGAAAAGGCATACAAGCTGGGCGCAAAATTCGCCAAAAAAACCAAAGAGCAAAAGTAAGGACGGACATGCTATATCCCTGACTATGCTATGAGATTTCAACCAAACTCTGGAAATTTTACTCCCACGCGCGCTACCCAAAACAACCCCCTCAAAAATGGCAACACAATTGTTGTTGTTCTATCAGACAAAGAAAAAAAATTCGCGAGAAAACACCATTATAATTGGCAAGCAAAACATCTCCAAAGCAAACACAAAGGGCATGGCAGTTTCCGCACGAATTAGTTAAACCCCTCTAAACCAAAAGGCAAATGGCAAAATTCTTTATGACGCGCGGGCTACTATGGATGATAGGATGATGGGTGAGGCTATGATAATAGTTGCATTAGATTTAAGAGTTGAACCATCCTTACGAAGTGTAGAACTCTCATGAAGTTGAAAGGTTTACCGCTTAATCTGAACATATATGAAACTTCTGAAATGCTGACAAACAAACATTTTCAAGAATTCAAAATGCCTGAATTTGAAAGAATTTACCTTCCGGAGAATATGAGACCTTTCACGGATATCACCCCCTTGGGTACGAAAGAATTTATTATAGACGATAACAGAGGAGCAGTTTCCACTTTACCCTATTTGAAAATGGACGCCACTGACTTTCACCTTTCAGTTAAAGGCATAGGTTCAACCACCAATCCGTTTTCTCATCAACTTCTCGGAAAAGCTGAAATATGCAACCTGCTGAAAGATTCCAAACTAAAAGACAAAATCGTGAATTCCGAGGAAAGGGCCCCACGATACCTTACAGGAGAATTATGGTTAAGAGGCTCCCCATATGGGGGGCAAGGTCTCCAGCACGCAACTACTTCGATGAGAGTGTCAGAAATGGCCGACCTTACCTCCATCCACGGCTTTCGAGTCGCGCCCCTTGTGAAAATAGTTTTCCTTCCTGAAAGCCTTGAGAATGAAATCAAAAAAATATATTGGTATCGCAGATTCAGGGGCAGAATGGTTCAGGAAATAAGGTTAGTTCCTTCTAATGTGCGGATTTATTTTCATTCTGGAAGCACTATCGGCGGGAACATATGCCAAATTTTTGACCTTTTTGGAATCGACAGCAATGATAAAGCAGTAAATTTTCTGAAGAATTTTATTAAAAGTGGTATCGCATACCTAACTCTGTTCCCTAGGATAATAAACAGCAACAAAGACGGAACTTTCAGTGGACTGGATTTCTATGATGTCTGGCTAGACAAGGATGCAGTCCTCGCTCCAGACGGCACTATTTACTTCGTAGATCTTGAAGGCTTGGAATGGATAACTGTTGAAGAAAAGAAAATCTCGGAAAAGATAGACGACCAGATATACAGATCACTTTACGAATTCATGTACGCGTATGAACAAATAGAACGAGAACGATTCGCAAGATTCGGAGGTACGACGGACAGGAAAATGCAGTTCGAGTACCTCCTCAAAGAGGCCCTCAAGGATGATGAAGTTATTGACCTTGCCAGTGAGGGACAAGGTCTTAAACTAGTCGTGGGTAACATTCTTGGGGAGCAACGTTTAACTAAGAAATTCCCAATCATGGACCGGTAATAGAAATGCACTGCAATGACGTAAGAACATTTTTCTCTCAAATAGCTGAAAAATCAATTTCAATGCAAATTCAACAAATAGATATGGATTTTCTCTGCAATAGCGGCTACCTTTCAGTGATGCAAAAAGAAGATTACGATCAAGCTTCAGCCGAAGTTTCAAACTTGACACAGACGAACATAGACTTGGCGAATGCAGAGAATGCAGACAGGAGCGCAAAGACCGCTCTAGACGCAGAGGAGAAGAAAACTCATTCAATCAAGTTTCTTTTTGAAGGAAAAGAGAATAAGGAAGCTGAACGTGAAAAAGTAGAAAGCGAAAAAAACGTTGTCTCAAAAATAGAAGCTGACATAGCTGAAAGAGACACCAAGATAAACGAGCTTATTCAGAAGAAATCCATAGTTGACAGGATGGTGCCATATGACGGGAAATATTTGTCACTTACTGGTCTAGGGGTAATTACGCTAAACGATCTCAATGTCAGGAATTACAGGGTTTCAGATAGCGAATTTTCGAGCTTTATGGAAGAGAGCAGGGAGACGCATGGCGAATTGCTATCCATAGCATCAAGAGCCAGCTTTCACGTCTCTAGCCTCAGAGTCGAATTTCCGGAAACTGATCTTTCCCAACTCTGGAGCGTGTCGATAGGATTGGCGAAGCTTCAGGGCGACGAGGATCAAATCAGTCAAAGATTTTATCAAGCACTCGAAATTCTCCAGCATTTCAAATCCACCACTGAAAATAAGATGATGGCAGCGGAAATAATGACATCCTTCAGGACGGATCCAACCCAATCGCCAACCAATTCTGATCTTCAGAATCTTTCAGAGTCCTTAGCAAGTCTCGATCACAAAATCAGGCATGACGCTAAAGTTCCTAAGCAACTATCGGCCGGCGTTGCAGCCATAATTATGTTTCGAAGGAGATTTGACGGCACATTTCCCACTGACAGATTTGTGGAATTTTCCAAAATGACCTCTTCATATGAATCAGCTGCAATACTGTCTGTAATTAATGTCCCTTCAGACCAACTAGCTGGTAAATTCCAATCATTCAGATCACTATTCAATTCCTGGGGATACACTATATCAGAGGATACCGAACTTGCTTCTGCCTATTTATCAATTTCCGATTTGGGACCCGACGATGTGAAAACGAAGATGACCATAATTATAGATGCGCTTAAGAATTACCTGGAATATCCACTCGTAGCTGCCGCAATACTTACTTCAATACCAACCCTTGAAGCCAATGAGACTCTTGACCTGATGGAAAAAGCTTATTCTTTGCTTGGATCTTTTGCAGCGGGCCTAGAGCGTTCTGAGCTGATAAGCCTTTCAGTCCGGATGATTCACGGAATCAAAAATCAACTTGTAAAGGAAATTGACCCAACCGCGAAAATTATGACAACGCCAGTGCAGTTTACATATGTTCCATCAAACATTTTCTTCATATACTATGCGCCTCTGATAATCGCACATTCATCTTACTATTCAACATTCAGCGGCATTGGAGGCTATCATCCAGCCCATGTGCACGGCGTAGGGGGTTTCATGGGCTGATCTCTAAGTCGGTTCTTATTGTACTTTTACTCTTCCTAGCTCTCTTCCTGGCTCGCGCCGCTGCAGCCTACGCTCCCCATGTTGGAGATCGTTTCAGCTATTACGAGGTTGAGAATCTTGGAAGCGGCACTGGCAATTACACTGGATACAGCGAACAGACAATCGTTAACGGAACGGAAATGATGAACGGAGTTAGTGGAGATGGAATAGTATCTGCCAACTACAGTTACTCATGGACCTGGAACAACAGCACAGGCACAACAGAATCTGGAAGCTCATCTGGAGATTTCACTTTCTCATCAGTCAACTTCCTTTACGTTAACGGAACAGACAACCAAACGGGATATGTTAACCCAACCGTCTGGTTCTGCATGGATAACTCGATCCCGAAAGGTGGTTCCTTCTACCTTCTGAACACTGAGATGACAGTCATATCCAAAAATAACAGCTATTACCTTCCTTCACAGAACAGGAACGTGAACACGATTTTTGCTCAAGGAACCTCGAACTATCAACGAAACGATCAATACGGACAATTCGCTGCCACCTATACCTGGAAAGCTTACTTTGATCCCTCGACAGGATACATCATAGGATATAGCTATGTTGAACACGATACCAATTCTTCAGGAAGCGGATTCACCTACACCGACAACCTATATGTGAACTCAGCTAGCTATCCACTAACAACGGCAGCCGCCAGCAATTCTAGCGGTGGAAATTCAAGCCCACCACAATACTTCAGCTACATTATTGGAATAATCCTAGTCCTCGTGGTAATTGCAATTCTCATTTACGCGCTTTCAAGAAGAAGCAGAAGAACACTTCCCAAACATTCTCAACGACAACCCTACCAACAAGACTCACCCCCGCCAGGTCCGCCGCCCGAGAATATTGATTTGACTCCAAAGCAACCGCCGGTACAGCAGATCGTGATTAAAGAAGTTGTGAAAGTAAAATGCCGCTACTGCGGAGCACTAATAGACTCCACAGCTCAAACCTGCCCTATATGCGGAGCTCCCAGAACATAGATAAACGTTCTAACTTTTCATTTCCTTCTTTCTATCCAAGTCCTTTTTAAAATACTGAAAAACCTGTCCAGATACCCGCATATGCGCTTTCATAACATTTCCTGAAGAAGCTACGTTATAACGAGAAATTTCGCAGAATGCTGAACTTGCATGTTTTGACTTAAGCCAGAGAAGTCGAGCATTCAAAATATCTTCACCTATGCCTATTCTTCTAAATTGAGGTTTCACATAAAGAGAGTGTAGTCTTCCAATCCCATTCGCAAATGAAAGCCACCCCAACCCCGCAATTTCGTTGCTTAGCCTAACGATAAAGCACCTATCTCCGCTGTTAAGCGCAACGCTTACCCACCTCTTGTTTATCTCCGGATGGGTTGAAGCCATGAATTGTTCTATCTTGCCTATGTGCCCCTTCTCCGCCATGGAAATTTCATAGCTGAACCTATGAACAAGGGCAAGATTCTCAAGGTCTATGGTGTAAATATCATAGATTTCACTTTCGAGCTTAGTTTTCATCTCAGAGAAGAGGAAATTAAACGGTTTTAATTCATAAAAGTAGTCAAATACTTCCCTTGATCGCGTGTAAATTGTTCCGAGCTTCTCAGAGTCGTCGTACATAAATATGCCCGAAACAGCTCCCTCAGAAGATCTGGATACATACGCCTTACCGCCTATTTCAAGAATTTCTTTGATGAAATATTGAAGATAAGGATCAAAGAATGAGAAGCCATTTGGGAAAACGAAGTCTACATCAGATGTATTCCGTATTTCGGAAACTTTCATTTCTCCTGATCCACTCACGTTTACAAATATTAAGTATATCAATTTGATAAACTTGAGTTCTCATCTTATTCAAACACTGCCCAGCTTTTCAGCATTGGGACATAAGTGGTGGCCTCGCGCGAGCAAGGAACCTAGGATCCAAGCGAAAACAGGCCAAGAACTGCGCCAAAGGTGAAGGCTCGCTTTTTTTCTAAAAGTTCCTGGTCGGCTAGTTTATGTTGATTCAAGTGTTTATATTTACGAGGTGGCCTGCTAGATTTTCTTCTTTGCCATGTGCGCGAACAAATCTTAGGTCGCAGGCGCTTCATCCTGTTTTTAAGGAAAATTGCGCCATTCATGTTAAATTGACAAGTTTATGTTAAAAGCTAATTCCACCGTAAAAAAAGTGTTGGACTAAGTTTAGTTTGGAATAACCCTTGTAGGTTGGAAAGAAGGTCTTTACAAGACAAAAAATGAGTTTAATTGCCGATTTTTTGTACAAAATTTGTTATATTTTAGCAAGCACTATCATAATGTTGTAGGTTGAGGAGCAGGCTTTAAAAGCGATGCATTGAGACAAAGAGCGTACCAATTAAAACAGCGAAAAATTGGTATGCGACAAAAACTCTGTTTCAATGGGCTGAACATCACTAAATGTTGCAGTGAGGCCATGAGCAGCATAGCCAAAACGGTGAAAGACTATGCAACGACAAAAACATAGCCTCAGTGGACCGCGAACATCTTAAGGCTCAGACTCAACCTACACTTCTTTTCAAAAAACCAGCACCACAATTCTTTTTTAGTTCAGAAAAATCTTGTTTCCTTTACTACACACTAAACAAACCAGCTTTTAAAGCGTTAATACTGACTGTGTTTAGTGTTCACGCACACTCTTTAGTTCGTACTTCTCAAAGCCCCTTTTGAATCACATAGGAAAACTTTTAGGAGAAATCAACGATAACCCCACATCATGAGAAGAGAAATCGAAAAGGCACTTCTGGACCTCAAAATAAGCAAATCATGAAACACAGGGATGTTGAATGGATGCTCTATAAAATAGTTAGATTGAAGGACGGACGAACAGCGACGCTGGATTGGATAGAAGAAAACGATTTGCCAGAGCTCGTGGAAGCACTTAACAGTGTCATCCGCGAAGGCAAATTCCTCTTAGTGAACAACGAGATAATCGACATGGAAGAAGAACGAAAGTGGTTCCAGCAAAGCACCAAAGCAGGCATGCTTTACTTAGTAGCCAGAGTCGACGGCAAAGTCGTCGGGGGCGCAAGCATCCACCCTTTCAATGACAAACGCTCGCACGTTACCGAATTCGGTATTTTCATCCGTGATGGCTATCGCAACGTCGGCTTGGGAACAGAGCTAACAAAAGCATTTGTCGAAGCCGCAAAAGAGCATGGATTTGAGATTCTTCAGCTTTCCGTCTACGCTACAAACGAACGAGCGTTTCATGTTTACAAGAAATGCGGATACAAAGAATGCGGCAAACTATCCCACGACATCAAATTCCTCGACGGCACATACACCGATAGAATACTGATGGAGTTACCTTTGCACTAAAGGTTTCTGGAATCGAAAAACGCTTAAACCTTTTCATATCCACACTTCGTATTTGACGAATGATTCTTAGAACCCAAAAGCAGGTCTCGAACTGATTCTTGAGTGAGTAGGACTAAATTTTAATCCCCAAACCCAAACCCAAAAAACTACGATTCTAACACCTATACGTCTAACACTCACGACTCAAACACACACGACCCACTACTCTTTCCTTTATTCATTATCATATCAATCATCATCACACACCCCCCTACACCCCTATGACAGACAGACAAAATAAAGGGAAAGTAAAGGGGTGCGGTAAGGGGAAATCTGTGCCCTTCACATAATAAATAAACACAATCAGTCATACACGCATGAATAAAAAAAGTGAAATAAAACTTAGCTTTTAATTACGGAAAGAATTATATTTCTGAATTTGGTAATGCTATAATGGTGATTTATTTTGGTGAGCTTTGATAAACTTTCTGGGAAATTTGTTATTTGTGCAGGCGGTTTTGATCTCGGGGAGATTAATGGGGTAGAAATGAACACTGAGACTTGGCAAGTTACTCATTTACATGTGAAGTTGTCAAAATCAGCATCTGAGGACCTTGGATTCCAAAAAAGATTTCGAAGCTCAACTGTATGCGTGCCTATCTCATTAGTTTCTAAAGTTGGAGATAATATATTGTTAAACAAGTCTCTTGATGAATTAACCAGACACCCAGAAATTTATGAATGCCGAGAATGACAGCTAATATCCAGCTAAATGCTTTCGATTACTTTTATAAAAAACCTAGCAGAATACCCAAATTCCTTATGGTTGAAACAACAACTATTTTATTAGAACTGCCTCTTTCATATTTTTGAAGTGAATATCGCCAGTTAGGATTTTCGCTTTCAGTTTTCCAGCAGTTGCCAAGATATACGCATCTGCAAGCCCAAAATCCTTCACAGTTTTCCGCATTTCAAAGTGCAACAGCCCTACCCGCAAAGAAAGTTCCTCGTCAGCATCTATTATTTTTGAATTGCTTGTTAGAACATCATAAGCAATCTTAACATCCTTCCCTTTGCGAGCAGCTTTGCTCACGACCTCTGCAATCGTCAATACGCAAGTAAAGATTTCATTATTTTCCTTAATTAGATCGCTAACTTTGCGTCCTATCTCTGTTCCATCTAAGTATTCTATCCATGCATAGGAATCTACTACATATCTGCTACTCATGGGCGGTTAATTCATCTTCAACAGTGAATGGACCGATACCTTTGAGAATTCCAAAGCCATCAATTTTGCATTTTTTAACAGTTATTTCAACATACTCGTTTTCTCTTATCTTTTGGGTCTCGACAAGTTCTTTAGGTAGAGTAACAACGATGGAGCCGCCCACTTTTCTAGTTTTGATTAAACAGCTACGCATATATTCACCGTTATATTAACTTATACATAAGTTATACTTAACAATTTCTGAAAACCCAATCAGAAATACGCAATTTTACCCTTCTTTTCCTTAAAACTCATATTTCTTAGGCTTGCCCACTTCCTTCTTCCCCTTCAAGCAGCTATCACACATCGGAAACAGCTGAACGTTCTCAACCAAATCCTTAATCAAATTCTTCAAAACCAACAGCAAACTCACGTAGGTTCAAGTGTTATTTCTACGAGGTGGCCTGCTAGATTTTCTTCTTTGCCCTGTGCCGCGAATAAGAACGCTTTTGGTATGAATACGCGTCCATCCTTACCCATCTTTGCATAGAAAAACTCACAACCGCCCCCAAGCCCACCTATTCCAACGTGCAGAACCTGATCAGGTTCCAATTTAAACTGCCATCGGATAATCTTGGGAATCTGCACTTTATTACATCCCTCAAGAGGCCTTTTAAATTCCACTCTTCCAGTTAAAGGCATGCTTACCTGCCTGCGACTTTTCTTGACTTTCTTTGACTTATTTTAACTTTTCTCGACTTTTTTTGACTCAACCTGCAAACAATTCAAACCCTAAAACAAAAAAGCAACCCAAAACACAAAGAAAAAATTCCGCGGCAAAAACACCAGAAAAACCACGCTTACCTCTGCGAAAGACTTAAAGTGTGTTCTGTGCCTTTAGGTTTCGGCGGTGGATCTTAGGCGGTGGGGCAGGGGTCCATTGTACCGTAAACCCTCTATACGACGGGCTGACATCTGCGGATGAGGCGCCGAAGGCCGCTTGGATCTTCATTTCCGAAACATTGACTATCCGTCCTTTGGGGCTGGCGGTCAATGGGCAGCTTCCGTAGGGGAGCTGTTTCATTGTTCACCAGGCGAACCCGGCTAGGCTCGGGAGAGAGCAACCTAAGTTTGGACGTTATGCGCTCAAGGGGGCGCGGGTAAGAGCGTAGGGCTTGAGGCTTCCAGGCGGAGTCTGGACGTCAAACCGCAGTGATCCGCCGCTACTGTTCAATGCATGCAGTTTTGGGGTTAAGGTGCCTTTCTTTCTTTTGTTGGGAAAGGCAAGTTGAGTGACAGTAACCCTCCCAGAACTAGTAACAATACTGAAGCAAAAATAAAAATTTAAAGTTTAAGTTAACTTGACTCGTCGAGGCTTTTTTTGTAGAGCGCTTTGTCAATTACTCTTACGTCGAGGTTTTGTTTGGCAGCTGTTTTCCTTATTGCCGTTAGCAGTTTTAGGTAATTCTGAGTTGTTAACAGGTTGGGCGGTGGATTGCCAAGCAGCGCCTTCCATACTGCTACGTCTAGGATGCCGTAATGTTTAGGGTCAAAAAACGCGAGGATAACACTGACTAACACTGGACTGACGCCTTCCAAGAGCGTGAGACAGTTCATCCGATAGGCATCTTCGCAAGAAGGAATGCTTAGAGCTTGACTTGAAAGACGATTAACAGCCGCCTCATCGTTTCGAGCCACTAACGCTAAAACCCGCGTTTTCTTCTCAGGCGCTTCTTTGAACTTCCACTCAACAACTTGCGCTAAATCAGCCAGTGTTAACGCTTTCGCCTTTCGAAATTTAGAGCCTAACTCCCGCTCCCTCTGCGCCTGCCAACCGAAGCTTTTATCGTATTTGCGACTCCACAACAAAAAATCCGCCTTATCCACACAATCACCATGCAGCGAATAATTGAGAAATTGCTTACATTTCTGCCTTTGCCCAAAAATGATCAGAAATAAATTAAGAAAGGTTGAGGGTTAGTTTTGGTCTACTAAATGGGCTGTTCCATCTGGACAATACACTTTCTCGTCTTTGCTTACACGCCTGTAGCGTTCACTGCACATGTGCTGGAGCGTGCAGCCATCACAATCTCTACTCAGCATTTTTCCGCCTCCTTTTAGAGCTTTGAGCATCAGTGAAATCTGCTTATAAGAATATGTAACATGCATGAATATACATAGAGAGCAGATTAGCAGCGCTTCTTGCATTCAGTACATGTCTTGTAAGCGATGCAGTCTTCCGAGCAGGAGATGGCAAGCTAGTGGAGCACTGCGACGTAATGTCTCCTGTTCCGCCCAAACTGCAAATAAAAACGGCATGTTCTAAACGCGAGTATCCACACGGACAAGAGGCTTGCCCATTATGTCCCGGATTGTGTCAGCTACAGCGAATGATGAGCGGACCCGCAAAAGTTTGGTTTGGCGTTTACCCTGAGAATTAAGCGTTATATCTCCATTGCCAAAGATTCTGCCGCCAACAGACTGGTAAACTAGCAAATCTCGAAAACCCATCGGCGTGACAACAAACGAATGCAACCTAATGATGCCACGTCGAATTTCTATTCCATCATTCCGTAGCACATAAATATGGGAGGCCCAAAAAACCAGTAGCCCCAACATGCTGAGCGGCCAAATAACAACGGACGTCAAAATCGTCCAAGCAAAAACTGGTAATCCAGCAAAATAGTATGAAAAACGCCGAAGGAAATTTCAAGCCAGATAAATAGGACTGCAACCACAAAAACAGTGACCGTGCGAATAATAGCCGCTGGGACAACCCACAGCTTTCCCAACCAAACGACATCGTCGTGCTTGATATGACTATTAGAAGTCAAACAAAAACACAACCACTAGACAATAGGTAAAAAGCATATTTAAGCATTCAAGCCTAAGAACTATGCGGTTAAAGCATCTAGTATTTCAAGTGTTTTATCTTTTTGCGCCTATTTTCTGACAGCGATAATATTCAATTTGGTGAAGGCTAAAATTGCCTTAATATCTTCTTTGTCTTTATTTGCGCGTTCAGGTGGCATGGTTGCCTTAATCATTCTGAGTTTTGCCGCAATTAACCCTTCAGACGCCGTTTAGTCGGTGCTTTACGGCGGGCAATCAACAGTACTGCCCAGCGGCTAGGAAGCCGAAGAAAAGCACATACACGCTTGAGTTATAATCAAATAATACGTTCATGTCCAGCATCAAACGTACCCAAAGTATTAAATGATAAGATTAATGCGTTATTTTTTTGCGCCGTTCCTGTTAGATTTGTGGACTAGCCAGCATTTCTGACAGTACACAGGTCGATCTGCACGAGGTTGAAACGGCACTTTGCATTCACAGCCACAATCACTACAAACTGCAGCGTAAACTGGCTCTTGGTGATATTGACTAAACAAATGGTAGTTCTTGAGGCGTGGCCAACCTGTCTTGGCGTAACGAAGCATTTCAGGGTTGTCTTTAAGCCAACGCATCATGTGAAAGAAGCTTTTGCCTCTTTTTTCTTCACGTTCAGCTAATGGCTCGTAGCCTAAGTTACGGATTTCATCCAGGTAAGCAATTTCTGTTAGTCTCTGCGCTTCGCCAACGACTCTGACTCGTTTAACGCGGTCTTCTCCGTAAACTTTGCGGAGTTCCTCAGCGGCCACGTCAAAGATGCAACCTTGACAAATGTGGATTTCCTCTTCCGGCTTGAGGTTAAACCATGCGACAAGCTTAGAAACGATGCGTGAGGATTCTTGCAGGTACTCTTTTTCGCGGAAGATTTCTTGGTAGAACCTTACGTCGATCAAATCGTATTTGAATTCACCTGTTTCTTCTCGGTAAGCGCCGACTACTACGCCGAAAAGTAAGTCACCGCTGCCTGCGTCATCAACAATAAGTGTCAAAGTATTGGTGACCTCACTTCTTTCAACGCAATGCTTAATTCATGTATAAAAATAGTCCTCCAAAAAGAAATAGAAGTAATGGATTATCCTACTGTGACTCTGCTGCTTAATACTTCAGCAGGGCTTTGTAATATGCTGATAACTCCTTTTTTTCCAAGACGCAGTTGCTTCTCGCCTCTAAAAACGCATATATGTGAATTCTTTATTTCAATGCTGTTTCCAACAGCGACAGAGTTGATTTGTCCTTCCCATAGGCAGAGTTTGATTTTTCCTGTTTCGTCTCCAACCAAAGCGTTAACTACCCTGATAGTATTGCCAAACTGCGTGTGAACCTGCACTGGCTTAGGAATCTCGAGAACCTCGGCCTTAACGTTAACCCTTTTCATACAAGCTCTCAAATCGTGAATCGCAGTGAAAACTGATTCTGTATTTTGTTTAGCGATTTTTTTGCATATTTTATCAGTGCTCATCCAGCTTTCGAACGGATTATCCTTCCTCAACAGAAATTGTTCATCAACTCTGAACTGAGCCACAGCGTTATTGTCTTTTTTTATTAGAAAAATTATTTCATCTTTCACCTTACCCCGATATTCAACTGCAAGGTTGCCGCAGACAGCTTTTCCGTCGTCTCTTGCTTTAATAAGTGCCTGGAAGACTTCAGAGGGGTAAATGTTGTGTTTTACTGAAAGAAGAGCAATGTGCTCTCCTAATGTTGATTTTTTCTGTCTCAAATTCCCTCTCCCATATCATTAGAGTTAAGAGAAAAAGCAGGCAAAGTGTTTATACTTTCTCTCAAATATCTCGAATATCTACAATATAACGAGGAGTACCTATATTAGCTTGAATGTAAAAAAGCCATTTTTCCTGAATTTTTAAGGAAATTTCAAACCTTAAGTTATCATAATGAAACAATGTTCAAAATACTCTTTTTTATTTGCCCTTTCTATTTAGAAAAGGTTTGAAATAACAATTTGATGTTTAATCTAAAAATAGTAAGCATTCAATTTATAAGCATGGAGAGCACGTTAAAGGTACTGTGCAAGAAGCAACTTTTGCACAGCAAATGTAGTAGGAGTTGAAATAGCGAATGTATAATAACAGAGAAATGCACAAGGCAACCTGCGCTGACTGCGGAAAAGAATGTGACGTTCCTTTCAAGCCAGACGGCTCCAGGCCAGTTTATTGCCGTGAGTGCTACGCAAAACGAAGACCACCAAGAAGATATTAAGCTCACCAGCTGAACATCTTTAACTTTGTCTTTATATTTTTCTTTTTTTATTTTTTATCATCTTTCTTCAAATCGCAATTATTATAATTCACTGCAGAATACACGCTAAGTGTAAAAAGGAGTTAACTGAAGTGAAACAGTTCCTCATTACACCTTCTGCAGGAAAACATTTAATCGCCAAAGCATTAGCAAATTACCCCGCAATTTTAAATGCGATTAAAGATGACACGCTCGTAACTGTTGCTGGAACAACAAACGGCTACATCGCGGAAGAAATACCAAAAACCTAGAAAATTTCATGATTTCTCTAGAAAACATTTTTTCTGCGGAATAACCCTGCCTCCGAACAAAACCGTAACTGTGGAAGGGCAACTAGCTGACGAAAGCAGATTTCTAGGCAACGTAGTGATAACCCAAGGCGGTTGGCAAAAAGGCAAAACAATAGAGGACGTAGTTGACTCTCTCAAAGAAGGCGACGTTATCTTAAAAGGCGCAAATGCTTTGGATTTAGAGCATAAACAAACAGCTATCCTAATTGGTCACCCGAAAGCTGGAAACATAGGTTTAGCCTTGCCCGCTGTTCTGGGACGCAGGGTAAAACTAATAATACCTGTAGGCTTAGAAAAACGTATAAAGGGCGATTTGTACGCTTTAGCCGAAAAACTGGTGACTTGCATGTGTCAACTGATGCCCAGAAAACGGTTGACATAACTAGACTTGTGGTTGAGGATATTTTGGCTGCTGGGAAAATGCCAGTAGTTTTAGGCGGAGAACACACGATTACGCTTGGAGTTGCGAAGGGTTTAGGCGCTAGGGCAGCGAAAACAGCGGTTATAAGATTTAATGCTTATTTGGATTTGCGTTGCGAATTTTTAGGTTCAACGCTCTCTCATACCACGTTTATGCAGTTGATAAGTGGGGGAAGTGAAGCCGGCGAAAATCTTTGCGGTTGGCACGCGCTCAGCGTGCAAGGAGAAACTATCTTTTTCCAAGAAGGCTGGGGTAGAGTTTTTTTTACTTCTCAGCAAATAATCAAGCAAGGCTCAAATCGGATTGCTAAACAGTTAAAACAGTAGCTTCTGCTATACGAAAGCGTGTATTTAACAGTAGACATGGACGTACTTGACCCGGCATTTGCTCCTGCAGTGCAGAACCCTGAGCCTGAAGGAATCACCACAACCGCCCTACTATACATTGCTTGTGCCTTGTGCGATAAACGCGTGTTAGGCTTTGATGTAATGAAGATTGCGCCAATTTACAACCAAGGAGTAACAGCAGTCGTTGTAGCAAAAGTAATGTTTGAAATGCTCTGCCAACTGGAAAAATCAAGAAAAAAATAGCTCCAAGCTCAAGCGCTGTTCACGGCAAGACCCGGTTTAATTCTTATATTTTATCTCCGCTCATCTAGTACTGGGAAGGAGCGAGTTTGGCTAAAGCATCAGAATTAACTATCCTTACAATCGGGCACTCCACTAGAACGCTCGCCGAGTTCGTTGAGTTGCTCAAAGCTTACGGTGCCACTTTGGTGGTGGATGTGCGCACGGTTCCCTGCAGCAGGCATAACCCTCAGTTCAACGAGGAAACCCTGCCAAGCACACTCAAACCCTACGGCGTAAAATACATTCATATGCCAGACATCGGCGGCTTGCGCAGACCAAAACATGACTCCGTAAACTTAGCATGGCGAAACAGCAGCTTCAGAGGCTACGCTGATTACATGCAGACCAAAGAGTTCACGGACAACCTGCTAAAAATCATCGCCCTCTCACGAGAGAACTGTTTAGCGTTAATGTGCGCTGAAGCGTTGCCTTGGCGGTGCCACCGAAGCCTCCTCTCAGACGCACTCGTGGTACGGCATGTTAAAGTGGAACACATCATAAGCTCAACCAGCTGCATTAAACATGAGCTCAACGAGATGGCGCATGTGGAAGGAACAAGAATAACCTACCCACTATTCACCAAGGAAACGCCTCAAAGAACACTTGGCGATTTTGGAGCTCCAACTTAGATTTTTCGCTTGCCTCATTCTTTCTGAAGCTTTGCTATGAAGAAGCCGTTGCATTGGTGAAGTTGCGGATAAAGCCGTTGGCACTTTGTTAGTCCTCGCAGTCCAGGCAAACCAAGTTTCGGCATTATCTCCGCTAATGAGAATTCTGAATGCCACTTTAGAAACCGCTCAATTATCATTTCGTTCTCTTCTACTGTTATACTGCATGTAGAGTAAGTCAATGCTCCGCCAGCTGCGACTTTTTCGGCACAGCTGTTAATCATTTTCCATTGGATTGCCGCCATTTTCTCAATTGACTTTGGCCTTAGGCGCCATTTTGCTGAGGGCTGCTTAGCGAAGACACCTGTGCTTGTGCATGGCGGATCCAAAATCACCAAGTCTGCTTGCGTGTTGAAGGGTAAGGGTGCACAAGCATCGGCGATTACGGGTTCAGCAATTTTGGCTCCCATGCGTGCGACTTCTTTTTTCCATACTTTCATTCTTCTATTTGAAAAATCAACCGAGGCTATGCTGCCTTCGTTGTGCATTAGCTGAGCCAAATACGTTGTTTTAGCGCCGGGTGCAGCGCAAACATCAAAAACCCTGCTGCCGGGTTTGGGGTCTGCGGCTTGTGCGGCGAAGCAGCTTGCTTTATCTTGAATGTAAAATAAGCCTTCTTTGTAGCTGGGCAAAGTGTTTAGCGGTTTTTTCATTTCCCCTATTTTGTAGGTGTATTTTAGCGGTTCAGCATTTTCTAGTTTAACGCCTTCTGCCTCAAGTTTCTTCGCAACTGTCTCTTTTGTTGCCGTCAGAGTATTGACTCGGATGTATGTGGGCGGCGGATTTACACTTCCCTCCAAGAAGGCAACTGCTTCATTACGTCCAAAAAGCCCATAACAATACCTAACAAACCACGAAGGATGAAAAGTTTGCAAGCTAACTTTCTCCACTTCGCTTGCCGTTTTCAAAATTGGCTCCAGCTGGCGCGTCAGCAAAAAGCCCAAAATTGGCTCAACTTCCCGCACGGTCTCCCAGCCTAAAATGGATCTGCCAAGGCTTGCGATGCTTTCAGCTTCTTGCAAGTTAATTTTAGCCCAGTTCTTGGCGACACGCGTTTGATAAACATAAAGTCTCAGAAAAGATTGGATGCCTAAATTGTACTCGCCGATTTTTTTAGGCGCTACCATAGTGTTGATTAATTTGTCGATGAGGTTTTTGTGTCGTGTAGTTTCAACCACTAACCCGTAAGCAAAGCGAATAGCATTGGGGTCGCTTGCGCCAAGCTGCTTTATTGTTCTCGCTAGAGCTAAGCGTTCGCTTAGTTTTTGCATTTCCATCCAGCTTAGGGTTTCAATGGCAATTGCCCAAGCATCCTTCAACAATATGTTTCACGACTAAAACAAAATGCAATGCTTCTAAATAAGAATTCAAAGTGAAGCGGCTGTTACTACAATTGGCCAGCCACAGTAAATGTCAATAGCTTAGCAATAACTAATGGCTACTTTGCTTAAACCTTTAGAGGTTAAATTCCACTAAACATGCAGTTATATTTGACGGGCTTTTTTAAGCTAAGAACGCTTTGTGCTTTCTCGTGGCATGCCTTAATGTTGTGGTTGTGACTTTATTGACTATTCTTTTTGGCGCGGAATTTTTTGCTTTGTGTTTTGGGTTGCTTTTTTGTTTTAGGGTTTGAATTGTTTGCAGGTTAAGTTAAAATAAGTCAATAAGAGTCAATATAAGTCAAAAAAAAGTCAAGAAAAGTCGCGGTAAGTATGCCTTTAACTGGAAGCGTAACATTCAAAAGGCCTCTTGAGGGATGCATTAAAGTGCAGAAAAGTGTCGTTTATTCTTAATGAGCTACTACTGCTTCAACTTATTACAAAGGGCAATTGATGGGACGCAAAGTTGCAACAGTGAAGCTTGCTTGTGGATATTTTTGTTCTATGAAAGCTGTAGCAATTGTCGGAACAATCTGCTGGGTGAGGCCCTAAACAAACAGGTTGAATAGAATGAAGAGCTAAATAAGCGTGCAGAAAGATTACCTAAAGAGTTAACGGTGTTGAAAAATAATTGTTGACAGATTGTTTGAGTCGGCAACACCCCTATTTAGAAATAAACGATTTCGATGTAGCACATACCGGAAGGGTCTTGAACGTAGCACAAAAGGTATTTGTGGTCAACCGGAAATACACGAGTTAACATTGACTTCAATCATTCTGCATGACATTGAAGGAAACATCTGAAGGAACAATACGAAAAAGGTCCACAAATTGCAACAGCCCTCCTTAAAAAGCTTGGATACCCTGACTATTTCATTAGGCAAGTTTGTGAAATCACAAGCACTCACCATGAACACCCAGACAACCCCTCTGAGACTTCCGAATTCTGCACGGTTCAGACAAGCTAGTCATGTTTTCCAAAGAAGAATATCCACATATAATTCAAGAAAAGACTTTGATTGGAACAAAATAGTTGCTCTAATCTATTCCAAAAAAACAATACAATTAGTGGAAGAATTGTTGGCGCAAAAGCGAAAGGAACATAGCAAGCACTACTCAATAAACTTGGGTTGAGCTGTATGTTTTTTAATTAAAAAAAATAGTCAGTTTTGAATTTCTTTGCCACATAGTTTTAAATCTCTCTTTTACTATGGTTGTTTTAGAAATCGTGTATTTCTACTCTTCAGAGAAAGAGGAATTACACTAACCTGAAAAGAGACAGTCCTGTTACAATGACAAATGCTTTAATTAATTTCAAAAAAATTTGCTCTCTTCCATTAGTTTGGCTAGTTTCCTTAGAGACATCTCTTAAAGCTGAGTCAAAAAAAGATTTTTTTCGGCTAAATCACTGGCGGTTTAGCAGGAAAGCAAAGTGCCTGATAGCTGTTGCGATTGTAGCCGTTTTGTTGATTTCTGTTTTTGCGTTTTTGCCAAAACAAAGCGTTACCAAGGCTAATGTTGAGCCGCAAAGCAGCGATAACTCGACAGAGACTCCGTCACCCACTCCGTCGCCCACTCCCTCACCCACTGCCACAAATCACGAGAATGGTACCTCATCGCCAGCCACAGCTCAACCGTCAAAACAGACGGGTTCAAGTTTGTCTCAAGCCATTAATCCAGGTCCGCCTAAGCTTCCTGGCTTAATAGAGTCTGCTCAAACTATCACCAGTGCTGTCTGGCTGCAGGTGGCGGCGAATGCTTGGGCATATTTTCAGCCTGGCGTAGGTGTTGATCCACATACTGGGCTTCCTTACGCTGGAGGTACAGACTATACCTATTTCACTGATTGGGATTTAGGTGTTTATATCCAAGCTGTCATTGACGCGCAGAAACTAGGTTTAATTGGTAATGATAGCGCTTGGAACTTTTCTGCAAGAATAGCTGATGTTTTAACTTTCCTGGAAACTCGGCCTCTTAACAATGCTAGTTATCCGTACCAGTTCTACGATGCTGCAACTGGAAAAGATGATTCTTTTATGTCATCTCCGGAAATCGTTGATCTTATTGATACGGGAAGGTTGTTTGTTGCTCTCAACAATCTTAGGACTTTCAATAGTAGTTTAGCACCACAAATAAATAACATAGTTTACGATGAATCTGGTAACAGATCGAACTATACTGCTTTGGTGCCAGAAGTTGCGGCTGATAGCCAGACATCAACTAGTATTTATGCTTACTATTGCTGGAGCGGTTTCGCAAGCTTCTTCCATAGTCTTACTAATGCTCCAAGTACAATACTGAAAAATATTTTGTCAGCTGGAAATGTAACAACGTATGGCAATGTTTCGTTGCCTAAAGCCACAATTACAGGTGACCCGCTTTATTGTTCAGTTTTTGAACTTAACAACAATAGTTCTCAACTAATAGCTTTGGCGAAGCAAGTCTATTTGGCTAGTGAAGCCTATTATAATGCGACGGGGCATTATGCGGCTTTTAGTGAAGGAAATAGTCCTTCAGGCTTCATATACGAGTATGTTGTTTTGCCTAATGGCGATACCTGGACAATATTGAACAGTGCACAAAACAAACATTTAGGCATGAGTCCTGTTTTCTATAATAAAATAGCATTTAGTTTCCTCGCTTTGTATAACACGGCGTTTGCTCGCAACATGGTTGACGATCTTGAGAAAAGCCTTCCAACCCCCACAAAAGGTTACTCTGACGGTGCAGACAATAATGGAACTTTAGTTCAAAATATTGGCAGTAACACGAATGGTTTAATCTTAGACGCCGCACTCTACGGCGTACAGAATAATCCATAGCACCTGAAAACATGGAATCTGAGCAACCAGCTGACCACTTTTTAATTCTGGCATTTTTTTAAAGGGTGTCACATCTTTTACAAGCACAAGGCATTTAGACATACAATCAAAGTTTAATACAATCTCATCTATACTTGTCCATAAATCTGGAGAATAAAAGGTGCCGCATATTCATAATCCTCTAAAGGATTGGCTTACCCGCAATCGTTATATTATTTTTCCCGCTCTCGCATTTGTTATACCATTAGCTGTGAGGTTTATACCTGAGATTTTAATGGGGCCCTATATCCTTGGCTTCGATACCCTAGGTGTTTATGTTCCAGATACTTTGCTATGGCTACATAATGGCATTAACCTTTGGAACTTTCTCGCAACTGCGCCACTGTTCTACTCGATACTAATGTTAATAGTTGGTGTAGGCGGGTCACCGGTTTTTGCGCTTAAAATTATTTCGCCGCTGCTTCTCGGTTTCTTAGGGCTGTCAATATTTGCATATGCAAAAAGGGGGTTGGGGTGGTCGCCAACTAAAAGTACGTTTGTTGCTCTTTTAGGGACAATTTATTTTGTGGCTTTAAGAGCGTCTTGGGATCAACTTCGAGAAGAGCTTAGTTTAGTTTTCTTTTTTGTGGTCCTTACGTTGCTTATGTCTCTTATCAACCGGAAGGACAGTTCTTGGAAGCACTATGTTGTTCTCTCGTTAGCAATGATAGCTGTGGTTTTATCCCATCAGCTTGTAGCGGTACTCATGTTTGGAGCTATAATTGGTACAGTTGCCTATAGCGTGTTCCGTAGAGATTTTAAGTGGTCAATTGATCTGGTTGTGGTTTCTTTGCCTGCTGCGGTCTATTTTGTAATCGTTTATTTAAGTGGTGTGGCAAAGTCTGGCGTCCTTGGTTACTCAATAAATTCGTCGTCTTTGGCTAGTTGGACTGGTTTTGCTTCCTATCAATCTATGTTGATAAGTGAAGGGGGTTTCTTTTTGTATTGTTTCTTGCCTTTGTTGCCCTTGGTGGCGGTAGGTCTTTGGCGATTTGGGAATCTTCAGCTCAGGTCTTGGCTTCTTTTGAGTTTTATTTTGTTGTTTATTCCACTCTCTTCTGTAAGCCCTTATCGATGGGTATTACTACTTACTTATCCGCTTGCATTTTACGCAACAGACGCTTTAAGCAGGCTTAAATCAATTAAATGGAAAAGTTTTAAGTTTACTGTGCACAGAATTGCGGTATTATACCTTATTTTATCAACGGCTATTCTAAGCTTTGGCTTCATTTTTATGACTTCGGAAAACCCCTTCTTTTACTTTAATTCGGAGCATTTCAACAGTTACGCGAATCAAATCCCAATTTCGATGTTGCAGAATACGATATCGATAACTGACTGCCATGACACAGTCAACGCCCTACAATGGTTCAAAAATAACTTGAATAGCAGTGCGCTTTTGCTTACGCATACAGCGTTTTATGGTTGGGCGTTGTTGACTCTTAACAGTAATCAGGTCATGAACTACGGATTTGGCGACCCTGTCAATGCGGCAACGACCGCTACTCAAGAAGGGCATAGCCAAATATACCTTATATGGTGGGTAAATGGGCAAGGGTGGTATGGGCAACCAACTGTGTCACCGTCATTTCATGAAGTCTATAGCAGTGGAAAGATGGCTATTTACAGCTATGCTCCAAGTTAACTTAGTAAGGTTCAAAATCTGATAGCCTTAAAAAATTCGACTAAAATTTCAAATGTGATTAGCAATATAGCCAAAGCTCTTGTTGATTGGGCAATGATTTTCTTGTTGCTAATTAGCAATAAAGTTAACAAAGGAACAGGACGTTAATTACATATAGTGAGGACGTTTTGGTTTTTTGATTATAGCTTTGTCCAAAGCAATTTAGGTTAAATCATGGAAAATTTTAAATTCTCGCTTTACCGCTTTATAAGCATTATTAGTGTGCGAATTATGGATGACCGTTACCTTAAGAAATTTCTTACCTCTTTTAAAGGATACATTGAAGCGAATTGGGGTCTTCCATTAATAGGGTTATGCATATTATTTTTAATGGCAACGGCTGTTTGTTCTTTTATCGGTTTGTCATCCTTGGCAGATTCATTGGCTATTTATGCCTATTACGCGTTGATTGCTGGAGTTATTCTACAGCTTATTTGCTTTATAAAATATCGTAAAAGACGTGATGATTCGCCAGATATGCAATAGGCCACTTGAGTTTACAGTTGTAATTTTAAATTAGGTGCTTTGTTTGGATTATGACGAGACCAGTGAGGCTGAAGTTTTACGTAAGCCGATTAAGTTATGATATGGCTTTTCTTAAGACTGCGAGCCCTACTTGCATTCACCTACTATTTGTGAAGCATGGCTGGGTGGAAGGGTTAATAACAATCAGTCATCTTAATCATAATTCAATGTAAAACTTACACTTGAGAGTGAGGCTGTGGCTATAAATAAAGATGGTATTCCGTTCTTTGCTCCCTGGATAAACGATGCAGATAAAGAAGCTGTCTATAATGCTTTACAATCCCGTTGGTTAACTGGGGGACCAAAAGCGGTTGAATTTGAAGGGCTCTTCGCAAATGTTATCGGTTCAAAGTACGCTATTTCCGTTAATAGTTGCACAGCCGCATTACACTTAGCCATGAGAGTATTGGATATTGGTCCTGGCGACGAAGTTATTGTTCCGGTCTTAACTTTTGCCGCGACGGCCAATGCACCTATTTTCTGTGGGGCAAAGCCTGTTTTCGCTGACATCGATGAAAAAACATATAATATTTCACCAAAATCAATCATTGATAAAATTTCTGAAAAAACTAAAGCCATTATAGTAGTTCATTATGGTGGACAGCCATGCGACATGAAAGAAATAATGGAGATTGCTAAAGATCATAAGCTGCCCGTGGTTGAGGATTGTGCTCATACAGTTGGTGCAACCTATCTGAAAAGGAAAGCTGGAACCATCGGTACCATAGGTTGCTTCAGTTTTTATCCAACTAAGATTTTAACTACCCTTGAGGGGGGGATGTTCGTTACAAATAACGAAGATCTATTTAGAAGAGCTAAAATCCTGCGAGAACATGGAATGACACGAAGTGCTGTCGATCGAGAGAGTGGGGCTGCATGGTATTATGACGTAATAGATTTAGGCTATAATTACAGGTTAAATGAGGTTCAAGCCGTACTAGGCACATCACAATTAAAAAGATTGAGCGATATTAACAGACTACGAGTCAATGCTGCAAACCAATATTCAGATCGTCTAAAGGAAATTGACGGAATTATCACGCCATTTGAAGCGAAAGATAGAACACATTCATACCATTTATATGTCATTAGGGTTCTCGAAAAAAAGTTTGGTATTAGTAGGAATAAGTTATTCTTGGAACTCTCCGAGAAGAAAATAGGGTTAAGTGTCCATTATACGCCGTTGCATTTATTGACATTCTATAAAAATCTAGTACATCACAGCATTGGTGATTTCCCTGTTGCAGAACAAATATATAATGAAATTTTATCTTTACCCATATTTCCCACAATAACCGAGGATCAAATTAATCAAGTTGTGAATGAAATAAAACGTGCAAAGGAAAGAGCCCAAAAAACATAAGTATTTTTTTCCTAGGCCAAATTGAATAACGTTAAACTTGATCGGTTTAATGTTATTAGCTCGCTGAAACCATGCCTGATTTTTTCTCTTAAAATTAATGAAAAACCGCCAAACTGCTTTTTCATAAAGCGGCAAGTTAGACTGAAAACTTTAACTCTTTAATTGCTATATGCAACTATCTGCCCGCACTTTTTACAATGAACATGAATACCATATGCGGTTCCTCTATCTCCGCTTGTCGTCGCAGTTTTTTTAGGAAAAACATTCATGCATTGTGGGTATACAAAGTTTCTATTCTTGAACCGCCATTTCTTAATTATTTTTATTATTTTTATGGTCATTTCTGTTTCTTCCTTTCGCTAATGCCACGTTTTTGCAATTGAGGTTCATTTAGCATCAGTTCTTATAGAGTGCATTAAAACTCATCTTAGTCAGTCACTTATTTTATCAAGGTGACCTATAAGTCAAAAAAAGTTTTTTAAATATTTACAAAAAACTGTGTAGTTGTTCGACTACAACAAATAGGAAAATACTTGATGAAGTGAATTTGAATTAGTTTAATCGATTTTTTTTGAATTTTGCGTCATGAACTCGACTCGAGCTTTCCGTCAGGTTACTTTGCTTAGTATCTCATTGCTTTATAGTAAAATTGATCCTGAGATACCTTTTTGCTGGATTTTCTAAATAAAGAAAGAGGCGAAATACCAAAATGGGGATCTTATTAAAGAAAGAAAAAAATTCTGATGATCAACAAATATTTGAAACCTTATTTCTTGTTTTTTTGCCACTAACTTTTTTAAGTGCTTATATACACAAACTTTATAGTCCAAGAAGCATAAACAACAGAAAAGCCAGTGAGGAGTTTACGTAATGAAAATATTGAGGCGGTTCGTGATCTTTTGACAAATCTAAACTCGTTAACACCAAGCTGGGACTGGGCGAATATTCATAGAAGAATTATAAGGCGTATGCATCAGTGTAAATCCAAATTCTTTCGCTGTAACTCGCCCACCATTGTAATAAACGATGCCTGTGGCACTCGTTGTGGGGAGTTTGAGTAAGTGATCATGAGAAAGTGCTCTTTGGGAACGCCTGAATTGGGATTATTGTCCGCTAGTACAGGATGTTCCTATGAATCCATGAAATCGTTTCACATGACTATGAATAATGAAAGCTTGTCAATTGTGCTTCCCGTTTATAACGAGGAATCAGTTTTGGAGCAGAATGTTCTAAGACTGCTCTCTTTCATGAAATCAGCATTCGAATGCAAATGGGAGATTGTTATTGCTGATAATTTTTCAACAGATATGACTCCGAAAATAGGTCAGATGTTAGCGGAATCATATCCGGAGGTCAAATACCTTAGAATAGATCGCAAGGGCGTTGGTATCGCGCTTAAGGTAGCTTGGGAAAACAGTAGTGCCGACATTCAATGCCATATAGATGGTGACCTTCCTTTTGATTTTGATGATGTGAAACGGGTAATTCAAGCGGCTCAAGAGGGATATGATGTTTGTTTTGGGTCCCGTTTTACGGTTGGATCATGTACCGACGCAAAGCCATTAAGGCGTCTTCTTTCTAGAGCGTTTCATTACTGGATTAAGCTGTTGTTTTCATACGAATATAGTGATATTTGCGGAATAAAGGCGGTGAGAAAGGAGGCGTTTATCGCTCTATTGCCTTACCTAACGAGTGATGGGTGGTTCTTTAACACTGAGCTCATGCTTCTCGCAGATAGGGCAAATATGTCGATAAGGGAGGTTCCAGTACGTGTGACAGAGCCGCCAGGACGGAAGAGCAAAGTAAAATTAATTCAAACTGTAACGAATCTCTTTCTACTAACCTTTACATTGAAACTACAACTTTGGATTGATGGTCCAGTCCCGTGCTCTAAACGAGTCCGATAGCAAATGGTTGCGAAGAGTTTTCTCGTAGTTACACATAAATTCACTGCTTCCACCCAAGACGACCTTGTAGAATATCTGGATAAGCGCTACGATCGAGTATTGTTTATATGGCATGATTTTGCAGATAGTCCAAATAGACGGTCTTTCTACGAAGAGCATCAGAATGGTGCCATAGTGAAAAGATGGAATAGCAGGAACTACAGAGATACGCCCGAACTAATTGTTATGCTTAAGGATTTCATGTTTGCTATGTTTAGTATTCTGCGAACAGGAGAAAGATGGGATATCTCAATTGGTCTTAGTGGATTCGATGCTTTGCCTGGGATAATTTTGAAAAAGTTGCGCAGAGTAGATAAAACCGTGTTTTGGGCTGGTGATTTTGTTCCTAACTTACGTTTCAGCGCCAGTTGGAAGAATATGATATATTTCCAGGAAAATCGTTTTGCTCTGAAGAATTGTGATTTTGCTTGGAACATATCTCCTAGAATTGAAAAATTAAGAGAAAAAATGTACGGAATCAAGTCAAAACGTCCGCAACGGATTGTGCCGATAGGAATTTGGACAAGTCGAAGAGTAAAATTACCTATAGAAAAAATTCATAGGCACCGCGTATTATTCGTTGGCCATTTGCTTGAAAAGCAAGGTGTTCAGCTAGTTCTGAAAGCTATTCCCGAAATTAGAAAGGCGATAATTGATTTTGAATTCCTGGTCATAGGAAAAGGCAATTACGAGCCCGCACTAAGATGTCTGGTAAAAGAACTTGGAATCGAAAATTATGTCCTTTTTGTAGGATACAAGAGCGATGAAGAAATGGAAGAATTATCATCACATTGCGCTTGTGCAGTTGCTCCATATGATATGAAGACTGACACTTGGACTCGCTACGCTGATCCCGGAAAAATAAAAAACTATTTGGCGTCTGGTCTACCTGTTATTTTGACGAATGTACCGTATAATGCTTATGAAATCCAGCGACGACGATGCGGTATAGTTATCAGATATGATGCTGATGAACTGGCAAAAGCGATTGTTACCTTACTTACGAATGAACCTCTGTTAGAAGAGTATCGGAGTAATGCCTTTGAGTACTCTAAACAATTTGATTGGAATCACATCTTTGATGGGGCTATAGCTGAAGTACTAGCAGCTGATAGCAACAAGTAACGGTGTGGTGTAACACGTTGAAAGATTTGAATGCAGTATTGCATGTGCTTACTGTTCGCATTACACGATTTCTCTCTGAGTATTTCTGGTTTATCTTGCTTGCTATTATCATGGTAGTTTTTTTTCTGATTAATTTTGGATATGGGCGATTTTACACATTTACCGATATCAGTAACATTGAGTTGCATCCATGGCAAGAATTCTTGGAGAGATTCTCAATGTGGCAACAAACTCGAGGATTCGGGGTCGAACTAGGCACTGAAGCCGGGTATGCGGTTCCCTTGCTGTTCTTCTCTTTTCTATCAGCCATTGGGTTTAGTGCTCTTCAAATGAATTTCACCATTAATATGCTGCTCTTTATATTGCCAAGTTTATCTGTGGCTGTGTTGGCATATTCGATTTTTTATCGGGATCCCCGAAGAAACTTAATTGCTTTCTTTGCAGGATTGCTTGCGGCCACGAGTTTTGGTATGTACCTCGAAGTTTTTTATCCCCTTTTCCTTGAAGTCTGGCCTTGGATCACAAGTGCACTGATTACCTCGGCAGTTCTTCTTTTGTTGCAGACTGGCAAGAAACGGTTTTGGCTCGTGCTTCTTGTGCTGTTTTATCTTAATTGGGGTGGATTCATAGGATTGCCTTTTGCTATCTTCCCATTGGCACTTGGGGGATTATATATTCTCTACTATGTTTTAGTTGAGAGTCATAATAAACGGCAAGATGTCGTAACGGTTATTCTAACAGGTTTTCTTTTTGTTCTAATATCTCTTCCTCTAATATGGGCTGTCGTGCACACGGTTTTCAGTCCTTATTTTCAAGTTTCAGCCACAGACAAGATATACACGATTTCTGTATTTTCACTAAATCTGCAAAACAGAGATTTCTCGCAGTTGCTATACGGATTTAGAACGATCGGAACAGGAAATTGGAATCAAATAATAGAAATGCCGGGTTTTATTGGACAATATGGTTACCGATATTACCCATTGTTCACCTACAACCCTGTGTTTGTACTGAGCAGTTTTCTGCTTCCTGTTGCTGCATTTGCAAGCTTGCTGTTCAAAGAGTCAAATCTGTTAAGGCGTAGACTCTTATGCTTAGGAATTATATCTATTTTATTCCTTTTCTTGATGAAAGGTGTCAGAGATCCATTCGGTGGAATATTTATTTGGTTGATGACGCATATATCAGAATTTGTTATACTCAGAACCCCTTATGGTATTATAGCGCCAGCGTTAGTCACGTCCTTAAGCATCAGTGGAGCCTATACATTTTCAAGAATTCTACCCTCTCTGAGGAGAACCTCTCTTCGGAAGATTTCCATAGGTAAGAAGTCTTTTGGGACCTTTACGTTTTCAAGAACTTTTCACTCTCTGAAAAAGAAATCAGTGATCAAAAAAGTAATCGTCATTGTGCTGGTAACTGCCTTGATAGTTGATGCATACCCAGCTTACTCGGGCCAACTACTGTATACCCCAGGGTTCTTCAATATTCCATCATACTATCAACAACTTGCGGCCTATGTAAAAGCCGATCCAGTCTCATACAAGATTTTGAATCTTCCATCGATATCATATACAAATCGATACTCATGGGGATACTTCGGGATTACTTTCGACGGCGTTGAACTTAACAAACCTGTGCTTGAACGCTCGTATACTGGTAGCGACATATATGACAATAATATTATTAACGCAATACAAAACGAAGTCGATTTCGAATCCGATATTCCAGTAACACCGGTTACTGGCAGTCCGATTTTTGCTGACAATACTACTCCTAACGCGACAATTAACGTCGATAGAGTCAGGTACTTTGACTATCTATTAGAAAAATCTAACGTTGGTCAGATAATGCTTAGCAAGGATATGGCTGGAGATTATTCCTACCAACTAAACGACAATGACTGGCAGAGATACAACGACCTCTACAGTACCCTAAGTAACTTAGGTCTTATTAGCGATGCTCAAACTTTCGGAAACGTTACTATCTACGATGTGAATAACTTTATGCCTTTGATTTATGCCAATTCTCCAGCCAACGTCTACGCTACTAACAACTACGACACGTTCTTGGGCACCACTTATGTTACCTCCCGACTGGAAGTTCTTGCATCCTTGAACAACTACAACACTTCTTATGACTACGTTAGTAACGGCTCCACGTCATCCTCAGCAATTATTCCCAACATTAACGGCAAAGACATATACGTGCCAATTTTAGCGGATCAAGATCTTGCAGAAGCCCAAAATGACCTGGCTCTGCAACAATCTAGCGTTATTCCTGATAAATCAGCCATAGCGCAGGATAATGCGACTGTTCAGGAGCTAACTAATGTTACGACATCAGATCGCGCGTTAACCTATTACGTCGATGACATTCAAAACTCCGGACTTTTTGACATATACATGAATTTAGGTAATTCTGGGACAACGAATGCGTCATCCAATCCTTACGCTGGCAAGCAATTAGTTTTTGGTAATCAAACGGTACCAGTAAGTGAGTTTAACTCGGTGGGAAATGGCTGGTACGAGATCGGCAGTGTTAATCTTGACGCTGGTAACCTGGTGACAAGTTCAGATATTCCTCAGCAAGTACAACTTACTTTCCCTAATGGAATTACAGAAGACGAGTTGCCAGCAAATATTATTGTCGAAAATACTCCTGTGTATCGACTCAATAATGGGACTTGGGTAGTAAAACTCAGCTTTGAAACCAACACTTATAGCAGTCTTGAACAACTTTTAACCGACACTTCTCTTGATGCCAACTTTAGGCAGGACATCGCTAATGCACTAAATGTCAAAGTGACTCCGATAGAGTTTGATCTTGCTTTGGTTTCTACAGACATGCCTGAGAATAATTCCATCGCACCAACGTTGGTTTTCCGTCAAATCCAGCCTGGAAAGTTGTTGGTAAATGCAGAAAACGCATCAGGACCGTTCTTCTTGAACTTCCTTGAAAGTTATCAAGAAGGTTGGCAATTATATGTAGTACCTACACAAACATTAGGAGATGCCCCACCCGTCAGAAATTACGCAGGAAGCACTGAATTGGAGCAGGCAAGCACTCCTTTCCCCGATTCACATGACCTCACCCCACTACTAAGTACCTCAGTTCTTGGCAATGACCACTTCCTTCTGAACGGATATGCCAACAGCTGGTACGTAAACTTGACCGCCCTTGCCGATCAACATATGATAACTCAAGATGCCAATGGGACATACAGTTTTACTTTGTTGCTTTACTATGAGCCACAGACCAACTTTGTCTTGGGAATTGGTGTATCAATAATAACGGGTGTAATAGTTTGTGCGCTGATTTGTTATTCAATTTTGAAAGTCAGAGCGCGGTCTAAAAAGTTGAAACAAAAAAGCACAATACAGCTTTCTTCCCATAGGATTTAAACGACTGAATAGACATTAGCACTCATTCGCTACGAACACTAAAACATTAACATTGAGCACCGAGATTAATTTGATTAATCAACCCATTTGTGCCAGGTGTATCGGGAACTTACAATCCTAAAACCTAATTTTTGCCAAGCGATTTGTACTGAATAATTACCGATCTGGGTTCCAAGATCAACAATATCGACCTTATCTGAAAACCATCTTAATCCAGTTTGTATCATGCTTGTATAAACATGAGCTTGTCTATATTCAAGGGAAACCGCTGATAGAATTAGTGAGCCTATTTTTTTGTTTGAGTAGTTATTTAGTTGGTTATTTATTTTGCCCGTGGTGAATCCGACTGGACGGTTATCGATTTTTGCAACTAAGACAACGTTGTCTTTATCTTTGCTGGTCTCTTCTACCCACTGTTCATATAAAGAGTCACTTTTTGCTTCATTCAAACGATGGTCTGCATGGAAGTGATCTGTTGCAACACTCGCCTCTGAGAAGCTTGTTTTGGCAATCCTTTTTAATTCAGGCATCTCATCTTTTAAAGGTTCAATTTTGCATGATTCTTTAAAATCACTAATTTTATTCTTAAAATCAAAATAGTAAGTAACTAATGTGTCCATTAGCTGAAAGGAGCTATCCTCTATTGCATGAACAAGAGGAATGTCTTCTGTATGCGACCGTGAAATTACAAGCTTAAATTTGGAGATTGCGGATAAGCTGGCCAATAACTCTTTTGCGCATTGTCTTCTTTCATAATAATCTCCTGAAGTGAAAAGATACCTTATGATGGCTATCTCTATTCCGAAATGTTTAGAATCCCATTCCGATTTTCCCCCGACAAGTAGTCCGAGAATGTTATTTTTTTCTTCTGCTACAAGAACAAAAGAACCCTTTTCAAGAGAATCTTGGATATTTCTAACAATATAATTAATTAGGCAATCAATTGAAATACCGTATTCTGCATAAGGAAGAAACTTGTTGGCTGTAAGAATGTTCCTTAGATGATCAGTCGATATTTCATCTTTTGATGCAATATGAATTCTCATTTTACTCCTGTTTCTCCTATAGAATATATTAAGAATATAAATTGCTTTTTTACCGTCTCTTTATCCTGAATTAAATCTTTCATCTTTTTCTATCTCGTATATTTGAGTATCAAACTGCGAACTTGAAAACTTTCAACGGCATACATTGTGAACTGAAGATTATGACTGAGTTTTGAAAGATCCATAGTTAGGGCTTAGGGAACTCTAATTTATGTATATAGTTTTGTGCGTCATAAATATATTAATATCCACCTTTAAGCCTGAAATCGGATAGACCAGAGTGCAAATTGAAAGTGTGAATAAAAATGAGGCTTGAGAATAAAGTTGTAATTATCACTGGAGCTGCAAGCGGTATTGGCAAAGAAACTGCACTCCTGTTTTCTAAAGAAGGTGCTAAGGTTGTCGTCGCAGACATAAATGAAAAAGACGGCGAAGAAACAGTAGCGAAAATTAAGAAAATGGGAGACGGATTTTTTGTTAAGATAGATGTCTCGAATAGAGAACAACTAAAACAGCTGGTTGACACTACTTTAGAAAAATACGGTCGAATTGACGTGTTGGTAAACAATGCAGGCATTACCCAAGATGCCCTGATGTTAAAAATGACAAAAGAACAATGGGATCGCGTCATTGAAATCAACCTTACAGGAGTTTTCAATTGCATACAGTCTGTAACCGAAGTTATGATCAATCAGGGACAAGGTGTAATTATTAATGCATCTTCTATAATAGGATTATATGGCAACATAGGTCAATGTAATTACGCTGCTGCTAAAGCTGGACTCATTGGAATGACTAAGGCTTTGGCAAAGGAACTTGGAAGGAAAGGAATAAGAGTTAATGCGGTAGCACCTGGTTTTATAATTACACCTATGACTTTGAATGTACCTGAAAAGATTCTCCAAACAATGAAAGAGAAAACACCTCTCGGTAGGCTTGGAGCGTCAAAAGATATTGCATACGCTTACTTGTATCTTGCTTCGGATGAGGCCAGTTTTGTCAATGGTGCCGTGCTTTCTGTAGATGGCGGATTGATAATGTAAGTTTGACATAACGTTGATGATGGCAAACACATGTTTGGCTCTTTTAAGGGCAAAATCAAACTATTCAGCCTTCTCTAAAGGGTTATGAAAAACTTTGGATAACCTTGGCTTTAGGACAAAGCTTTCTTAGTCCTTTGTTTCAAAGCTTATTTTCTGATGCAATTTAATCGGGTATATCCATCTTGCCAAGATGCGGTATTGACTTTTTGCAGAAGTACCTGTGTTTTCGTTTATTTACCAAGTTACCTTTGTAATTTATTTTTCTTAGCACGTTTTGTTGTAAAAAGGATAGAAAAAGGGATTAAATTTGCTAATCCTAAACAATATTTTTTATATAACTACAGGGACTCATGTGTATCAGTATAATTGTCAAATTTTAAAAAACAGATTAATAAGAAACCGGACCCTGGTTAAAAATCTCCGGCAAAATAAAGTTCAGAGCGTACGTAAAGCCGGCAGAGGTGGTCACTATTCGTGGCTCTTTGATCTGCCTGCTAATTTCGTTTATTTATGTCCATATCCAAATAGATAGTCAATTTCGTAATGGTCTCTTAGAGAGCGACTAAACTCCTTCCATGCATTGCTTAAGCTGATGTCATCACTGCTTATTATTCCGTTGTTCTTGACATGTTGGTAGGCAGTTGTGAATTCAAACTTCATATGTTCATAACTATGATCGCTATCGTGGTAAAACATGTCTATTGGTCCGTGTTCCTTGAGTAGGGCCGGAACAAGTTTCACTGCATCGCCAATCTCTAATGTCCAATAACTACGTAGACGTTGTGGTACAAACCCGCCTATTTCTTTGATAGGTAACTGCGAAGTACAAATATATTTGACTCCCAGGTCCACTGATATAAGATGACCTGATCCATTATCTGCTAAAGCTTGCAGTATAGTCCAGCTTGTCTTTCCTGTCCATACACCAGTTTCTATGATTAGTTGTGGTTTCTCAAGGCGGATAAGGTAGTACAGCATCAAAATATTGGTAAATTCGCTGCCACTTTTATAGAAAGCCATTTTTCTTGGGAAAGCTGCTGAAGAAATTGAATTAGATTTTTCCAATAAGTCACCTATCTCTTTTAAGTCACTCTGAGATAGGTTCTCTAATAGTTTTCGTAACGCTTCCCGGTAAGCCTCGGTTTTGCCTCCTCGCAGAAAAGCTGGTATCGTTGATGGCTCATTTAACACGATTCGGGCATTCGAGAATGATAACAACTTTTTAGCGTCCATGATCGTAAAAAGCTAATCTGCGAAATAAAAGTATGACGGTTTTGAATAGCACTATATTTAATACAGGTTTTTAAGATAAGCATGTAACATCAATAAGCTCAAGTGAAGAAATTAGAATTGTAATTTTCGTGGCACACACAAAGTTAAAATATTGAGCGCTTTACATGAGTTAAAGAAAGAAGGGTAGTGTGCATGTTATTAACTAAATCTGAGAACTCTGTTTATACAGATTCAACGATTCTAGTAACCGGCGGAACAGGTTCTATTGGTTTGGAACTCGCTAAAACTCTTCTTAATTATAAACCTAAAAAAATTCTTCTTTTTGATAATGACGAGAATGGACTTTTTGAAGCTCGAAGCCTACTACGTATGCATCCGGAAGTACTTTATAAGCTAGGAGATGTTACGGACACTCGCAGTATCGAATCAGTAATCAAAGATTGTGATTATGTTTTTCACGCAGCTGCGAGGAAGCATGTAGATTTCTGCGAAGGTAATCCATATGAAGCTATTTCAACAAACGTACTCGGCACACAGATAACGGCTGAATGCGCCATTAAATATGGAATTAAAAAGTTTGTTTTCATTAGTACAGATAAGTCTGTTAATCCAATAAGTGTTTTAGGCACGACCAAACTACTAGGAGAACGGCTAGTAGTAAGCTCAAGCAAATCGACGAGCAGACCGATTTTTTCTGTTGTTCGGTTTGGTAACGTGCTTGGCAGCAGAGGTTCTGCTGTTCTTATTTTCGATAGACAAGTGAAAAGCGGATGTCCATTAACCGTAACAAATCCTGAAATGACTAGATTCATAATGTTACCTTCTGACGCAGCTAAGTTAGTTTTACACGCTGCCGAATTAGCAAATTCTGGAGAAATTTTTGTACTTAAAATGAATGCGGTTAAAGTTAACACTTTAATTAAAGCTTGTAGAGTCTTTTTTTCAGAACTTTATAATAAAGACAGCCAAACGATTAAAATCATAAAAACAGGCGCTAACCCCGGTGAAAAAATGCATGAAGAACTAATGACCGCCACTGAAGCAGCAAATGTCGTTGAAACCGAAAAATATTACATTATAAATCCTCATCCAGGAAGATTGAAAGAAACTGCAAAGCCTGCCAAAGGTAGTGTAGTCTATACTTCAGATTTATCCAATTTAATCTCCGAGAAAGAAATAATTACCTTATTATCAAGACTCTATTCAAATTATGAGAACTGTGTCAACCAAAAATAGACTAAAATAATTTAGTAAGCGCTTTTATGTTAGTTGCTACTTCCTTGATTTGCATCAAAAATTTAAAGGAAATTAATGCTTTTTTTATTCAGATTTATAATTATCATCCTGAATTGTTTAGTAGTCCAACAAATCCTGAGAAAAACTCGCAAGATTTAATGAAAATTAGGCCGCAAGCATGTAATGGATCATCTATGAGCATTGAATAGTCTATCAAAAAAAATCTGAGCGGGCTCCATTGATACTTTGAATAATTCTTATGCTTAACCTGATATTCTTTTACGGTTTTCCCATAATAATACATTTTACTTACCCATTTGCTCAGGTTATATTTTCCCCAGCCGTGAATAACGTACACATTTATCCTTACTAGTCGATAGTTTTCTTCGATCCTTTGTGTGATGTCCCAATCCTCACCTGCTTCGAGAGACTCGTCGTATCCTCCTATAGCGTCAAAAACTGTTTTTTTCATGAATCTACAGATTTTTAGTTTGTCGTCATTTGTACTGCTCAAAACTTCTAGTTCTTTGCACTTGCCGAAAAAGCCTTCGCCCAAGAACCGTTGTGGAATAATTACTCCGTCGTATCCACCAACGATTTGTTTTACCGCTGTTTCTATTAATTCTTTAGGCAATATCATGTCCGAATCCATATGGTAATAAATGTCTCCTTGCGCTATAGTTGCTCCATAATTTCTTCTTTCAGTAAATGGACAGCTTTTTTGTAATACTTTTGCTTTATATTGGACCGCAATTTCAACAGTTTTATCAGTTGAGAATCCGTCTGCGATAATTAGCTCGATATTTTGATAAGTTTGGTTTTTTATGGACTCTAAACATATGGGTAATTGTTTTTCTGAGTTGAAAGTTGGAATAATCACTGAAACCAGAAGATTCGGTTTTAAATCGGGTTTATCGCTCATTTTATGCTCCTATACCATTCTATTGTCTTTTCTAAACCTTCGTCAAGTGATACCTTTGGTTCCCAATTTAAGATGTTACGTGCCAATGAATTATCGCAATACATATCCCATATTTCGTTTTCTCTGTATTGTAATGCTCCTATTTTTAGTTTGTCGACTTTTCCTATTTTTTTTGCAATACACATGGCAATTTCTTTTATGCTTATGGATAGCCCGGATCCTATATTTAGTATTTTACCTTGACTGTTCTTAAAAAATAGTGATCTCAATATAGCATCCAACAAATCGTCAACATAATTGAATTCTCTTTTTTGTTCGCCTTTGGTTAATGGTACTTCTTCGTTATTTAACAATTTCTTGATGATGAAGGGAATGACTCTTTCTGGTGGTTGGTATTTACCATAAAGATTAAAGCTTCTTAAAATAGTGACTGGAATCTTGTAAACATTATAAAACATGATTAAAAACATCTCGGTTGCTGCTTTGCTTGCAGAATAGGGTGAAGCAGGTTGGGCCAGTTGGTCTTCTCTAAAAGGTGGATTAATTCCACCATATATGTCACTTGTACTTAAGAACACAAAATTGTTAAGATTTGTTTTTTTGGACCCTTTTAAGATGGCTAATGAACCTTTTAGATTTATGTCAATAGCGAGTTCTGCTTTTTCAAAAGTCTTTTCTAAATTTGTCATTCCTGCTAAGTGTATTACGAAATCTGGCGATATGTTTTGAACTATGGCGACAACTTTTTCGCTTTGCCTTATGTCAATGTTGTAAAAGGGCAAAGAATCAAGATCAAATGGTATGTAGTGTTTATCTATGCTTCTTAAATCTGATGTAAAATCCATTATTGTTGGTTCTATGTCCATTGCTAAGAGTTTTTTTACCAGATTTACTCCTACGAATCCTAATCCACCAGTTATCAGTATCTTTTTATCTTGTAAGTAACTGTAATCTTGCTCCATTCTATCACTCAATAATTAGATTTCCATATTTTAGGAACCATTTCTCATACCATCTATGAGTTTTTTCAAGTCCCTCGTCGAGTGTGTGTTTAGGTTTCCAATGTAGAACAGCGTGGGCTTTTTTGCATGACAAATATTGATCTTTTATTTCTCCTTTTGCACAGTTTTTGATTATTGGCTTTAAATTTTCTTTGCCCGAAATTTTGATTATTTTATTAACCAAATCTATTACGCTAACTGGTTTCTCAGTCCCAAAGTTGAAAGCTTCTCCTTCAAGCTTTTTCTCCAAAAGGTTCTCAGCAAACACAATGTACGCATCAACCGCATCTTCGACATAGAAGTAATCCCTAAGAAAGGTTCCATCGCTTCGGATAATTGGATTCTCGTTAAAATAAATGTGTCTTATTGTTTGTGGTACAACTCTGTTAAAGTTCAGGTCCCCTCCACCGTAAAGATTGCCACAGCGTGTTATACCAATTGGAAGTTTGTAAGTTGCAGCATACCCTTGACACAGCATATCTGCTGCAGCCTTCGAAAGATCATATGGATGAGTAGCCTTGAGCACATCTGTTTCAAAATAGGGTAGTTGCTTTTTTTCTCCATAGGCTTTATCGGTGGATGCTACTATTATTCTTTTAACAGTCTCTGAATTTCTAGCAGCTTCCAACAGGTTCCAAGTTCCGTTCATGTTTGTTTCGAATGTTGAGAGTGGGGACCTATTGGCTACTTGAACTATTGTTTGAGCTGCAAGATGAAAAACAACTTCAATTTCATATTCGTTTAACACTCTTTGAAGAAGGAAGTAGTCTCTAACATCTCCCCTTATTGCAGTTATGTTATTGTAAATATTTTGCTCATATAACTTTGATTTTGGAACGTTGTCTCTGATTATCGCCATAACGTTCGCGTCTGATTTAACTAGTTTCTCAGCAAGATAACTACCGAGGAAGCCAGAAGCCCCTGTTACTAATACGTTACGTTCAGTCCAGAAATCGCTTTTTGTGCTCATTTCTTCAACACTTACCACATTTTCCATTTTTTCTGCGTTTGCCATACATCGTTTAGGTATTCTAGATCCTTATAAGTGTCCATTGATCCCCAGAATCCTTCATGTTTGTAAACGTTTAGTTCTTTATCTTTTACTAAATGTTCAAATGGTTCTCTTTCTAAAATACAGCTTTCGGTGAGGTAATTGAATATTCTTTTGTTGAAAACAAAGAATCCGCCTGAAACCCACTCTTTTAGAGTCGGTTTTTCCTTGAAATATGTGACTGTTCCCTCATTATCAATTTGTAAGATGCCATATTTTGATGTCGGATGTAAACCCGTTAAAGTTGCAATTTTATGGTTTTCTAGATGATATTTAATTAGATTGGATATGTTTATGTCAGCAACTCCGTCTCCGTACGTAGCCAAGAAGAAGGCTGTATCAATGTATTTTTCTATCTTTTTTATTCTACCACCGGTATTTGTTTCTTCACCTGTTTCCGCAAGGGTAACATTCCAATCTTCTGATGTACGATTTTCAAAGTATATTTCTTTTTTCGCTACTTCAATTGTCGTATCGTTATTATAAAGACAATAATTTTGAAAATAGTCTCTTATCATATCTCCTTTATATCCCAAACAAATGACAAAATTATTGAAACCAAAATGAGAGTAGATTTTCATTATATGCCATAGAATTGGTTTTCCTCCAATTTCCACTAGACATTTTGGTTTAAATGCTGTTTCTTCTCTTAGACGCGTTCCTTTTCCACCACATAATAAAACTACTTTTACAGCACTTTTTTTCATTGCGAGTGAATCTCCATCCGAGGAAACTATTCCATTTCTGTACTTATTACCAATCTATTATAACCTATGAAACAAAAGTATTGCGGTTATTTCAGTGGCAACGAATAAAAAAATAAAATCGATTTAAACAGGATAAATGCGTTAGTTTATATTTTGCAGTGTTTAGGCACTGAGCAAAGTAGGTACGTCCAAGACATTCTTAAGTTTTTAAAATCTTAAAAGCACTCTATAAAGGAAGCCTATAAATTGTGCAAATTTTAATACTTTTAATAATTCACATAATGATTGACGAAGGCTTTGATTTGAAAAGAGCGTTTCTTACTGGGATTACCGGTCAAGATGGATCTTATTTAACTGAGTTTTTGCTTTCAAAAAGCTATGAAGTTCACGGTATAATTCGAAGGGCAAGCACCTTTAACACAAGCAGATTAGAACACTTATATGTTGACCCTCATGAACCTAATGCGCGTCTTTTTCTTCATTATGGTGATTTGTCTGATTCAGAGCAGATTTCTAATATCTTGTATAACGTAAAACCTGATGAAATCTATCATTTGGGTGCTCAGAGTCATGTTAATGTGAGTTTTAGTATGCCCGAATATACAGGGAACGTTACTGCTCTTGGAACAACCAGAATATTGGAGTCGGTTAGACGAAGCGGTAATCATGTTAAATTTTATCAAGCTTCGAGCAGCGAAATGTTCGGAAGCGCTCCTTCACCTCAAAATGAAAAGACCATTTTTAGTCCAACAAGTCCTTATGCTGTGGCCAAAGTTTACGCTTATTGGATGACAAAAAACTATCGCCTTGGCTATGGACTGTTTGCGTGCAATGGTATTCTTTTTAACCATGAATCTCCGCGTAGAGGTGAAATATTTGTTACCAGAAAAATCACCATGGCTATTGCCAACATTATCGCCAAAAAACAACAATTCCTTTATCTTGGTAATCTTGAGCCAAAGCGCGACTGGGGGTTTGCTCCAGAATATGTTGAAATAATGTGGCAAATTCTTCAACAGGAAAAAGCAGACGATTTCGTAGTTGGAACTGGAGAACAGCATTCTGTACGAGAATTCGTTGAACAAGCATTTTCTTACGTTGGTCTGAGCTGGGAAGACTATGTACGAGTTGACCAAAAATATTTTAGGCCGACTGAAACTGATGATTTGTTAGCTGATTCAAGTAAAATCAGGAAAATTTTTGGTTGGAAACCTAAGATTTGTTTCAAAGACCTGGTCAAAATTATGGTTGATGCAGACATGCGAAAAGCTGGATTAAAACCCGTAGGTGAAGGTGATGCGATCTTGAGAAAAGGATTTCCAAACCGATGGTGGAAAATAGATTGACAGATTTCTGGGAAAATAAAAAAATATTGCTAACCGGTGGAGCTGGATTTTTAGGTACACATATAGTTGAAAACTTGTTACAAAAACGAGGCGTTTCAGCAAGCCAAATATACATTCCGAAGCACGAATTTTTAGACTTAAGGGTTTGGGCCAATTGCCAAAAAGTTGTGGAAAACACTGACGTAATTATTCATTTAGCTGCACGCGTAGGCGGTATTGGATTTAACCAAAAATATCCGGGAACGCTGTTCTACGATAATATTATGATGGGCGCTCAACTTATGGAGGCAGCGCGCCTTGCCAAAGTGAAGAAATTCGTTCAGCTCGGAACGGTATGCGCTTATCCAAAGTTTACGCCTACGCCGTTTAAAGAGGATGACCTTTGGAATGGGTATCCTGAAGAAACAAATGCTCCCTATGGCATAGCCAAGAAAGCGCTTCTTGTAATGGCACAAGCTTACAGGCAGCAATATGGCATGAATATTATTTATTTGCTTCCAGTAAACCTCTACGGTTCAGGCGACAATTTCGATCTAGAATCATCACACGTTATACCCGCCTTTGTCAGAAAATTTACCGAAGCGATGGAAAAAGGAGAAAAACAAGTAACAATATGGGGAACGGGTAGCGCATCCCGTGAATTCCTATATGTAGAAGACGCCGCTGAAGGAATTTTAGCAGCCACCGAAAAATATGACAAACCAGCTCCAGTCAACCTCGGTTCAGGAAAAGAAATAACAATTAAAAAACTAGTTGAGATGGTCGCCAAAATCACAGGTTTCGAGGGAAAAATAACTTGGGATACTTCACGACCCGACGGTCAACCACGAAGATTTCTAGATATAACAAGGGCAAAAAACGAATTCGGCTTTGAAGCAAAGACAGACCTTCTCACTGGATTGCAAAAGACAATTAAATGGTACCAGAATCAACCGAAATTTAATTAAGTCATTTATTCAAACTTGCTGAATCAACTGTATCCATAATTTTAATGCGAGGGCATTCTTAACAACAAGATACTCTCGGTGTCAACAGTGAAAACTGCAATTAAAGGGAATATAACGTAAACTAATTCGTATGGTATTACAGATTTTTTCCCATTCTGAATCTTTTATGGTTTCAAGCAGGTAAGGATGCAAATCGGACGGGGTGTTTTTAAACAGTTTGTACTCTGAGTGTTCGTTGTCAAGTGTTACTGGGCCTTTGCATTTACATAAGTAAATTATTGTTATGCCGTGTCTTTCAGGAAAAACCCTTGAGTATACGCCTATAAAGCTATGGGCGATTATTTGCAGACCTGTTTCTTCTTTGACTTCGCGGTACAGCGTTTCCTCAAAAGATTCGCCTTTATGTATTCTGCCTCCAGGGAACCACCATTGCCCCTTAGCTGGCTGATTTTTCCTCTTTAAAAACAAGAGTGCATTGCCCATTACTATTACAGCTTCAACCGATACAATGTGCATCAACTTCATTATTTGCTCGAAGCGAACAGAAGGAATGGAACCATTTTTTTAATCTCTGAACTCACCCATTTTATTCTCCTATCGCAGATTGCGTTTATGGGAGTTTGTTCGAATTTGATAAATTTTGCGGTATGAGGCACCGAACCATGAGAGAAATACCCTGATAATGTTCGATCCATTTGTCCAAATAGCAAAGGATTGGAATCTTCGAGTTTCTCTTTAGTTTATATGGTTGGTTTTTATGTTGGTCATTTTTGCTATGGCGTTGCTTCTTAAGTTGCCTAAAGCTGAATCGATGCTTCACCGCCGTATTTTCTACCCACTTGGTCACCTTGGTACTTCAGTTTTTGAGGTTCGCGATTACTTTGTCTAATCCTTCGCTTAGATTGTACTTTGATGACCAGTTGATGTCTTTCTTGATTTTCGTGGCGTCGAGCACAAGGTAGGGTTGGTCAGATGATAAGGGTCTAAGCGGGTAGCCCGGAGGATAGGAACCGAACTTTATCTTCTTAGTGTCGTATCCTGCCTTCTGAGCTATCATTTCAGCCAGTTGCCCATTTGTTACGCCGATCCCGGTACCCGCATTGTAAACCTGTCCATTTGCCTTTGGGTTTTTGGCGACAAGCACATAAGCATTTACGTGGTCGTCCACATACATGTAATCCCTCACGGAGTCAGGAGCGCCAATATACAGACTTTCGCCCTTCAACATCTGAGTAATGAGGTATTCAACCATGAAATTCTTCTCAAATTTCCTGCCGTACGAGTTAGTTGGTCTCATCACGGTGCCGTGCAGATCGAACGAGTTGAACATCATCTGCAAGTACAAGTCGCCTGCAGCCTTGGTTACGGCGTAAGGACTTGACGGCTTCAGTGTAAGCGTCTCTTTTAGCGGTTCATTACCCTGTATACCGTACACTTCGGCGGTTGAGGCGGCAATCAACTTCCGCTTTTGGGGATCAGGCAGTTCTAATAGAGCGTGAGCTACGTTCATTGTGCCTGTAAAATTTGCCTGTTGATACTCGAATGGGCGCTCAAAAGAATCGCGAACTGGACTCAGGGCAGCTAAGTGAAAAACAACGTCTGGGTTTGCGATTTTCAGGGCGTTTCGGGTGGACGCATAGTCTGTAATGTCTCCTGATACTAATGTTACGTCTTTGACTGTTTCGCCAAGGGCATCCAAGTTTCTGCTTGCTACGCGACGGACAAGACCGTAAACCTCGTCCCCGTTGGTCACAAGTTTCTCTGCCAGATTGCTTCCTATGAAACCCAGTATACCTGTAATGAGAACTTTCATTTTTTGAGACCTCGTATTGATTCAAACTCTTTTTCGGCTATAGATAAATCTTTAACGCTATTAATGGTTAGCCAACGTTCACCCTTGCCCAGCCGGTATCCTTTGAGAAGTCGTTTTTCTGCGAGCGCAGGAAACGCAGTTTTCTCAATGGAGCCTGTAATGGGCAAGTAGTCACAAATAGCGTGATTGAAAACATAGATACCTGCGTTTATGACCTTGTCTTCAAGTAAGGGTTTCTCTTTGAATTCCACGATATCGTTTCCGTTTAGCTCAAGAACGGCGAATGGTGACCGCATGGGCGACACGGCTATTGTTGCTATGCCTTTTTGTGCAAAGTGAAAATCGACGAATTTCTCAAGATTCATATTGGTCAGTTCGTCGCCGTTCATGGCGAGGAAGTTCTCGTCGTTTACGTGCCTTTTGATGGCAAGCCGAAAGCCTTCTCCCGTTTCACCTTCCTGTGTATGCTCACTGAAATCCACTTTGATTCCCAGCGGGTTTTCTTTAACGTAGTTGATCACTACTTCTTTGCGGTGAGATACACCAAGAACCACGTGGTCAAAGCCGTGGTCCCGAAGCCAGGTGAGCGTCCAGTACAGGAGAGGTTTTCCGCGCAAGGGAATCATGCATTTGGGCAGGTCTTCCGTAAGAGGGCGCATGCGCAACCCCGACCCACCCACAAGCACTACAGCAGTTCGAATTTTCAGCGCCATCTTTAGTCACTTTTATAAAGTTTACTGGGTTATAGGAACCTGCATATATAAAACTTTAAGTCTTTAAAGTCTCCTTCCGTCGAATCGCTCCAGTTCTCAACAGTTGCGTCTCGGCTTTTTCTCAAATGCCCTGAATGTTTAATATGTTAGGTGATAGGTGCTTTCTGCTTCTTGTGGTTTGTACGCTTGAAAACTGTAACGGGAAATGGGGACTCTGAATAGTTAGGGTCAGACAGGTTTATGCGTATTTTTCCGTTTTTCTTGCTCTATCTATATGCTGCGTTTTTTGGCACAAACCACATTATTGCTCTCTCGAGTTCTTCTTCAAAGCCCACGTTTGGCTTCCACTCAGCAAGTCCATTCCGAAAATCCTATATGTCTGTTTACCAGTAAACCAGTTTAGAGGTATAGAGTTGACTAAAGTAAGCGTCTACGTGGATGATTCGGTGTGGTTGAAATTTAAAACGCAGGTATTCCAGAAGCACGGAAACCTGCGAAAAATAAGCAGCGAAGTTGAAGAGCTCCTGCGAGCCACAATCATGGAAGACGAAATCCTTTCAGCGTTTAAGAAAACCGGCATCGCAGTGAAGGGGACAACTTCTTCACAGGAAATAAAACAAACAAGAACTACGCTCAAGGGACCGCCAGCAAAGGAAATCGTGAAAGAGATGAGGCGCAGAAGAGTTGCGGAAACTTTACCTCGACACTAGCGTCATACTGAAGCGGTATGTGACAGAACCGGGCACCGAAACAACCGACATTATCTTCGATAAAGCCGAAACAGGCGAACTTACAATATCTATCTCGCTGTGGAATATCGGAGAAGCATTAGGAGTTCTCCACGAAAGGCGCAGAAAAGCCTGGCTAACCGAAGAAGAGTTCAGCCAAACACTGAAAAATTTCGCCAATGAACTCGTAAAACTAATGCGCCTCGAAGCCATAGAGGTTATTCCCATACACACACCCGTCCTCACTGATACTTGGGACACTGTGATAACCAACCACGTCTACGAAGCAGATGCACTCCAAATAGCCACTTGCAAGCACAGCAAAAGCGATGCGTTAATAACCGCAGATGAAAAACTCGCCAAAACAAGCAATAAAATGGGGTTAGAAACATATCACATTACAAAAGATGAAAAAGATCTAAAGCAACAAATTTTAGCATAAAATTCATTTTTCTTAAACATATTCGATGTATCTGCTATCTTCCTAAGAGCTTAATCCGAAAAATAGCTCGTTTGCTGTGGTTTGTTTGTTTTTGAGCGGTACTTTTTTTATTTGAGGTTGGACTTGCACCGTTTTATGTGATTGGCATCTTGTAATTTCTTTGACTTTCTTTGCCAGCTCATGTATGTGACTTCTTGAGCGTTGCCAACGTTTACAATTTTTCGCCTTAGCCTGCGAGCTTGCCACCAACAACATTAACCTTGTTGTAGCCTATCTATTACTTTTATTTGTAGACTTTCTTCCATTCTCAGTATCATAGAGCATTATTATTTTCTCATTTTCATTTATCTCGTAGATGATTCTGTAGTCGCTGACTCTAAGTGACCACTTACCCGCAAGATTTTCACGCAGAGGCTTGCCAACATAAGGGTCAATTTCAAGCATTTTTATTGTTGAATCTATTCTCCTTTTTGTTTGGATGTCAAGAGCTCGAAAATTTTTTTCAAAAGTCCTTGTAACTAAGTTTATATTTCTCCAGCTTTTTTCAGCTCCCTTAGAAATTCATCATAGTCTCTAACTCTTCCAGCTTTGACATCTTTTTCTGCTTGCTTTAAACATGACATAGCTTTTCTATCTTCCAATATGCTGAAAGTCTCAACTATTTCCTCAAGCAGGCTGCTCACCTTCACAAGTAGAACCCTGTCGTTATCAGTCAAGAGAACACCTTCAGGCATGAAATCACCATATATCACTTGGTAACTTTATATTTTAAGATGTCGAATGGGGCGAATTCAAAGCATCACGTCCGAAGAGTTCATCATAAACATGAAGCAACCCGCACTCTTCGACGGCGAACGAATCTACAATCCAGAAGTCTTCAGCCAAAAACTCAAATTTACTGCCATAGGCTTAGGCAAATAGAACCATCAGAACGGTGCTGAATGGTACTACAATTCTTTTTTCCATTTTGAGTCTCGTATGGTTTCTAGCAGGTATGGGTGCAAGTCAGTCGGCATGGTTCTAAACAGTTTGTACTCTGAGTGTTCGCTGTCTAATTTTATGGTGCCCTCTTTACATTTGCATATGTAGGCTATGGTTATATCATGCCGCTCTGAGAACACTCTCGAGTAGACATTGATGAATTTGCAGGAGCTTATCTCTAGGTTCGTTTCTTCTTTGACTTCGCGGTACAGCGTTTCCTCAAAAGATTCGCCTTTATGTATTCTGCCTCCAGGGAACCACCATTGCCCCTTAGCTGGCTGATTTTTCCTCTTTAGAAACAAGAGTGCATTGCCCATTACTATTACAGCTTCAACCGATACAATGGGCATCAACCTCAATATTTTGTTATAGAGAACGGAAGGAATGAAACCATTCTTTTTAACCTTGGAAATCACCGTTTATTCTCCTATGGCAACTGGCGTTCAGGTAGTTCGAATTTGATAAGCTTTGCGATAATAGGAACCTAACCAAATAAGAGAAATATACTGAGAACGCACTAGCCAAAAAACGCTCCCTATTACCAAACAAACCAACGACATATACGGTGGCTCTTAAGACCTCAGACGCCTCCACTTTATATTGCCGCCGCACCAGCTTGGGAACCTGTAGGCGATTTTGCTTCTGCAACATCGTATCAAAAGTAACTCTACATATTAACGGCAACCTAAACCTCAACCTTTCCAAACCTTTTTCGGACGAACAGGAACTTTCTAGGACGTTTTAATACGTTTTAGATCTTTTTAATACGCAACCTGCAAATGATTTAAGCTTTGCTTCAAATAAGCAACCCAAAAAACAAACAATTTTTTTAGCCAAACAAAAAACAAAAATCATCGTGCATCTGCTAATGTTTTAGTGAAAGTTTATTTTGAAGGTATGTATCATGTTGAATGTGAAAAGATTTATGCAAATCAGCGATAGCTTGGAGCTTTCAGCGGTTGTTCGGAGAGATGGTCGGCTTTATGTAGCCTTGTATCCTGAGTTTGATGTGGCAAGCCAGGGTAAAAGTATTGAAGAAGCTTTAGCAAATCTAAAGGAGGCGCTTGAATTGTATTTGGAAGATGAGAATATAGAAAAGCCTTCTGAAGCTGAAGTTCCCATCGTAACTATAGTTAAGGTGGACGTACGTGGCCCTACCCGTAATCTCAGGTCGAAAGGTAATTAAAGCCTTAACCAAAGCAGGCTTTACTGTTGAGGGAAGAAAAGGAAGCCACGTGAAATTGAAGAAGAAGGAAACAAACAAAGTTCTTATTGTTATCGTTCCTGGTCATTCAGAAGTAGCAAGAGAACCCTGAAATCAATACTCAGGCAAGCAGGTATTACAAGGGAAGAGTTTTTGGAACTGCTCTGAGTGGATGAAACTACTCTGAGTGGACTTGGAAAACAGCCCATGCGAAACCATTGTTAGGAGCACAACATGCCCGAAATTGTTAAGCAACGACTGATAGACGTTGATAAGAAAGTCGCTGGCAGCGTAAAGTTGCCGAGAACTTTGATTCTTTTCAACGTCGATGCTAACAATTTCGTTTTATCGTCAAGCCCTTGGAAAGTTTAGAAGAAAATGCTCTTACTAAAATACATGTATCAGTGGCCGTTCACCAAGATAATTATTTGATCAAGCTTCCAGCAAAAATATACAATTTTTCTCAAATGGACGAAAATGATTACACAGTTATGGAATCGGATAAAGACCCTGCTACAATCATAATTACGGTTTGGGTATCTGACTTTACTTCTTTTATAAAAACCACGATACAGTTCTTTTTAGCCCTTCCTCAAAGCATACATTCGGTTTCCACCCGATGAGCCTCTCCAGTTTGGTTGTGTCTGGGCAGCGTCTTTTCGGGTCATCCTTCGGCAGCGGATGGAACGTAATAGGTGATGTGCATTTAGTTATGTCTTTAATCTTTTGTGCAAGCTCCAAAACAGTCACTTCCTGAGCATTGCCAACATTCACGACTTCGCCCTTGACATTGGAAGCAACTATCAGCAACAATAAACATGTTACTGTATCGGTTATATAGCAGAAGGAGCGGGTTTGTTTTCCATTCCCATAAACTGTTATGGGCTGATTAGTCAAAGCTTGCAAGATAAAACGTGAAATAGCCCTGCCATACAAGCCATCCTCTCGCAAGCGCGGACCATAAGAATTGAAGATTCTTGGCACTCTGACATCCAACCCATATTGCTTTTCATAAGCCATTAGCAAAGCTTCGGCAAACCGCTTTCCTTCGTCGTAACATGATCTAGGCCCAATGGGGTTAACTTTTCCCCAATAACTCTCAGGTGTAGGAATAACCTCTGTGTCACCATAAACCTCCGAAGTTGAAGCAAACAACAATGTAGCATCATTTTTCCTAGCTAACTCCGACATACTAAAACTACCTAAAGCGCTAGTTTGTAAGGTCTCAATTGGATGCGCTTGATATTCATCAGGCGACGCATGTCCCGCCATGTGAAAAATAAAATCAAACTTTTGCTTGCTCTCGAACGCGCAAACATCAGACTTTACAAACTTGAAAAGCGGGTTTTTGGTTAAATGGTCAATGTTTTTGATCCTTCCAGTGGACAGGTCATCCACAGCTGTCACATCAGCGCCAAAAGCTACCAGCACATCGCAAAGCCAACTGCCAATAAACCCTGCCCCACCGGAAACGAGCACTTTCTTTTCTGTAAAGGCGTCTTTGTCAGCGGCGCTCTTTATCTTTTCAAGATCTTCGCTGATTATTTTGTCTTTCATATGTTTGGTCTCTTACAAAACTGTTGATACGACAATTCTAGGGCTTGCCAATATCTTTCAGGACTGCCGATATCCAAGTGTTCATAGCTCTTGTCCAGCTTTACAGCGTGCACTTTCAAGCCCCAATCAATAAGCTTCTGTATTGAATCGGTAAGCTGGATTTCCCCGTTCTTTCCAGGCTCTGTCGTCTCTAAGGCTTTAAAAATAATGGGGCGAAAAACATACATTGCCATAATTGCCCAGTTGGTCTTGGGCTTTTCGGGTTTCTCAACTACCGACTTTACTTTTATTATTCCCCCTTCTACCTCGTTTCCTTCAACGATTCCGTACTGCTTGGGATTCTCAATTTCCATCACAAGAAATGTAGCATCCGAATTAAACCGCTCAAAGGCTTCAAGCAGCTTCTTTATGTAATCCATATCTTTCGATATTATGCAGCTATCTCCCGCATGCACCAAGCAACTTTCGTTCTGCACGAAGGGTTGAGCCAATAAAACCGCGTTTCCAAACCCTTTCGGTTCAGGCTGATTAACCCACATGGTAGTCGAAGTCTCAAGTTTCTCATAAAAAACCTCAAGATCAGACGCTTGCCCGTTTTTGCCCATGCCTTCAAGCGTTCTAATGCAATGCGCATCAGGAGTGAAATGGTCTTCTATTCCCCGTTTACCTCTGCCCACAATATAACAGAATTCACGAAGCCCAGCATCATATAATTGCTCGAAAACTAGTTGCACGACTGGCTTTACTACCATTTCACCCTGTGCGGTCTTGCTGAAAATTGGAAGCATCTCTTTAGGCTGCTCTTTAGTAGCCGGAAACAGCCGTGTTCCTAAACCTGCAGCTGGGATAATAACTTTGCGAATCATCAAGCGTTCCTTACCTTCTTCTTCACTTAACCCATATATATTTAATATGACAGATTAATCAAAATTAACATTTAACAGTTGAGGCTTATCACTTGAAAAAACAACCAAAAATCTCAGTTATAGGCGTTGGGTACGTAGGATTATGCACGGCAGTTGGATTCTCAAGTAAAGGCTATAGCGTCGTAGCTTCAGAAGTAGACAGCGAGAAAGCCAAAAAAATAAACCAAGGCGTCCCCCCGTTCCATGAACCTGGTCTCCAGGAAAAACTAAAGGCCAGCGTTCAAAGAGGCAATTTGAAATGCCTAGTTAACCAAACAGAAAAAGCCGTGTATGAATCAGACTTGACTTTTGTAACAGTTGGTACTCCAAGCAAACCGAACGGTAGCATAGACCTCAAATACATAAAATCGGCCGCGCATGACATAGGCAAAGCGCTAAGACAAAAGAACCACTACCATGTTACCATAATTAAAAGCACCGTCGTACCGGGAACAACCCAGAGCACCGTCAAACCCATCCTCGAAAAAGAATCAAAAAAAAGATGCGGTATAGGTTTCGGTTTATGCATGAACCCAGAATTTCTTCGTCAGGGCTCAGCATTCCAAGACACATTAAACGCCGACCGTGTAGTTATCGGCTCGTACGATAAACAATCAGGCGATGCCTTGGAAGAGTTATACAAAGACTTCTACAGCGCTCATGTACCTCCAATAATTAGAACCACAGTTTCCACAGCTGAACTCATAAAATACTCTAGCAACGCCATGTTAGCTACAAAAATCAGCTTCATAAACACTATCGCGAACATATGCGAGAAAATACCCGGTGCAGACGTGAAAGATGTGGCAACAGCCATGGGACTAGACAAACGCATAGGGTCCCTATTCCTAGACGCAGGGTTAGGTTACGGCGGCTCATGCTTCCCCAAAGACGTAAAAGCCCTTATTGCCTCCTCAAAAGCCTTAGATTACACTCCTGAACTCTTAGAATCCGTCGAAAACGTAAACCATACTCAACCCCTCAAAGCCGTCCAGTTCTGCAAACAACAACTCGGCGACCTGGAAGGCAAAAAAATAGCTATCTTAGGCTTGGCTTTCAAACCTGACACGGACGATATGAGAGAAGCCCGAGTCATCCCCATAATAAAACAGCTACTTAAAGAAGGCGCCAACATAATCGCCTACGACCCAGTCGCCATATCCACCGCAAAAACCATTTTTAACAACAAAATCCAGTACGCCACTTCGGCACTTGACTGCATCAAAAACGTGGACTGTTGCATAATTGTAACAGAATGGCCTGAATTTAAGAGGCTCACCCCTGCAGATTTCACAGCTAACATGAAGAAACCTATACTGATTGATGGAAGAAGAATCTATGATCCAGAAACTTTCAATAAAAAAATGAAATTTATCGCCATAGGATTAGGTCAATAAGTCACTTTCACTTACCTCTCCACTAGGCAAATAATCCTTTTTTTAGGTTATTTTAAATAGCCATGCGTTACATCATGTTCAAAGTGTGAACATAATGACTGAAGCCGAAGACGTTGAAAACCAAAACGAAACAGAAACAGAAGAACCAGACCAGAGAAAATACGAGTTCATAGAAGACCTTCCAGGAGTTGGTCCAGCCACAGCCCAAAAACTCCGAGAACTCGGCTACCACACTGTGGAATCGTTAGCCATGGCTACAGCACGAGAGCTAGACCCAGTTGGAGTAAGCGAAAAAAAGGCTTTCCAAATAATACAAGCAGCACGCTCATCCATCGGAATTGCCTTCGTCCGAGCAGATGAACTTTTCAAAATGCGCCAAAGCGTCTTACGATTAAGCACAGGCAGCAAAGCCTTAGACAAATTAGTAGATGGCGGCTTAGAAACCCAAACTATAACAGAATTTTACGGCGAATACGGCAGTGGAAAAAGCCAAATATGCCATCAGCTTTGTGTAAACGTTCAGTTGCCTCCAGAGCGAGGTGGACTCAACGGCGCCGCATTGTACGTGGATACAGAGAACACTTTCAGGCTTGAACGTATAGTGCAAATGGCCAAATTCTTAGGCTTAGACCCTGAAAAAGTGGCAAAAAAAATCATTTACGCTGAAGCATATACTTCAGACCACCAAATGTTCCTTCTCGAAAACGCTGATGAAATAATCAAGGCGAACAACATCAAACTAATCATAGTCGACTCATTAACAGCACATTTCAGAAGTGAATATCTCGGAAGAGAAATGTTAGCTTCAAGACAACAAAAACTAAACAAGCACATGCACAAACTAATCGCTTTAGCCAGAGCATTCAACGCGGCAGCAGTTGTTACCAACCAAGTAATGGCTAAACCAGACCAATTCTTCGGCGATGCAATCCACCCAATCGGCGGAAACATCGTCGGCCACACAAGCCACACACGCATCTACTTACGAAGAGCACCTCATGGACCCACGCGAATTGCAAGGCTAGTTTCAAGCCCGTATTTGCCTGAAGGCGAGGAAATACTTAAAGTAACCGAAAACGGAATAGAAGATATCTCTGAAGAAGAGAAAGCAGAGAAAGCAAGCAAAAGTCGCGGACGCTAAAACATGCCAATACTACAAGCTCTAGTCACACGGTACTTCCAACTCATAGTCAGCAGGCAATTCACTGAAGCTGAACGGGAGTTGGAACGAATCAAGCAAAAAATGCAGAAAACAGAATGGAACAGAGGATACTTCCGAGCATTATATGGAATGTATCTTTCACGGAAAAATGGTGCTACTGACGACTACGCGTTCTTTTCAAAACTTGACTTGAGCGATTCAGTAGCTTTGCATGGTTACAGAAAAGAGTTTCTTGACCACATGCGCAACGGCCTGCATGGAGATTTTGACCGCGGATACTTCTCAGCTTGGTCAGACTGCATGCGCATTTTAACACGGATGAATATTCCAAGCCAACAAAATGTGAATGATAAAGCAACTGAAGAAGAAAAAATAGAAACCCTAAAAAGCGACAAGAGTCAAGCTACGATTGCCAATTTCTTCCAGAAAAGTGAAGATGAATAAATTTTATTTTAAGATTACACGTAAATTTTTATCATAGTGTAAAATAAGATAAAGAAGGGTAACCAAGCGAAAAAGTACATGGCTACGGCTGTGCTTAATATTTTTGATTGTTTCTCTATCTTGTTTTTGTACACTGCTTTCAAAACGTAATAGGATAATAAGTAAATTATTAGGGCTATTGTGAAACTGTTAAGAAGAGTGTCGATACCCGTGTTACCTATCAGAATAGCGACTACTGCACTTGATGCTCCCGCAGTTATGCCTAACGCGACTCTTATCCAGTAAAGTTGTACTATAGGTGTCATGGCATATCTAATCCTTGGCACAGTATATTTTATTCTTACTTAAAAAACATGCCTAGATATTAGACATTTCTGCCTTCCAAATCCTCTTTATTAGGCAGTTGCGAATTTTTACTGAAAAGGTTATTTTAATCAAGTTTCAATATAACAAGGAGACGTATGATGGTGTAAGTATTGCGCAAAAAGGAATTCACAAGCTTTGATATTGCCGCGGCAATCAGTGAACTAAAGGGATTAATCGCTGAGTCAAGAGTTAACAACATTTATCAGCTTGGCGAGAAAACATTGATTTTTAAGCTTCACAAAATTAACCTGCCACCAATACGATTGGTCATTGAGGCAGGACGAAGATTGCACTCAACCGTTTACGCACAGGAAAGCCCAGCTGCTCCGCCAGCATTTTGCATGTCACTAAGAAAGTATTTGCGTGGAGCATGGGTAGTGAGCATTGACCAGTACGAGTTTGAAAGAATTGTAACGGTGAGTTTTAAGACTAAAGAAGGATTGCTTAAGCTTGTTGTGGAGCTTTTCGGCGAAGGCAACGTCATCTTAACAAACGAGAAAAACATGATTTGGCAGGCTCTATTCTTTAAACGCATGCGTGACCGCAACATCTTGCGCAACGAAGTCTTGGTGTTTCCTCCTCCAAGCGGCAAGAACCCCTTCAAAGTTTCCCTACCCGAACTGGAGGAAGCCCTCAAAAATGCGGGTGAAGCTGAGGTTGTCAGGACAACAGCCCGTTTGTTAGGCATCGGTGGAGTTTACGCCGAAGAAGTATTGCTTAGAGCTGGCGTCGACAAAGCTAAGCCATGCAAAAACTTAACAGACATGGAAATTAAGGCGGTTTTTGATGTTCTTCAAAGTTTTCTTTCAAAGGTTTCAGCGGGCAATTTTGAACCATGCATAATTCTCGACGAGGATGGAGGCTTTTTAGATGTTGTTCCTTTCAAGCTTAAGCGCTATGAAGGTTTCAAAACTCAAGTTTATAGTAGTTTTAATCAAGCGTTAGATGAATTTTACCTTCGGGTAACCACGGCTGAAAGCGCGCTTGCCAGCGTTGAAGTTGATAAGTTAAAGCAGGAAGCAGAACGGCTAAAACGGGTGGTTGCTGACCAAGAAAAATCCATACATGAAGATGAAGCCAAAGCGGAACGGGACAAACTAATTGGCGATACAATTTACGCTCACTTCAACGAGCTTCAAGCATTCCAAGACAAGCTTCTGAACGCAAACATGGCGGGTAAAGACTGGAACATAGTAATCAATGACGCATTAGCGGCTAAAAAAACCGGCAAAGTACCCGAAGTTTACATTGAATCTTTTGATGGACGCAACCTTGCACTTAACCTTTACATGAATAACTTGCAGTTTAGCATTAACATGCGGCATTCACTTTTTGAGAATGCTAATGAATATTATGAACGCGGGAAAAAAGCGAAACAAAAATCCGCTGGCGCATTAACGGCGCTTGAGGATTCAAAGAAAAAGTTAGCCAAAATTGAGAGGGAGCTAAGCGCCGCCGAAGAGTTAAAGAGCCTCAAGCCAGCGGAAATTATGGAAGCGCTCTCCAAACGCAAGATGGAGAGGGAGAATAAAGAATGGTATGAAAAATTCCGCTGGTTCACCTCCTCAGACTCGTTCTTGGTGGTTGCTGGCAAAGACAGTGTGAGCAATGAAGTGCTCGTTAAAAAGTATACTGCACAGGAGGATGTGGTTTTTCATGCTGAAATTTCAGGCGCCCCGTTTGTAGTCGTTAAGGCTGAAGGCAAAACCATAAGTGAGCAGACGCTTCGTGAAGCCGGCGAGTTCGCGGCGTCGTTTTCGCGTGCTTGGCGTGAAAACGCTGGTTCAGCCGACGTTTACTGGGTTAAACTCGACCAGCTAAGCAAAAGTGGCCCTTCAGGAGAATCCGTTCCCCATGGTGCCTTCGCAGTTGTTGGCAAACGCAACTGGACACGAAGCGTAACGCTAAAGGTCGCCGTTGGCATAATTGTAGATGAGGAAACCTGTTTTGTCGGCGGACCTATAGATGCCGTGAAAGCGAAAACTAAAACTTACGTTGTTCTTGCGCCTGGTGAATCGACTGGCAAGGAGCTTTTGCAGCAAATTCTTAAATCTCTAATGCTCAAGCTGCCAAAAGAGCAACGGGAGAAAACTGGAAAAACGTCGATTGAGCAGATTAGGGAGTTTGTTCCTTACACGAAAGGTATGATAATACAGAAAACAACATAACGACTTGGAATGAGAGGAAAAAAATTAAAAAGAGAGCGTTTTAAAAGCGCTAAATTGAGCTTATTTTGCTTTACTGGCTTCTGCTGTTTGGAACAGGTTCTTGACAGCTTTTTGTCTGTATTTCTGCGCCAAAGTTTCTGCAGTAACGTATGTTAATGCTTCTTCAGGGCACCATTGGACGCATTGAGGCTCTTTTGTTTCGTTGTCTGTGCAGCTGTTGCATGTGAACACGATTTTCTTGTCTGGATGCATGTTCATGGCACCGAATTGGCATGCGCTGATGCACCATCCGCAACCGTTGCAAGCGTTCTCGTCAACACGGATTATTCCACTGTTCTCTTCCTGCGAGAGCGCGTCTCTTGGGCACGCAGCTACGCATGCTGGATCTTCACAGTGCCTGCAGGTAACTGCCAGATTCACAAGTGGTCCCATGCGCATAGCGCGTATTCGTGATTTAGTCGGATTGAAGGTTTTCTCGTTAACCATGCTGCAGGCGTATTCGCAAACGCAGCAGCCTATGCATTTCTCTGGGTCTGCTGTTACGAATTTTCTGTCTTGTGGTCGCACCATTTTAGTTTCCTCCTTGAGGTTTAGCTTCTTGCGCAGCTTTCATTGCGTTCTCGGCAATGTAGGCTAAGTCGCCTAAACCTACCTGTTGCAAGCGTTCAACCGTTGGAATACCGTCAACTGTCCATCCTCTTGAAGCATAATAGTCATCTAAGCCTACAGCCATTTCTTCGTCGTTAACGCAGGCGCCTTTAGCTGGTCCCTCATCAGGCACTGGGAAATTCTTTATTTTGTAGGGTACATCATCGTATTTGCGTGTGCCTTTGCCTTCTCGGATGTTGAAGAGTCTTGCCAAGTTTTCGATTCTGTCACCGTCTTTAGCCATTTCTTCAACAGTGATTGGGATTCCCGTTGCCAGTGTATAGTAGTTGGCTAGGTCTTTCCATCCATCATAGTATGTGCCTCTGCTGAATTTACATACAATGAGTGAGTCAATAATGTTATACATGAGGCTCTCATCAGTGATTATTTTGCCCCTGCCTTTTTCGATTTTGAAACGGTTGACTTTGCCTTTAACGTCAGGTGAGTAAGCGCCGTTTCTGAGGTGACATGCACCACGGAACGAGACGCTAAAGCCAAGTGCCGCAGTTTTTAAGGTTCTCAGGTCATAGCCTGGTAATTCTAAGCCTTTAATGTGGCAAGCGTACTTGTATGCGTCTCCGCCGATTAATTCTGCGGCTTTAGCTACACCTTCAGCTAATATATTGCCAAGCCAGCCTTCGCGTTTGCCGATTTTATGAATCATGGCTATGAGCGCTTCAGCATTTCCGAAGTGTAAATCAATTCCGTCAGTTTGCTCCTTTGTAATTACGCCATGCTCATAGAGATCCATTGCAAAGGCAACAACGACGCCGATTGATATGCCATCCATACCGTACTCGTTTGTAATGCGCATAGCTTCAATAACTGCGTCTAAACGGTCAACGCCGCATAGTGGTCCCATGCTCCAGAGACACTCGAACTCTAATCGTGAAGTTGAACCCTTGTATGGTCCTTCCGGCACAACTGCAATGTGGTCGCAACGCATACCGCATGTTGCGCAGCCAACAATTTTCTTAACATAATGCTCGTTTAAGTATTCACCACTAACTTTGTCTGCGCCTTCAAAGGTTGCGTTAGTCCAGTTTCTCGTTGCAAGGGCTGATAGCGAGTTTAAAACCAAAACGTTTTCGGGTGTGCCTAAAGTTTTGTATTTCTTGGTGGATGGACCCTTCATGCGTTCATGAATCATTTTGATAAATTCTTTGAATCCTTCAAGGTTTGCTACATTAACATCATGTGTTCCGCGGACAGCGACTGCCTTTAGGTTTTTAGAGCCCATAACTCCGCCCATGCCTGTGCGTCCAATGGCTCGGAACTCATCATTTATGATTGCGGCAAAACGGCAAAGTTTTTCTCCCGCTTCGCCGATCGCTGAAACGCGGATGTAAAAGTCGCCGAGTTCATCTCGGATCTTGTTATCAGTATCGTTTACTGTTGCGTACTTTAGGTATTCAGCGTTTCGGATTTCGACTTTATCATCGTCAATCCAAAGATAAGATAATTTTGGTGCTTTACCCGTGATGACAACTGCATCGTACCCTGCACGTTTAAGGTCTGGACCAAAGAACCCGTGTGCTTTGGCTTCGCCTACTCCGCCAGTGGCAGGTGACTTGGAAACAACAGCGTAACCGTTTCCGGCTGTTGGACCCATGGTGCCGCTAAGTGGAGCAGAGCAGTAAATCAACGGGTTATCTGGGTCAAAGGCATCAGTGCCTGCTTTTGAATTGTCCATAAGTAACCGGATACCTAAACCTATTCCGCCGATGTACTGTTTAGCCATATCTTCTGATAATGGCTCGGTTTTTATTTCTCCAGTTGTGAGGTTAACATGTAAAATTTTTCCTGCATAAGCAAACATGCATTCTTCCCTCATTCCTAGTTACGGGATTTAACTGAAAACTATATTAAGTTAATGGCTGATTCGTTTAAAATTTCACGGTTAAAACCGACTTGTTTTTAGTTACATAACGCAAAAATGAAGCGAACCCTTAAACCGACCAAAAACATTCCCTCTTTTGTTAGGCGAACAAACCTTGAACAGAATAAACGCTCTCAAGCAATCAGCATTTAAAGAAGGAAAATTCAATTTTTTTCTAATTTTTAACGGCATCAACTTAACCTACTTCACAAGCTTCCCAGGAGCAACCGCACTGCTAATTCCCGAACAAGGCGAAAGCGTCCTGTACGTTTCAGCAGTTAATTACGAGCAGGCAAAAGCAGAAACCAAGGGGTTAACGGTGGAACTCCTCAAACGAGGCGAAAACCTAATGGAAAAAATCGCTAACAAAACAGCCTCCAAGAATCCAAGCAAATTTGCCGTGGACACTCTGCCAATTGAAAGTTGGCGTGCCCTTGCCAAGGCATTCGGTAGCGAAGAAAAACTCGAACCAGCCGGCAACCTCCTTCGCGAGATGCGAAAAATCAAAGATCATCAAGAAATCCAGAACATCCATGAGGCCTGCAATTTAGCAAGTATAGGCATGCAAGTAGCGTTTGAAACCATAAAATCAGGGGTAAAAGAGAAGCAAGCGGCAGCCGAAATCGAGTATGCAATGCGCAAGAAAGGCTCTGACGGAACCAGCTTTGACACCATTATTGCCTCAGGAGCCGCCTCAGCTTTTCCTCATGGTTCCTGCTCAGACAGAACAATCCGTGAAGGCGACTTGGTGGTTGTTGATTTAGGCGCAACCTGCAACTTCTACCGTTCAGATATGACTCGAACCTTCACAGCAGGAAAACCTTCCGAAAAACAAAGAAAAATCTATAAAACAGTCAAACTTGCGCATCAAAAAGCCTTCCAAACCATAAAACCCAAAATTCCAGCCAAGGAAGTCGATGCCGTAGCTAGGCAGGCAATTGAAGCAGGTGGTTATGGAGAGTTTTTCGTTCACAACCTGGGGCACGGTGTAGGCTTGGAAATTCATGAAGCACCAACCTTGAGCACCGACAGCAAAGACACGTTAGAAGCAGGCAACGTGGTGACGGATGAACCTGGAATTTACTTGCCAGGTTACGGCGGAGTCAGAATCGAAGATACCGTCTTCGTCACGCATGATGGCGCTGAGAAACTTACCATTGGATCCTACTCGTTAGAAGCAAAACTTTAAAGTAAAACTAAAATGTCCGTTCGTGAGTTTTGTTTAGTTGAGAGTGAAATTTTTGGATAACCCAACTATCCTAATCGTTGTCATGCTAAACGACTTCGTCACTGGAACATTAGAAGTTGAGCGTGCCAAAACCGTTATTCCACAGTTGCAGAGGCTTGTTGTGGCTGCACGCAAAAACGAGGTGCCCGTCATCTAAAGCAACGACGCTCATTACCCGCAAGACGTTGAGGTGACGCGGAAATGGGGCAACCATGCCATAAAAGGCTCGGTTGGCGCAGAGGTTATTGCTGAGCTTAAGCCTGAAGAAGGCAAAGACTAAATTGTGGAGAAGCGAACTTACAGTGGCTTTTTCGAGACAGGCTTAGATTCGCTTCTGCGGAGCCTCTACAATGGTGAAGGCGTAAGAACCGTAGTTCTGGGCGGGTTGCATACGCACATATGCGTGCGTCACACGGCTGCTGACGCTTTCTTCAGAGGGTACAACATAGTAATAGTCAAAGACGGGGTAGAAGCCTTCACCGAAGAGGACCAGGAGCAGGGACTAAAATATTTAGAATACGTCTACAACGCCAAGATAATGGTTAATGGCATAATTAGGGAAATTGTGAAGTGAAAATTTATGCCGAAAATTGGTTGTTTTTATTCAAAGCCAGGTAACACTAAAGCTACGGCTTTAGCTGTCGATAAATTGTATAAAGGCAGCAAGCAACCTTCTCATTGTCATAACGGCAAAATTGTCTCCTCGCTTTAGTATCGGATAATTTTTGTGTGTCTTCTCGGTTGTCCAGCCGTTAGCAAGCAAAAGCCAAAATATCACATTATCAAAAAGTTATTAGTTGATTGTCAATGCAACTGCGAAAAATCGCTAAGGTAACCACTCGGTACTTCTGGGTTATATGTATAGTGGGCGCGTTTGCCATCTTAAGCTCAACCCTGTCAAAGGATCCAGTGCTGAACCCCTTTGCCATAAGACTAGGAACACCAGCTGACTTAACCGGCGTAATTGCGGCTGCCTCCACTGTTCCAGGCATACTGGTAAGCCTTCCGGCAGCTTCGCTGTCAGATGTCTTTGGCAGAAGAAAGATGCTCATTTTCGCCACATTTGTTTTCGCTTCCGCCCCATTCCTTTATCTGTTTGTAACGGTGTGGTGGCAGCTGGCGCTTGTGCGCTTCTATCATGGCTTTGCGACGGCGATTTTTGTTCCTGTAGCTGAAGCTTCAATTGCTGAGCGGTACCCTGCAAATAGGGGCGAGCGCATCTCCATCTTCGACTCGGCGACAGCCATAGGTAGAGGAGCTGCCCCTTTCTTGGGCGGCTCCATATTGTTCGTTACTAACTATGGTTACCACACGTTATACTTGGCGGTTGGCATTGCAGGTGTCACATCGTTTGTAATTGCCTTGCTTTTGCTTTCTGAAAGTAAAACAGCTGTTGTGGCGCCTGCTAAAGCAAAGATGACCAAGGGCAGGATACTCCGGGGATGGGTTGAGGTCGCTCGTAATAGGGGTGCTTTGATTGTAAGTTTTGTTCAAGCATGCCAATACTACGTTTACGGTGTGGTGGAATTTTATTTGGTGCAGTACATGATTGAAGTGGCAGGTTTTAATGCGTTGGTTGTTTCTGTGGTTATGGGTATGCAGATTGTGTCTTTGATTTTGTCTAGACCCATAATAGGGCGCTTTTCTGATAGAAGCAGCAGAAGCATACCTATCTTTGTAGGCTGCATAGTCAGCGGCATACTCTTGTTTTTTGTTCCATTCACCACGCAGTTTCCGCTGTTGCTTGCAATTTCAATTGGGTACGGCTTTGGCTTTGCAATGGTAATCTCCTCCACCGCGCCTTTGATGTGCGAGCTAACTCCCCAAAGCTTAGTAGGCACGTCGATGGGTTTTTTGAGCACCATGATGGATGTTGGGCAAGTGCTTGGACCCATAATAAGTGGCGTAATCCTCGCATCGGTTTTGCGTTACAATGGAATGTTCATATCGCTAACAGTGTTGCTGGCTGTTTCAGCCGCCGTCTTTTTCCTTTCAGGCATAGACAAAGATAAGAAAGGAAAGAACAAAAAACTTGTATTGCCAAATTCGTCTTAAATGACTTTTTCCAATTAAGCTTTTGATTGATTGCTAAAGTACTTTTTCAGCGGATTCCAATACCACTCCATCCAGCCCTCAGCAGTTTCATCCGCCTGCTCTTCTGGAACGCCCGAATGCACCATAACAAGTTCTGTTCCTTCAGGTACCTTATTGAAACATAACTCTAACCTTGAAGGACCAGCGCCTTTTGGAAAATCGGTCGAGGTCCACTCCTGAACAACACGTTTTCCATCGTCAAGTTCAAGGTATTTTCCAAAAATGTACCCGTCCCAAGCAGTAAATTTGCCGCCGACCACTGCTTTGCCTGTGGCTTTGCTGCCTGTGAATTGGCTGTGCTTTTTCGGGTCAACATAGGCTTCGTAAACTTCTTTCGGAGAGGCTGGAATAACCACTTTTTGCTTTATATTTCTAACTTTTGCTTTCATAAAAACATCACCTACACAACTAGTAGTTAGAAGGGTTTTTTAACTTTAGCGTTAATTACCCTTGAGCAAAAGATGGGAAAATGTACGGTAACAAAAGGTCAACGCAGATTAGGCAGAACTATACGTAAGCTTGAGGGAAGCGTTGAACTTAGCGCAAAAGAAAGCAAAGCGAAAGAAGCAGAGAAAAAATATAAACAAAAAACTCAAACGTCCTTAGGCTACTCGGGCAATTCGCCAATCCAGAATTTACGTGACCCATCAAAATGTAAAAAAGAACAATCAAAACCTTAGGCTTACTCAAAAGTAAACTTGCCGGTTGGTTTTTAGTAGGGCAAATTTAAGCAACTGATTTAAAACGATTGCTCAGCGAATCGAACGTTCAACAGGTGAAGGATAGAGATTGGGGAATCCAATTGGGGGGTTATTTGGGGCTTGTTAAACGTTGATTCGCTGAAGCATTCTTGTTTTTTGTTGGCTCTGCGTATCTCTCGGCAAAAACATAGAGTTGTTACAATATTCTTAAGAGTTTCACAAATAATCTATAGAGACTATTGAAACGGTTCCGCAAGAATTCTTTAAGTTTTTTAAGCTGGAAAGCTTAGTTTTATTGTGAAAGTTATGTCGGCTTCTTTAGATATAGAAAGTGATTGGAATTTTAGGGTTTTTGATAAACGGTTGATTGTTGTAAAAACCAAAAACGAAAGCGTACGTAAGGTTGCCGTTTTAGACGTTTTAACGAATTTGATGTTTGCGGTAGAGGTGCCAGGCATGATTTCGATGCAAAAGCTAAGTGTCGATAAGAAATATTTGGCTGACTTGAGAGTGTACACATCAAAAAACGTGGGCGGCATAGATAAGGCTTTTATCAATTTTTTCGAAGCCTTAGATGTGAATCAAAGCATTGAAGACTTCATTAAAGCGTATTGGGTTTATCCAAGCAAAATACGCTTTGAACTGGTGGAAATTGAGGAGCCGTAGTTTATCGTAATACCATGTTGACGAATTTTTCAGGGTTAAACAGTTCTAAATCCTTATACGTTTGCCCGACTCCGATGAACAAAATCGGCTTCTGAGTTACGTATGTTACGCTTAGCGCGGAGCCGCCCTTCACGTCTGCATCCACTTTTGTTAAAATTGTGGCGTCAACGCCGACTGCTTTGTTGAATTCTTCCGCTTGCATGACGGCGTCGTTACCAATCAGTGAATCAACGGTTAAAACAGTTAAGTCAGGACCAACGACACGCTTCACTTTAACAAGTTCATTCATCAAGTTTTGATTAGTCTGCATTCTACCAGCAGTGTCGATTAAAACAATGTTAATTCCATGTGATTTAGCGTGGCTTACAGCGTCAAAAGCTACTGCCGCTGGGTCACCGCCGTAATTACTCTTGATGACTCGAATGCCTAAACGTTTTCCATGCTCCTCTAACTGCTCAATTGAGCCAGCGCGGTAAGTGTCAGCGCCAGCAAGCACTACAGAGTAGCCTTTATCCCGGAAAAACTGTGCAACCTTTGCGATTGTAGTGGTTTTTCCTGTGCCGTTAATGCCTACAAACATTAAGATGAAGGGCTCTTTCTTCTTGCGTTTTTCATCCGCCAACTTGAGCAAATCAATTCTTTTGTTGGTAAGCATGACTCCTAAAAGAACCTGTCTGAGGTTTTCTTCAACGATTTTTTTTCTGTCTTCCAAGCGTTTAACTTGAACGCCGACTAGGCGCTTTTCAAGGTCGTTGCTGATTTTTTCTGCTACTGGAAAAGCCACATCGTTTTCTGCTAGGCTCATTTTGAACTCTGATAAAATAGGGTTTAGATTTTCAGCTTTAAGTTCTGTTGTTGTAACTTTGTTTACTAAGCCTTTGAAACCGGACTTGAGCTTCTCAAACATCGCTTCAAGTTTTCCCTTCTCTTGGAGCAAGCAAAGTTTCAAGCCTGCTTCTGCCTTTGTTCATTCGGTCAGCCACTTGGGTAAACTGTTGCTGAGCGGCGTTCATGGTTTTTTCCAGTTCATTCAACCGTTCTTTTAGAGTTGTTTTTGCTTCTAGCAGGGTTTTTTCTATGGATACGCCTGCACCCAATCCCACAATTACCTTGTTAGTGTCTGCAAGTTTAGCTTTTACGTAAGCGCTTCCGCCGATTGGAACCAAAAGTTCAGCGTTTTCTTTTTCTTTTTCAATTCCATCCAAAGTCATGTTAGCGTAAGTTAAGTCTGTCATAGCTGCGTTTACCATGCTGATGCGTTGTTGCAATGCGTCTGCTGTTTGCTCTAGATATTGCATTTCCATGCTGAGTTTGCGAAGTTCTTCCTCTGGTTTATTTCCTTGCGCCAAGTGCTTATTCTCCACTTACGATTTTCTTTAAGATTGGGTTCTCAATTTCCTCTGCAGAAACTTCTTTAACATTAATTATTTTAATATGGCATCTTTTTACCCGGTGTCTGCTGCCTATTTCAGCGTAAACCTTCTCCACTGCATGCTCGCTTTTGTCAGCTAACAATTCTTTTACGAATGGAGTTGCCAGCTTTGGCTTATTAATTTCGCCGGTTACTTTAAAAGCCTTCATTTTTCATCTTCCTGCACAACATCCAGCGCATTCCCAATAATAAACATCTCGGGTCCTGTTGTCATAGAACCAGCCACGGCAGCGTGCGAATTAGCAAGTAAGCCAGTTCCAACATAAGGAACCCCACAGTTAACTGTGCCCACGTCGACGGGAACTTTGAAAACGTTTTCTAAGATTGTTCTTTCCTCATCTTTTAGCAACGGGTGAGCTAGTACGCCTTTGTTTGTTGCAACAGCTAAGGAGCCGACATAGGGTAGTCCTGCGATTTCTGTTGGCACCACCTCCACGCCCAAGGTTTCGGAGATTTGTTTAATTTCCTTTTCTTTAAAGCGCGGATCAACCACTGCACCCTTGTCGTTGGTCAAGACAAGATTGCCATAAGCTGTTTTTTTTGTTTCCATAATTGTGATATTGCCTTCAAAAACAGATTTTATTTGTGTTAATTCTTCTTCTCGGATATAGTTTGGAAGTAGCATTCCGTTCGAGTTTGCGCATGCCAATGCACCTGCAAGAACTGAGCCGCCAATGGATGAATAGACAAGTTTGGTTTTTAGCCAATCGGCGAACTCTTGAGCTTTTTCCTTGGGTACCATTCTTGGAATTATCACTATGTTTTCTGTGGCCAGCGAGTACACACTGATGCTTGAGTTCCCAACTATGCTGGATAAGTAAACGGTCAAGAACTAATTTCTCCTGATGAAACGTTCTAATGGCGAAGTTTCACGCATACTCCTTTTTTTAGATTGTGGTCTGTTTTAGCAATTAAAAATTGCTTTTCTTGCTTGCCTATTCACAATGTCTAGATAAATCGAGCATAGATAGAAAAGGCTAAAATGCCAAAAAGCCAAGGGGTGAAACATCCTTCAAGTGCAGTGGATGAATCGGTTCAATTGAAAGCGAGCATTCGGAGCATTTGTGGTTGCTTGGTCGGTCACACCTATCCTTTTATTCTTTTTACCCATGCTATGTAAATGAATATTCCCTACCCTAGATGACAAATTTTTAAAAGTGCGTTTTTAATGGTTAACTGTCCTAACTGCGGAAAGAAGCTTGATACGCCTGATAAGAAAATAGAAAACTCTCACTTCAGCTTAACTGTTTACACTTGCCCCGAACGCGGCAATCGTTTCAAGGTATCATGCTAATCTTTTTAGGTTTATAAATTATTACTTCGCCTTTCTCTTCTTTCACTGGCAAGTCGTGTTTTTTAGCGGTATTTGTTATCTTTTTCCTGATTTCCTATCAGGTGACATTGTTATGCGTATTTAATCGAATGAATAGGCACAAAGGGCAATTACGCACAAAATCGTTTTAGTAACTTAGCGGCTGTTGCTTCAATTTGTGACAACATTATTTTATATTCTTTAGAATCGTAACCAAATAACAAGAAAGAAGAAGAATCAGCTAAGAGCCCTGTTGTTGGGCGGGTCTGGCTGCTAACATATGATAAGGCGTCTCATGCTGTTTTGCGCCTTGCCAACGTTGGCACTTGGCTAAATCCGCTTAACCCACCATTTTTGCCCTAAAATCCTGCAAGCAATGTGGCGGTGAAAAATTAGTTGTTGGTTTGGCTGATTGAGTATAGCCTCTTCCGGAGCACTAAAATAAAAGAAAAAAATTTAAGAAATAATTATTTTATTGAGCTTCAGCTAAGTAAACGGTTACGTTCCCGTCTTTGTCTTTAGCTGCTCGAACACGAATCTTTCGCGGAGGTTTCTCTATGCCTCTATCCCAGATTTTCTCGTTAACTTCCTGGCTTATTAGAAGCTGGGGTAACTCTTCCTCTTCCTCTTCTTCAGAAACCTTCATTTCCAGTTTCATATGCTTAGTTATGAAGATCTTTACAAGCTGCATTGCTCTTGGAGCACGCTTTTTCGGCGGCCTAACCAGCGCTTTCTGCAGAGGAATCGTGTAGGTTCGTTCTTCAACAATTTCTACTTCCTCTTTCTTTTTCTTAGGTTTAGCTTCCTCTTCCTCTACTGCCTCTTCTTTTGCCGGTTGCTCTTCAGCTGGAGCCTCCTCTTTTACCGTTTCTTCAACAGGTTCTTCTTTCTTAGCGGTTTCATCTTCAATAAGGTCGGGCATTTCTTCTTCGTCTTCAGCGTTCTGTTGTTCTTCTTTGTCTTCTTTAACCAATGCTTTACTTCTCCTACGCCTTTATTTTCCTAGTTCGCCAGTTTCGTCTTTGCTTAGGGTTATTTCTAACTTTACCGTCAGTTCGGGCAATTACCCATGTTGGAACAGACGTTGCCTCTTTTCCAGCTTTAGCTAGCCTAAGTTTTTTCGCCGTAGGTTTAACACGCGCCATATTTTCATATCCTTCTAATTGTTGGTTCTCGCTTCCGTGATTGAAGCTGAATCAATATTCCCTTGAGCTGATCATCCGACAATGGAATCGGCAACTTACCAGTCTGCGCCATCTGAATCAACTGCAATTCTATTTGCCCTGCAAATTCAGGCTTAACCATCTTTAGATTATTTAGCCTTTGCCGAGCCTCAGGGGCCAATATCTTGTTCAGCAACGCCTGCTTTTGAGCTTCAAACTGCGCTTCTTCTTGGGACTGTCTCTGCTCATCACTCACTCTATGCTGCATAGATGAAAGTTTTCTTTTGCGGATTTGCTCAAGCTCGTCATCCGACATTGCTTCTATTCGCCTTGATACTTCTTGAGCTCAGGGACAGTCTTAACTATTTCCTTATACAAGTCTCCAGCAACTTCCTGAAGCAGCTTACGACCTTTAGGTGTCATTCGTCTACCCTGAGGCTTCGCCGTTTGAATTAAACCAGCAGTCTCAAGTTGCTGCAGAATCTTACGAATGTTGTTTCCGCCTGCTTTGACCACATGTGATTTTTTAACACCATTATTCTTTCTTCCACCATAATCAGCGCGCAGTTTTTCTAATCCGATTGGACCGTAAACATAAACTTTGCGAAGTATAGATGCACTTCGAGTATACCACCAGTTCGGGTTCTGCGGCTGCTTTTCTACATGATTTCCGGTTTTAGCAAAAGTTGCCCATGGAAGAGGCTGAACTTCATCAACATTTTCCTTAAGATACCTAGCTAACCGGTCGATGAATTTTGAAGCTGGAACGTCATGAGGCGTAGTCAAGATTGTTCTAATCCTTTGTTTTTCCTTGCAGTTAAACAATGAAGCCTAATATAAATATTCTCTGAGAGGAATTAGTGCCCACACAAGATTATTGACTCTTGAATTAAGAGGAAATAGTAAATGATCTTTAATTCTTTTTTAACGCAGCGATGATTTTGCTCTTAGCACTGAGCTTTTAAGATCGATTCTTGACGGGCAAACATAACTGCAATTTCCACAGCCGTTACACAGTTCCACTTTCAGTTCTCTTAGCTTTTCCTTCTTACCTTTTTCAAAGGCCTCTTTGATTAGAACTGGACTCAAGTTATGGGAACAAACTCGCAAACACACACCGCATCGGATACAAGCGACTGTTTTTGCATTTTGTTTTCTGTTAGCATTTTCGAGCCTTTGCGATGATGTAGATTTCATATGTACACACCTAAAAGAAAACCAAAGTCGCCACAATCGCAAACGGCTATCTTACACAGCGCCATATTTCGAAAAAGCTTTTTCCGCCACTGCTTTGCCAAGTTGACTTGCCCTCTCAAGGTCTTCTTTTGTGGGACTACCGAAGACTGAAAGTGGCTTTTCCACCAGTTCGAAACCCAAAGTAGTTAGCTCAACTGATAGTTTTCGTGTGGCTTCTCCGCTCCAGCCGAAACTTCCGAACACACTGGCACATCTGTTTGAAAACTTTTTGGTCTTAAGCAGATTCAGGAAATCGACTACTTTTGGAAATATCTCATGCTCATATGTGGGCGAACCAACAATTAATGCCGGAGCCTCAACCAAGGCAGTTAATGCGTCAACAGCAGTGTCTTCAGAAAGATTGAAGCTTAGAACCGTGCCTCCTACTTCCCTAACTCCTTTAACGATTGCATCTAAGCACTTTGCAGTCATTCCATACATAGTATCGTATGCCACGACAACAGTTTTCGTGTAGGTACCTTTGCTCCAAGAAGCCCATTTACTTATGGTTTGCTTGGCATTGTCGGTGTAAACTGGACCGTGGCTGGGCGCCAAAACTTCAATTTCGAGGTTCATTTTGTAAAATTTTTCTATGGCTTTCAGAATCCATTCGCGTTGCCCATTGAAGACCGTGGCAAAGTACTTTTGCGAGCATCCGCAAATATTCTGTTTGACCATGTCTATGTCGGATTCTAATATAGCATCAGCGGGCAGTTTTTTGAAGGAGCCAAATGCATCGCAGCAGAACAACATCCTGTCTTCCACGAGGTAGGTGCTCATGGTTTCTGGCCAATGAAGCCAAGGCGTTTGAATAAACCTTAACGTTTTGTTTCCTAAGGAAATTTCTGCTGCTTCGTCCTTTACGATGACTGCTGCGGGGTCGAAACCGTAGAACTTTTTAAATATGGTTTGGGCAATGGGTGTAAAAACCACTCTTGCGTTGGACGCTTTCGTAAGAAGCGCAGATACGGCACCTGTGTGGTCAGGCTCCATGTGGTTAATGACCAGATAGTCAATGTTTAAGAAGTCTGTCAGTTTGCTAATTTTTTCAAAGTGTTCAAGTGCGTTCTTCTCGTGGACAGAATCAATCAGTGCAGTTTTTTCTGAGCCTACAATTAGGTAAGAGTTGTAGGAAACGCCCTCGGGGATGCGCCAGAGTCCTTCGAAAAGTGGGGTTTCTGTGTCGTTGACTCCGACCCAGTTGACGTTGGAAGACAACTGCAGAGGCTGGTTATTTGTCACGTCAGTAAAACCTCAAGTAACCATAATCCAGAGCCGCCTGAACAATTTAAGCTTTACGTGAACTGGTTCCAGCTATTCTAAGACTTGGCAGTAACAGCATCAAATGATTAATAACACGGAAAACGGAAAGTCTGTAGCCTGAAGCGTAGCAGATTGTAGCGGTAACAAGCCAAGTCAAATGTGAAGGAGCACGGGCAAGTTAAATAATTTCTTTTCGGCTGTGGACGCGGTCTCTGTGACGACTTTGGCAGTGTACGTTGGTCGCCTAAATATTAAGCGTACACAAAGATTTTGAAGGCAATAAACAATTCATTTTTTCATGTAAAAAAGAGTATGATGAATTCTTGACTTTCAGGTCTATTCAGTTGGTTCTACTGCTTTGCGCTTCCTAAAGAGAATAAACACGTGACCCCTAACCTCAACCAAAGCAGCACCAGTTTGCTCAGCAGCCTTAGCTGCTATCGTCTGAGCTGTATTTTCTCCTTGCAAAGCGGCAGTCAAAATTCTAACTTTTACCATCTTGTTTTGCTGCAGTTGTTTCTCAATTTCGCTTATCAACTGAGGAGTCAAGCCGTCTTTGCCAACCCAAATGGTTGGATTCTCGTCTTTCAATACGTGCCTAACATGGCGCTTCATTCTGGTGGTTATTTTGCTCAAGTTCCTTTTGCTCCTTTTTCTTGCCTAACAATATACGAGTCTGGTTGCCGCAGTTTAAACATGTTATTACGATATGAGGCTCCCTTTTCTGCTTTATCCTAACCCGACAATTATAACTCTGCACCAGCAACGCATTACAGTTTTTACAGGTTTCGCGCCTAAACTCAACTGGCAAACGAATTTTTGCAGCCATAGCAATCTTCCTTGCGAACTTGATATACTGCGTGGCTAACTGCGGATCAGTTTTGCAAACCTGCTTTGCCTGCTCAAACAATATTTGGATTCGCTGCCTTGCTATTTGCTTAATACCGGTCGGTTTCATCTAGCCTTCCCAAATAACCAAAAGGATATGAGACTCACACATAAACACTTGTGTCTAACTTAAGGGCTCTTCCTTAAAAGCTCCAACTTCAACCTTTGCAACGCTTCACCAATCTCCAGTGGCTTGTTTCCCAGAATTTGCTGAGCCTTTGAAGTATCAAGTGACGAATCCATGGGCCGTTTTGCAGGCCACTTAAACTGTGAAGACAAAGCAGAGTCAATCAGGCTCTTATCTAAGCCAAAAGCTTCAGCGATTAATTCTGCCAACTGGAACCTGCTTACGCGTGTGGCACCGCAAAGATGAAACGTTCCAGTTAACCTGCGCTCAACAACCTCCATTGTCATCTCAGCCAAATTAGTGTTCAATGTAGGAGTATTCCACTGGTCAGTAACAATCTTTACACGTTCACCCTTACGCAGAGTATTGATTACCCATAGAGCAAAGTTTACTTTTCCAGCAGCAGGAGTTGAACCGTAAATTACGCTTGAACGTGCAATAAAATATTCTGGTTGAGCTTTTACCAATTCTTCAGCTTTAAGTTTGGTTAGACCGTAATAATTAATAGGGTCAGGCTTATCTGACTCCTTATAGTTACCCTTTTCACCGTTGAAAACGTAATCTGTCGAAATATAAATAAAAAAAGATCCGGCGCTCTTAGCTGCTTCTGCAATATTTTTTGTTCCTTCAACATTTATTTTCCAAGCAAGCTCTTTATTCAACTCACATTTATCCACATCAGTCAGGGTAGCTGCGTGAACTACAACGTCAGGCTTAACGCGTTTAAACGCTTCATTGACCAGCTCATTATTTGAAACGTCAAATTTGACAAAGTTACCACAAACCGGTAGCTCCTGAACGTCACAGGAATAAACCTCAAAATTTCTTGCAACAGCAAGCTCAGCTAGTTTGGAGCCGTAGAGACCACTAGCGCCAGTAATTAAAAGTTTCAATGCAGACCACCTAGCTTCCAAGGCGTCGGATGAAGAATCACTTCTGCAGCAAACGGCGTCCACCAATGCTCATTCTTAAGGTACCAACGAACGGTCGACTCCAAAGATCCCTCAAAACTACACTTAGCTTGCCAATCCAGCGTAGACCTTATTTTTGAAGAATCCAAACTGTATCTTGTATCATGCCCAGGACGATCTTCCACAAAAGTAATCAAACTTTCAGGCTTATGAAGCAACGCGACAATTCTTTTTGCAATCTCAATGTTAGGAATTTCGTTCCCAGCTGAAACATTGTATACTTCTCCAGCATTCCCCTTCTCAAGAACCGTTGCAATCGCTTCACAATGATCTTTAACGTAAATCCAATCACGAATGTTTTGACCAGACCCATAAATCGGTATTGGAAGATCCCTCAGCGCACGGATAATGGTTTTAGGAATCAGCTTTTCGGGAAGTTGGCGTGGACCAAAATTATTCGTACAACGTGTGATGGACACATTCAAATTATAAGTCTTATAGTAGGATAGCACAAACATGTCAGCGGCAGCTTTAGAAGCTGAGTAAGGATTAGATGGCTTGGGCGGAGTATTCTCCGTAAATGAGCCTTCAAGTGCTTCACCGTAAACCTCGTCAGTGGACACATGCAAAAGCCTTGCCTTGTGATTATGCCTGCGTATCGCCTCTAAAATTGTAAATGTGCCAAGTGTATTGTTCTGCAAAAACACGTAGGGGTCAGCAATGCTCCTGTCCACATGAGTCTCAGCAGCAATGTTTACAACAGCATCAACTTGATGGATTAGCCTGTTCATAAGCAGCGGATTGCAAATGTCACCCTTTATGAAAGTGTACCTTTTGTCATTTTCAATATCAAGAAGATTAGCTGGGTTAGATCCTATGCCTATCTTATCAACATTTATCAACTCATAATCAGGATACCGCGCAAGTATGTACCTGCAAAAGTTGCTTCCGATAAAGCCTAAACCGCCAGTAACTAACAATTTCATAATTCATCACTTATGAGGGGGATAATTCCAGTCCCAAGGTTTACCAACACGTGCATCATCCTTCTTGCCGTTTAAAGATTTGGGAACTATTGTCGTATCATTCCACGGCCTGCGTTCTTCATCGGGATTAGCAGGGTCATAGAGGTTAGTGGTGAAGTACAACAGCATAGCGGGTTCATTACCGAGTGCTTTGAAGCCATGCCAATAATGACCAGGAATACGCACCAATTGCAGGTCTAAAGCGCTGGAGATTATCTCGTTTATTTCTTCTGTTTTCTCATCAAATGCGCAGATTTTTATTAATCCTTTTAACGCCAAAAAATAGTCCGTTTGTCCTTTAAGGTGCCTATGCCACGCACGAATAATGTTGAGATAAGTTAATGAAAGGTTTGCTTGAGCAATTGTGTCTTCCGCAAATAAGTCTTTCCAATCCTTACGCATAACTTCGGTAAAGAAGCCTCTCTCGTCGGGTAACCGACATATTGGTTTAATTTTTATCCCTTTTAACGTCAATATCCCTCACTTGCTTGCTAAACATATGTTTTAAAAATATTTATAATAGTTGTCATGCTTTCGGGGCTAGACTTCCACTTCTGAGTAATCGCCCACGTGCAACTTTATAGTTCTGTTCCTTTGATTTCTTGCAACCTTCGCATTTTTGCCGATTAAACTATCCTCTAACCGCTCCACATCTTTAACGACAACGTTTTCTTGTATAACACAATATTCAAGGTTAGAATTAATAATTTCTGAGCCACTGCCAACGCTTGTGTACGGTCCAATGAAGGAGTTTTCAATCGACGCGTTTTTTCCAATTACGCATGGTCCCCTGACTGTACTATTTACTATTTTTGCTCCCAGTTCGACCTTAACCCTGCCATCTACACAACTGTTTGTTACTGTTCCTTTGATGTCCCGCTCTGCGTATTCATCCAATATTCTCGCATTGGCCGACAAAATATCGTCTTTTTTACCTGTGTCAAGCCACCAAGAATTCAAGATTTCGGCTTTAACCGAAAAACCCATGTTAATCATTTCTTGGATTGCATCAGTAATTTCCAGTTCTCCGCGCCAAGATGGCTTTATTTTTTCTATAGCCTGATGAACCTTATTAGAAAAGAGGTAAGTGCCAATAATAGCAAGGTTACCAATTGGCGTTTTAGGCTTCTCCACCAACTTGATAATATTACCCTTGTCATCAAGCTGAGCGATACCAAAACTCGATGGGTTCTCAACTTCTTTTAGAATAATAAGTGCATCAAGATGTTCACTCTTAAATTTTTTAACAAATGAATTCAACCCTTGACCAGTAACGTTATCCCCCAGGCACATGACGAAAGAATCCTGCCCCAAAAAACGACCAGCAGTTTTGACCGCGTGAGCTAAACCAAGCGGTTCCTGAGGAATATAGTTAACGTTAAGGTTCCAGTTTGAGCCGTCATTAACATAATCTTTAACAAACTGTCCTGTCTCAGGCGCAGTAATAATACCAACCTTTTTAATTTTGGTTGCTGCAACCTGATCAAGAACATATCCTAATATGGGCTTATTAGCTACTGGAATAAGCTGTTTAGCGCAAGTAAAAGTTAAAGGCCTAAGTCTGGTTCCTTTACCACCGCTGAGAACAAGTGCTTTCATGATAATCACAAATGCATTGGATGCTTGCTTTAATTACCATTTAGTATTATCAATTAAATAAGTTTATTTGAATTTTAGTTGTGGCTGTATTTGTACAATCACATACTCCTATTAGCGATTGAAAAGTAATAACAGCTTAGAGATCGCTTATTTTTAGGGGAATATAAAACGAAAACAACTCTTAAACCTAATGTATGGTCGTCTTTTCGCAAACCAGGAATAAAATGCAAATTCACCTCGGCGTGCAATCTCTACTCTAACTCTAGTTACACGTGCACACATGTCGGCGGAAGTTACTGCGGTAAGTACAGAGCACTAGCAAAATAGTAGAGTAAGTTTGCTGCGGAAATAGATGGAAACTTAACTGAAGATCGCCTGGTACATTAAATATTCTTTAACTTGGGAATGTCGCCACTGTTTTTGATTTGATTTACTTTGCATTAAAGATTGTCATTAATTTCTCAATGATATTTAGGAGAAAAAGCAAAGGTTTGCGAAGAGGTCCGAGTACATTAATAATTTCTCGAAGACTATTCAGGTCAGCCCTGTTAATGGTTCGAGTAACCAGAATTGCAGGAATTAAAATAAGTACAAAGGCAACAATGCCTATGACTAGACGTATCGGGTTGGAAAAAGCCAGTTGAGAGATAAGAGCGTATGTTAAGATGGCGGTTATTGATGAAGAAAATAGAATCCTGATGGAAGATTCCCAATCTACTGATACATCGAAGCGCTTTTTTATGAAACGTAAACTTATGAATACACTTGGAAGACCAACGGTTAAGGAAGTTGCAATTAATCCTAGGACGCCGAAGTGAGAAATTAACAGGAAACCCACAGGGAAACCAATCACGGCGGTAAGAAAAGACAGATTCATGTTGAATTTTGTGAATCCTTGCCCGTTTAGCAAGTTGCTTATGCTCAAATTCCCGAAAGCAGTATAAAGATAAGTTATTGACAACAACGCCAAAAATAATGGCGCCTCAGCATATTTGTTTTGGTATATAGTGCCAATGCCTGGTTGTGCGAGGGCAATTACTATTGCTGTAACTGGCACGACAATGAGCGAGGCGTACTTTACTGAATATTGAAAGACGTTTTTTAGAGTCTCATGATCTTTTCGATAGTCTAGTTTGGAGAATGCAGGAAACATCATGGTTGTTACGGGAGTAGCGAAGAAAGTGATTAGAACCGAGAAATTTATGGCTAAGTTGTAGTTCCCGATGGTAGCGTTGTTAGTTACATAGATTGCTAGTATATAGCTGTAGAATACACTTAGGAATCCTGTAATTATCGAGCTTATTGAAACTGGTAAACCGTATTTTAACATGGTTTTAATTGTTGCCATTATTTCCATTTTGCTAGTTGATTTAGGCAGGGACTTGTACATTGTCCACATCAGAAGTATTCCCGTTAACCCAGCGATTAGGGAGGCTGTTGTGAAACCTGTTACTGCTCCAAGAGTCCCGAAGCCTAAAAGTACTAGTCCCACTATCAGAGCAGTTTTGACTATTGATTGGATTATTAGCATGAAACTGTAGAAGTGCATTGTTTCCATGCCTGTAAATGCGGCAATTGCTGTGTTCACTAGTGCGCCAGTTAGGATGAAGAATGAAGCGATTTGGATTAATGGGACTATTGTGGGGCGATGAAGGCTTGAGGCTACGAAGGGGGAAAGGCCGAATGAGAGGAGGGAAAGTGATAAACCTAAGATGATCTCGAACACTAAGCCTGAGACAAAGATGCTTCTTATTTTGGCGTTGTTTTCGGCGTTGTACTGCGCAGAGTATTTTACCATGGCTGAGTTGACTCCCCAGTCTCGGAATGTGGCGATTAGGGTTGGTGCAATAAGGGCAATTGAGTATAAACCGAACCTTCCTGCACCTAGAATGTAAGTGATAGCTATGATGCCTACAGCTGAGATGAGCGTAGAAGCAACTAGGCCCCATAGAAGGTTAAAGCCGCCTCTAGCTGAAACTCTCGCCATCTCTGTAGCCTTAGACATGTACATTTCCCATGTTTGCTGTTAACTGTAAATTAACTGTTTGTTGGTAAGTGATGTTTATCGTTTTTGGTTTATACATCGGAAATTGGTGATAACTTGTGGATAGCTTGCCTTTGGGAGAAAGTCAAGTGGTCTTTGGCTCTATTCTATTGGCGTAAAAATATCGTGGAGGAACGCTTTTGAAACAGCGCTGTTTCCTGTCTATCCATAGTCTCTTCATAATGACCCTCCCAAACCTCCGCTTTATTCGACGAAAAACTACTCTCACAAGCATTTCTTAGAAAACACTGAAAAAGAAAATCCACTGGCGACTTAAACATCTCAAAGAGATCCGCCCAGATATCGATCCACCCGAAGCCTACGTTATCTTCCGACGGGGTAACCAAAAATTATTTGGCTGCTAAAACGCTTGCGGGTCGCCGCATAATTGAAGTGTTGATAGCATGAAAAAAAAGTCGTAGCAGTCATTTGCATAATTTTTCTCTCCAGCGTAGTTTTGATTCCGTTTGCAAACGGGGGCACAGGAAATTCGGTGTTTGCTCCTCACGCTAATCTGGAGCATAGTAGGTAGCGCTAGGTAGAGCTTACGCGTTTATGTTAAGAAGCATAAAAATTTAGTCATTCTTTGCATTCTTTGAGGTTGCGGAGCTCTTGCAGAGTTTGGTTTAAGATAGCTGTGTCCTGAATCGTTTTAATAGTGGAAACTGGCAAGCAAACGTGCACTTTGCCAAGATACGGTCTCTTGAATCCGAGCATCTTGGAAGCTTCATCGGATAAACCAACAAAAAGACTCGTGATCTGCCAAGTATTCATATCTACCTCAGCACTTTCCACTTCGCCTAGCAAAAATGCGTCCGAAGTAAAAGCTTTTTTCCAAAACAGTCTTGTAATTTCAACCATATAAAAAACCTCAATATTAAATTAATTAACAAGTTACCTCTATATTTGTTTGTCGGCAACAGTAGCGGCAGAATGCTTTTTACAATGCAAAAGCTTAGTAATAATGGTAAACATGTCTACTTCTCAAAAAGAAACCAAGACGCTTACTCCCCAAGAAGAACGCGTCATAGCCCAAAAGGGCACTGAAATGCCTTTTACCGGCAAATACTACGCTTTTTGGCAAAAAGGCACCTACGTTTGCAAACGTTGTGGAGCATCACTTTACCGCTCAGAAAACAAGTTTGAAGCAAACTGCGGATGGCCAAGCTTTGACGATGAAATTCCGGGCGCAGTTAAGCGGTTGCCTGACCCTGACGGGGTGCGAACTGAAATTCAATGTACCAACTGCGGCGCCCACTTAGGCCATGTCTTCATTGGCGAACATTTCACAGAAAAAGATGCTCGGCATTGTGTAAACTCGATATCCATGGATTTTATCCCTGACAAAGAATAGAACCTCCATTTTGACGCGAAAGTCTTAGGCAATCCTATTTGAAGAATTAAATATTAAGAGATTGAAAGTATAAACTATGAACAAAAAAGATGCATCTAAACTTGTCGCAAAAGCCTCAAGTCTTGAGGGCCTGATTGATTATCAGGAAGGCTCAGTGGTGAGTCGAACAATTATTGACGAGAAAACAGGATCTATAACACTGTTTGCGTTTGGTGAAAACCAAGGTTTAAGCGAGCACACTGCACCCTATGATGCAATGGTTTATGTGCTTGACGGCGAAGTAGATGTTACCATATCTGGCAAGCATGTCTGGCTGAAGCAAGGTGAAATGACCATCCTGCCTGCTAACCAGCCGCATGCTTTAGCCGCAAAAACTAAGTTCAAAATGCTTCTAACAATGATAAAATTTTAACTAAACTTTACGCCCCACTTATCCCTGAAACAATAATCGCCAAGCGGTTTTTTTGAGGGCACAGGCGGTTTCTCAGCAGGATAGCCCATCGCAATCAGCGCCTCAGGCTCAACGTCATCTGGAATTCTAAGCATTTTCCTGGCGGTTTCTTTACAAAAGCCTGGTGCACAGAACCAGCATGCACCCAAACCCTTCGCATGCGCCTCCAACAGCATGTTTTCCAAGGCTGCCGCTAAACTTTGCATTGCCAAATCCCGCTCGCATTTTTGTCTTTTTTCGTCAGAAAAGTTATCCATGCCATTCATTGTTAAGCAAGCAAGTATTAGCACGGGTGCAGTTGCGAACCGTTCAACCCTAACCTTACGTTTATCTTCTTCAATTTTTAAGCCGTCTTTAGCTATGTCGGCAGCCCAAGATTCAGCCATAGCCTCAGCTAAATCCCGCTTAACTGACTTGTCAGCTAAAACTATAAACCGCCATGGTTGAGCGTTATGCGCTGAAGGCGCCCAACTAGCAGCCACCAAAACCTCTTCAATCGTCTTTTTTGGAACAGAGCGGGCTAAATATTTTCTGACGCTCCGCCGCTCTTTAATCGCATCTGGCACGTGTGACATGATAATGTGTATGTTTGTGTTGCTTTTTATCTCTTACAAACTTAAACTCTGTTAGGCTCCAAAATAACCTTCAACGATTGTCCAGCCTCAGCCATCAACCTGAAGCCTTCCTGAGCCTCGCTTAAACCGAGCCTATGAGTAATCATATCTTTAACATTCAACCGTTTAGTTGCCAAAACACGCATTGAATCTTCCAAATCGTTAGGTGCCGCTCCATAGCTTGTGCGCATCGTAATTTCATTTCTCCAAAACTGATTAATGGGCACTGGAAGCTTCACGCTTGGGTCTGGCACAGCAAAAAATAGGATGCTTCCGCCATTTTCTACGCAATCTAACGCCGATAAAGCGGCTGAAGTGGCTCCGGTACAGACAACAACTTGGTCTGCTAATCTTCCACTGTTCACCTCTTTAAGTTTTTGAGGCAGACTCTCTTTGGCGTCAGACGCGTAATTTGCGCCGAATTTTCTGGCGAGCATTAGCCTGTACGAGTTAATGTCAGCTACAACAATGTTTTCTACGCCTTTAAACTTGGCAAGCTGAGCATGCAAAATCCCAGATATGCCGCTTCCAATAATCAGCAAAGTATCATCTTTTTGTAGACCAGCTAAACGTTGACCACGGGAAACGCAGGCTAATGGCTCAATGAATGTGCCTTCTTCAAAAGACATGTCCTCTGGCAACTTGTAGATGCCGAAATCAACGTTTATTTTTGGAATTCTGATGTATTGTGCAAAGCCGCCTGGGTAATAATTTGTTGTATGTAGAGTGTGGCAAGCTGTGTGGTGTCCTCTTTGGCAGTAACGGCATTTGTTGCAGGGCGCGTGATGTGAAACAAAGACTCTGTCGCCGACTTTGATGCTGCTGATGACTTTGCTGCCGACCTTATCGATGAAACCCGTAGCCTCGTGACCA